>NZ_VNIM01000117.1 GCF_007785815.1 Alterirhizorhabdus solaris | reverse complement strand
CCTTCCTGCGGTTCGATGCGGTGGCGCCCCCCTCCGCGGGGGACGCCACCGCATCGAACCGCAGGAAGGTGGCGATCGCGCGCGCGGCGCGGACGGAGGACGGTTCGTCGGTCAGGTCGAAGGTTTCGGCAAATCCCGCCTGCTGCGCCGCGCGGTAGTCTTCATGGCCGGCACGAGCGGCGTCGATCGCGTCGATCAGGCCGCCCGCCCCGTCCGGCACGCCGTCCAGTACCGGGCCGAAGCGCCAGTGCGCGTAATTCTCGTCCGCCTCCCACGCGCGCGCCTGCCCGTCGAGGAACACGCACGGGCGCGGCGTGCGCAGGAATTCGTACACCTGGCTGCTGACGTCGCCGAGATAGACGTCGGCCAGCATCGGATAGCTCATGTCCACCGACCGATCGCTGCCGAGATCGAGATGGATGCGCGGATGCCCGGCGAACACCGCCAGATCCGCCTCGGCCGCCGCGCGTCGCGCCGGATCGTCGAACAGGCGGACGTGGGGCGCGAAGACGAGGTTGTACCGGTCCTGCGCGGCGAACGCCTCCAGCACGGCTCGCCCCATCCGGTGCCACGAGCCGAGCGACGAGAAATGCGGATTGTAGAGCACCACCGGCCGCGCGTCGGCGAACGGGCTCCACGCCGGATCGCGCATCAGATCGACCGCGTCATATTTGGGATAGCCGACCACGGCATGGGCGCCCGGCCGAAGATAACCCTCGCGCAGCATCCGCCCCCGGGTCTTGTGGCCGGGCAGCAGCACGAAGTCGAACAGCTTGATCCGCGGATCGAAGCCGACCGCCCGATCGCCCGCGCCATGATCGAGGTGGATGTAGCGCGGGCCGGTGACACCCAGCCGGCGGAGCAGGATCGAGGTGCGTTCCGGCAGCGCGATCGCATCGAACCCGGCGAGGTGGCGCAACTGCCCGGCCAGCCGCGCCAGCTTCAGCGGCACCGCGCCGCGCGCCGCCCGCGCGATCGCATCGAGCATGTCCGATCCGGCCCGCGACAGCGTGATCGGGGCGCCGCCGGCACGCGCGATCATCGCCCCGGCACAGTCCAGATGCGCCCGGCTCGCGCCGATCACATGCACGTCGAAGGCGGGGTCGGCGGCCAGCGCGATGGCGGTGGTCAGCCCGTGCATCAACTGGTGTAACTGCGCGTTGAACAGGAAAGCCACGCGATAGCGCACGCCCGGCAGACCGGGGGTCGGGGTGGCGGGCAGACTCTCCATGGCACATTCGTCCGTTCGGCAAGAGGCCATCGCGGTTAGTCTCCCGCCATTAACCCCGCATGAGCATCGTGTATCGTTTCATGACGCGCAACAGTTATCGTGTGACCGCTCAAGGCGCGATCGGCAGCCGCAACCGCGCGTTCAGCCCGCCCAGGTCCTCGCTTTCCTCGAGGCTGACGGTGCCTTCGTAGATCTCGGACACATCGCGGACGATGGCGAGGCCGAGGCCGGTGCCGGGCTTGCCGGTATCCAGCCGCGCGCCGCGCTCGAACAGGGTGTTGCGCTGGGTGGCGGGGATGCCGGGGCCGTCGTCCTCCACCTCGATCTCGACGAAGCCGGCCTCGCGCGACACCGTCACGAACACGCGGCCCTGCCCGTATTTGGCGGCGTTCTCGATCAGGTTGCCCAGCATCTCGTCGAGGTCCTGCCGCTCGACGTGGACGGCGGCTTCCTTGTCGCCGGCCAGGTCGATCGTCACCTGCCGGTACAGGCGCGAGACGGCACGCTCCACCGCCTTGAGCGAGGGCCATACCTCCGACCGGCTCTGCGCGCTGCCGCGCCGGCCCACCGCGCGGGCGCGGGCGAGGTGGTGATCCACCTGCCGGCGCATCGTCGTCGCCTCGCGGATCACGGTCGCCTTCAGGTCGTCGCTGTCGCCGGTCGCCTCGTTCATGATGACGGTGAGCGGAGTCTTGAGCGCGTGGGCCAGGTTGCCCGCGTGGCGGCGCGCCTCGTCGGCCTGCTTCTCGTTGTGCGCCAGCAGGTCGTTCAGCTCCTCCACCATCGGCGCGATCTCGTCGGGCAGCCGCTCGTCCACGCGGGAGATGTGGCCGGTGCGGACGGCGCTGATCTCCCGCCGGATCTTGCGCAGCGGCCACAGCCCGTAGGTGGCCTGCAACGCCGACATGATGATGAGGCCGAGGCCGAGGGCGGCGAACGAGCGCACCAGCGTGCGGCGCAGGATGGCGATCTGCTCGTTCAGCCCGGCGCGGCTCTGCGCCACCTGGAAACGCCAGTCGACGCCGGAATCAGGCAGACGGATGTCGCGTTCCAGCACGCGCAGCGGATCCTGCGGAAACTCCTTGCTGTCGTACACATGGATCGCGCGATCACGGTGCGCGGTATTCACCGTCAGCGCGCGATCCCACAGCGAGCGCGAACGGAACGGATCGAACCCGCGCCCGGACACCTGCCAGTAGAGGCCGGAGTAAGGCTCGAGGAAGCGCTGGTCGCCGAGCGGGCGGTTGAACCGCACCTCGCCGTCCGGGCCGATCTCGGCCGAGGCGATCATCGCGGTCAGCACATATTCGAGCTGCGCGTCGAAGTTGCGCGTGATCGCGGCGCGCAGCACCCGGTCCAGCCCCAGCCCGCCGCCCAGCAGCAGCACGAGGATCCACAGCGCCGCGACCCCGATGATCCGCCGGGTGAGCGAGCCGGTGCTGGCGCCGCGCGTGGCGCCGGCGTTGCGGCCCACCCGCATGCGGCGAAAGGTCATCAGGCGGAACCAGTTGGCCACCATCTGCGGCCAGCGTTCCTCGCCGGGGGCGGGTCTGGGGGCGTCGCC
Source organism: Alterirhizorhabdus solaris (assembly GCF_007785815.1). Lineage (GTDB taxonomy): Bacteria > Pseudomonadota > Alphaproteobacteria > Sphingomonadales > Sphingomonadaceae > Alterirhizorhabdus > Alterirhizorhabdus solaris. Next base: position 8,223 of record NZ_VNIM01000117.1, on the reverse strand, counting down.
GCTCATGCCGGGGGTTCCGCCGTCAGCCGGCCGGATCGTCCAGGCTGTAGCCCAGGCCGCGAATGGTGGTGATGACGTCCGGCCCCAGCTTCTTGCGGATGCGCGTGACGAACACCTCGATCGTGTTCGAATCACGGTCGAAATCCTGGTCGTAGATATGCTCGATCAGCTCGGTCCGGCTGATGACCTTGCCCTTGTGGTGAAGCAGGTAGCTGAGCAGCTTGTATTCCTGCGCGGTCAGCTTCACCGGCTCGCCCGCCAGCGTCACCTTGCCCGAACGGGTGTCGAGCCGCACGTCGCCGGCGGTGAGCTCGGACGAGGCGTTGCCCGAGGCGCGGCGGATCAGCGCGCGCAGGCGGGCGATCAGCTCCTCCGTCTGGAACGGCTTGGCGAGATAGTCGTCGGCGCCGGCATCGAGGCCCGCCACCTTGTCGGACCAGCTATCGCGCGCCGTCAGCACCAGCACGGGCGTCTCCTTGCCCTCCTTGCGCCAGCGGTCCAGCACGGTCAGCCCGTCCACCTCCGGCAGGCCGAGATCGAGCAGGATCGCGTCGTAATTCTCGGTGGAGCCGAGGTAGTGGCCGTCCTCGCCATCGGTCGCCAGATCGATCGCATAGCCGGCACCCTCCAGCGTGGCGCGCAGCTGGCGGCCGAGATTGGGCTCGTCCTCGACGATCAATACGCGCATCCTGAGCCTTTCAAGCCTGTGTCCGCCGGCGAGCGCCGACGATATGCCTATGCTATTCCCGTCGCCGGTTCGGCAAGCCGGCCGCTCAGTTGCCCGAGCGCCCCAGCACCGCGCCGGTACGCCCGTCCACGTCCACCCAGATCACCGATCCGCCGCGCATGAACTTGAGCCGGTAACGCGCGGTATCGGAATCATACTCCGGCCCGAGGTAGCTTGCCCCGGCCATGCGCGGCAGCACCCGCGCCTCGATCTCGCGCAAGGGACGAACCTGCCCGCTCTGCGTCGCCTGATAGGCAGCATCCTGATCGCGCCGACGGCCATCGGCCAGCGCCGGGGCGGCGGCGCCGAGCAGAATCGTGCCCGCCAGCGCGGAGAGGAGAAATTTCTTCATCGGCATGGGCTTGTGGCATAGGGGCCGGGCATTGAATAGGCGATGAATAGCCGTTCCCCCGCTTCTCCAGCCATAGTTGCATCATGTCCGCACCCGTCCTCGCCTACGAAAATCTCGGCCTCGTCCAGGGGACCGGCTGGCTGTTCCGCCACCTCGACATCTACATCCAGCCGAAGGACCGGCTGGCGCTGATCGGTCGCAACGGCGCCGGCAAGACGACGCTGCTGAAGCTGCTGGCAGGCACCATCGACTGTGACGAGGGCCGCCGCACGATCGTGCCCGGCGCGCGCGTGATCCTGCTGGAGCAGGAACCCTCGATGAAGGGCCACGCCACCCTGCGCGACTATGCGCTGGCCGGTGCCGATGCCCCCGCCCCGCACGAGGTGGAGGCGATCGCCACGCAGATGGGGATCGACCTGTCGCGCGACGCCACCACCGCCTCGGGCGGCGAGCGCCGCCGCGCCGCCATCGCCCGCGCGCTGGCGATGGAACCGGACGTGCTGCTGCTGGACGAGCCGACCAACCACCTCGACATCGCCGCGATCGACTGGCTGGAAGGCTGGCTCGCCCGGTTCAACGGCGCGTTCGTCGCGATCAGCCACGATCGCGCCTTCCTCACCCGGCTGACCCGGCAGACCTTGTGGCTCGACCGCGGGGCGGTGCGGCGCGCCGAGATCGGCTTCGGCGGGTTCGAGGCGTGGACCGACAAGGTGTATGAGGACGAGCAGCGCAACGCCGAGCGGCTGGATGCGCGGCTGAAGCTGGAGGAGCACTGGCTCCAGCGCGGCGTGACCGGGCGGCGCAAGCGCAATCAGGGCCGGCTGACCAAGCTGCACGAGATGCGCGCCGAGCGTGCCTCGATGATGGGGCCGCAGGGCACCGCCGCGATCAGCATCAGCAGCGACGACGCGCGCAGCAAGGTGGTGATCGAGGCGAAGAACGTCAGCAAGCGGTTCGGCACCGGCGATGCCGGGCGCGAGGTGATCCGCGATTTCTCGCTGCGCGTCACCCGGCGGGATCGCATCGGCATCGTCGGCGCGAACGGGGCGGGCAAATCCACCCTGCTGAAACTGCTCACCGGCGAGCTTGCGCCCGACGAGGGCAGCGTGCGGCTGGCCAAGACGCTGGAGGCGACGATCATCGACCAGCAGCGCAGCCTGATGGCGCCGGAGAAGACGGTGCGCGAGGTGCTGGCCGACGGCGGTGAATGGATCGAGGTGCAGGGCGCCAAGAAGCACATCCAGGGCTATCTCAAGGAATTCCTGTTCGATCCGAACATGACCGACGCGAAGATCGGCCCGCTTTCCGGCGGCGAGCGATCGCGCCTGCTGCTGGCGCGCGAATTCGCCCGCCCCTCCAACCTGCTGGTGCTGGACGAGCCGACCAACGATCTCGACCTCGAGACGCTCGACCTGTTGCAGGAGGTGATCGCCGACTATGACGGCACCGTGCTGATCGTGAGCCATGATCGCGACTTCCTCGACCGGACGGTGACCGTCACGCTGGGGCTGGACGGATCGGGCCGGGTCGATGTCGTGGCGGGCGGCTATGAGGAGTGGCAGCGCCAGCGCGCACAGCGGGCCGAGGCGGCGCGCAAGCCCGCCGCCGCCCGCGCGTCAACCGGGGCATCGGGCACGGCGCAAAAGCCACGCACCAAACTGAGCTACAAGGACCAGCGCGATCTGGAGCTGTTGCCCAGGGAGATCGAGACGATCGAGGCCGGCATCGCCCGCGACGAGGCGGCGCTGGCCGACCCCGCGCTGTACGTGAAGAACCCCGCCCGCTTCGCCGAACTGACCGCCGCGATCGATGCCGCGCGCGCGCGCAAGGACGAGGCGGAGATGCGCTGGCTGGAACTGGCCGAGATGGCCGAGGCACTGGGGGGATGAGGGATCGTCGCTCCCTCCCGCGCCATCCCGTGCCCTCCGTCATACCGGCGTTCGCCGGGATGACGGAGAACCTAAGGAAAGCCTGATGACCGACCCGATCCGCCCCGACGTCCGCCGGTTTCTCGATTACGTGAACGCCCTGCCCGGCCCGAGAGGCCACGAGCTGCCGCCCGAGGCATCGCGCGCCATGTTCCGCGCGATGCGCGACGTGGCCGATGCGCCGGTGGGTGAACTGGCGGTAATCCGCGATCTGGCCGTCCCCGCCGACCACGGCACGATCCGCGCCCGGCTGTACGACGCGCGCGAGACCCGGGCGCCGGGGCCGGTGATGGTCTTCTTCCACGGCGGCGGCTTCGTGATCGGCGATCTCGACAGCCACGAGCCGCTGTGCGCCGAGTTCGCCCGCCTGCTCGATCTGCCGGTGGTGGCGGTCGATTACCGGCTCGCCCCGGAGACCCCGTGGCCGGCGGCGCCGGACGATTGCGAGGCGGCCGCCCGCCATGTCGCCGAGACGCCGGGCTTTCTCGGCCGCGGCGTATCGGGCCTCGTGCTGGCGGGCGACAGCGCGGGCGGCACGATGACGATCGTGACGGCGATGGCGCTGCGCGACCGGCCGGCGGCGGTGCCGGTGCTCGCGCAGTTCCCGATCTATCCGTCGCTGGGCCGGGCCACGGAATTTCCCTCGTTCGAGCGGTACAAGGCCGACCATTTCCTCACCGAGGAGAGCCTGCGCTTCTTCGGCGATGCCTATGCCGCCGACTATGACCACTGGCGCGCGGTGCCGACGCTGGGCGACCTTGCCGGCCTGCCGCCCGCGCTGGTGCTGACCGCCGGGCTGGACCCGATCCGCGACGAGGGGCGCGCCTATGTCGCGGCGCTTGCGGCCGCCGGCGTGCCGGTGGTGTTCCGCGAGGCGGTGGGCACGATCCACGGCTTCTGCAACATGCGCAAGGCCATTCCCTCGTCGCAAGGGGACATCGCCGGCGCGCTGGTGGCGCTGAAGGCGATCGTCGGGGAAGCCGCCGCCACCGCCGCGATGGTGCAGGCGGCATGAGCGCGATCGAGACGCTGCCCTACCGCCCCGCCGCCGGGGTGATGCTGCTGAACGAGGCGGGCAAGGTGTTCGTCGCCCAGCGCATCGATACCACGCTGGAGGCATGGCAGATGCCGCAGGGCGGGCTGGACCCGGGCGAGGATGCCGAGGCCGGGGCCTTGCGCGAACTGGAGGAGGAGACCGGCATCCCGCCCGCGCTGGTTTCGGTGGTCGCCCGGTCGCGGGGCGAGCTGCTCTACGATCTGCCCGCAGATCTGGCCGGCAGGATGTGGAAGGGGCGCTATCGCGGGCAACGGCAGGTCTGGTTCCTGCTGCGCTTCTTAGGCACCGATGCGGACGTGAACCTCGACACCCCCCACCCCGAGTTCCGCGCATGGCGATGGGCCGAACCGGCGGAGCTGCCGCATCTGATCGTGCCGTTCAAGAAGGCGCTGTACGAGGCGGTGCTGGCCGAATTCGCCGACCACCTCGATACGGGTGGGGCCGGATAGGGTCGGACGACCGGAGACGGGCCTGCATCCTCTGAAAGCCGCCCATCCCGATCCGGGCGGAAGCCGGGTTGCCGGTTATGACCGCCCGGTCCGTTTCCCGGGATGAACGGTTGGGAACCGACTTTGCGTCCTTCCCCCCGTGGCGGTCACCCCTCCGCCCACGGATCGTAGCTGCCGAACGTCCACACATTGCCCTCCGGGTCGCGCGCATCGTAGCCACGGCCCGGATAGCCCTCGTTGTCGTGCGGCGGCATGATGATCTCCGCGCCCGCCGCCGCCGCACGGGCAGCGTGCGCGTCCGGATCGGCGATCACGGCATAGACGCACATCGTGATGCCGCCCGCCTCGCCCGGCGTCCTCCAGCCGTACCGCTGCTTCACCGCGCCCGGCCGGTCGCTGCCCAGCATCACCATATTGCCGTCCAGCAGCAGTTGCGCGTGGTGGACGATGGCGGGATCGGCCGGATCGACGTGCACCGCCTGCGCCGTGAACCCGAAGGCGCGGCACAGGAAGTCGATCGCGGCCGGCGCATCGGCATAGCGCAGGCAGGGGATCAGGGCATGGTGGACGGGCATCGACGACTCCTTGTCCGCTGGCGCTTGCAGTCTGCGCCCCACGACGCGATGACGCCAGCATGAGCCACAGCCCCGATGCCGATATCGCCCTTGCCCGGCGCCTCGCCGATGCCGCCGGCGCCGCGATCCGCCCGTTCTTCCGCGCCGCCTTCACGATGGAGACCAAGGCCGACGCCTCCCCCGTCACGCAGGCCGACCGCGCCGCCGAGGCCGCGATCCGCACGATCCTGGAGGCGGAACGGCCGGGCGACGGCATCGTCGGCGAGGAATATGGCACGGTGCGCGAGGGGGCGGAGCGCGTGTGGGTGCTCGATCCGATCGACGGGACGCGCAGCTTCATCGCCGGGCGGCCGATCTTCGGCACGCTGATCGCGTTGCTGGAGGGCGGGCGGCCGGTGCTGGGGGTGATCGACCAGCCGATCGCGCGCGAACGCTGGCTGGGTGCCACCGGCCGCCCGACCATGCTGAACGGTGCGCCCGCCCGCACCCGCGCCTGCGCCACGCTGGCCGCCGCCCACCTCGCCACCACCGGGCCGACCCTGTTCTCCCCCGACGAGGCGGCGACGTTCGATCGTGTCCGGGCGCGCGCGCGCGATACCTTGTGGGGCGGCGACTGCTACAACTATGCGCTGCTTGCCTCCGGCCACCTCGATCTGGTGGTGGAGGCGGGGCTGCAACTCTACGATCTGGCCGCGCTAGTGCCGGTGGTGGAGGGGGCCGGCGGCGCGATGCGCGATTGGCGGGGCAACCCGCTGACCGCCGACAGCGACGGCCGGGTGGTGGCCACGGGCGACGTGGCGATGCTGAACGAGGTGCTTGGGCTGCTGAGCTGACCGATCACAGGGCCGTCGGCATCAGAAGATACCGAGAAACTTCTTCCGCTCCTTCTTGGCGCCTGACCCCGCCTTGCCGTTGCCCACGTCCTTGCGCGCATCGCCATCGACGGTCTTCTGCGCGCCGGCACGGGCGCCCGCCAGCACCGGGCCGCACGCAGCACTCTTGGCGTCGCCCGGATCGACGAACGCCAGCACCGCGCCTACCGGGCTGGCCACCAGCCCCAGCGCAACCGCCGCGCCGCCGCGTGCCAGCAACTCGGGCGTGATGATCTGGATGCCGGGGGCGGCGAAGTGGCCGTTGATCCCCACCGGGGACTGGCCGGAAAACACGCTGAACTTCTTGGCATCGGCGCGAAAGCGGATATCGAGCGACTCGTCCTTGAAGCTAAAACCGCCGGTCGCGGTCATCACGTTCTTCTCGGTGTCGATCAGGATTGGGTCGGCCGCCGCGATGCCGTTGCGCACGGTGAAGCCGATCAGGCCGCAGTTGATCTCCACCGGCTTCTTCAATTTGTCCTGAAACATCTTCTGGACGAACGTACCGACGTCGAACTCGGCCAGCTGGATGTTGCGCGTCCAGAACGTGCCCTTGGGCAGCACGATCGCGATGCGACCATTCGAGGCGGCCAGCGAATCATGCACGGTGTCGCCGCGGCCGCTCATCTTCACCCGCGCCCGCACCGCGCCGGTGGTGCCCGATTCCTCGACGCCGAAGCCCTTGAGCAGCTTGCCCATCGGCGTGGTGGCGAGGCGGATGTCGTAATCGGTGAACACCGGCTTCTGCCGCGAATCGATCACGATGTCGGAGGAGAGCGCGCCGCCCGAGAAATTCATCGTCAGCGGCGACAGCTTGAGGAGCCCACGATCAAGGTCGAGCTTCAGCGCCACGTCCGAGATGGGCAGATTGTCTGCCCGGATGCGCGTGACCTTATAGTCGACCTTCGCATCGAACACCGAGAGCGCATCGGCGCGTAGCGGCGCATCGGGCAACAGGCGCGGCGTGCCGTTCACCCGCGTGATCGTGCCGCTCTTGCCCTGCGCATCGAGCCGGGCGGGGCTGTAGCCGACGAATGGCCCGACATCGATCATGTCGACCGATTTGGAGGCGATATCCGCCACGATCAGCACCCGGTCGTTCGGCAGCGAAATCGTCATCTTGCCGGCAAGATCGCTGTCGCCGAAGAAACCGCCGAGCCGGGTGAAGCGCCACTCGCCACCCGCCTTGGTGAGCTTCGAGTTGAAACGGTAACGCCGCGTATCGGGCACCGCCACGCCGAGGAAGTCGAACAGCAGTCGCAGGTTCGGCCCGCGTACGGTGAGGTTCAGATCCGATCCCTGGATCTGCGTGGCGGCCGGCAGCACGCCGTTCAGATCGAGCAGGGTGGGGCCTGACTGTGCGTGCAGCACCAGCTTGGTGCGCCCGAAGGTCACGGTGCTGTTCGGCGACAGGATGCCGCCGTTCATCACGAACCGCTTGCCGCGCAAGGTGCCGTCGCCGGTGAAGTTGATGCGGTTGTCGGTGATGGTGGTGCCGCCGGCGCGGATCGTGTCAACCTTCACGTCGGTGACGATCTGCAGTTGCGGATCGACGTAGCGCGCCTGCGTGCCGGTCACGATCGCCCGTTCGATCACCGGCCACTGGAACGGCTTGCCCTTCACGTTGGGGTCGCCGAACGTCCAGGTGTTACGGCGCCTGGCATCCCATTCGGCATCCACCTGCCCGCCGTCGAGCACGAGGAACTCGGCGCGGCGCTTGCCGAAGATCAGCGGGAAGGTGCGCACCCGCGTCTCGATATGCTTCGAGGCGAAGAAGTCGGGGCGCGGCGCCCATGCCGGGTTCGATACGGTCAGCCCGTCCGCCACGAACTTGATGTCGATCGGGTTGAAGTAGAGCTGGAATTCGCCCGCCACGCGAACCTGCCGTTCGGTCGCGCGGCTGGCGAATTTCTCGAAGGTGGGCTTCAGGAAGCGTCCCTTGGTGATGAACAGCACCAGCCATATCAGCACCATCAGCCCGACGATCACCGCCAGCACCGAGGCGACGGCCGCGATCGCGACACTCCCCGGATCGCGACGGACGGGTGCGCTGCCGGCGGGCGCGGTCGGACGATCGGCGGCAAGCGAGGGTTCGGCCATGGCCGATCAAACCCCGCGCGATGCGCCCGGTTCCATCGGGCAGGAACGGCAGCGGCACCAGAGGGTTGAAACCCGCAGGCCGAGGATCGCAGGAGGACCACTGCATGACCGACAAGACCCACGACCCCGCCAAGGCGCCCCCACCGCCCGGTGAACCCGACAC
>NZ_VNIM01000116.1 GCF_007785815.1 Alterirhizorhabdus solaris | reverse complement strand
CGTTGGGATCGGGCGGATCGCCCGCGCCGGCGGCACAGCCGGCCAGCAGCGCGGTGGCGCCGAGCAGGGGGAGCAGGCGCATCATTCGCCCGAAATCTCGGACATCAGCAGCTTGCCGTTGCGTACGCTGAACGCCGTGCGGCCCTCCACCAGCGCGATCGCATCCTTGCCGAACACGTCGTAGCGCCAGCCGGACAGCAGGGTGAGTCCGGTGCGGACCCCGGCGGCGATCGCCTCCAGCTCCTCGCTGCGGGCGATCAGGCGGGGGGCGACGTCGGCCTCGCGCGCGCGGATCTTGAGCAGCAGTTTCAGCAGGTCGGCGATCAGCGCGCTTTCCTTGCCCAGCCCCGGCCGGCGATCGTCGCGGACGGGCATCTCCTCGTCCGGCAGCGGCTGCGCGGCCTCGAGCGCGGCCATCAGCCGGCCGCCGATATCGTTGCCGGCCCAGTTCGGCGACAGCCCGCGCACCTTTGCCAGATCGGCCTGCGTCTTGGGCGGATGGCTGGCGATGTCGGCCAGCGTCTCGTCCTTCACGATACGGCCGCGCGGCAGGTTCTTGCCCTGCGCCTCATGCTCGCGCCACGCGCCCAGCGCCTTGAGCCGGCCGAGCACATCGGCCTTGCGGCTGGAAACCTTGATCCGCGTCCACGCCAGGTCGGGGATGTTGAGGTAGCTGGCGGCATCGCCGAGCCGCTCCATCTCGGTATCCAGCCACTCGCCGCGTCCGGTGCGGCGCAGCTTGTCGAGCATCTTGGGGAAGATGGTGGAAAGATGCGTCACGTCGCCGATCGCATAGTCGATCTGGCGTGCGTCCAGCGGACGGCGCGCCCAGTCGGTGAAGCGGGCGCCCTTGTCCAGCTTCACCCCGATCATGCTCTCCACGAGGTTCGAGTAGCCGACCTGCTCGCCCATGCCGAGCGCCATCGCGGCCACCTGCGTATCGAACAGCGGATAGGGCGTCTTGCCGGTCAGGTTGTGGACGATCTCCAGATCCTGCCCGCCGGCGTGGAAGATCTTGAGCACTTCCCGGTTCTCGACCAGCAGGTCGAGCAGCGGCTTCAGGCTCAGCCCCTTGGCCTTGGGATCGATCGCGGCGGCTTCCTTGTCGTCGGCGATCTGGATCAGGCAGAGATCGGGGTAATAGGTGTTCTCGCGCATGAATTCGGTATCGACCGTGACGAACGGCGATCGCGCGAGGCGATCGCACAGGGCGGCGAGGGTCTGCGTGTCTGTGACGAGGGGGTGAATCTTCATTCCGCCCCCATAGCGGGGCGGGGCCGCCTTGACAAAGCAAGGTGGAGGGGGCGAAGCGCGGCGCCTGCCACTTTCTATGAGAAGTTGATCTCCCCATGCACGCCTATCGTTCGCACACCTGCGCCCAGCTCGGCGCCGCCGATGTCGGCGAGACCGTCCGCCTGTCCGGCTGGGTGCACCGCAAGCGCGATCATGGCGGCGTGCTGTTCGTCGATCTGCGCGACCATTACGGGCTGACGCAGATCGTGGCGGATGCGGACTCGCCCGCGCTGCCGCTGCTGGAGGGGTTGCGGGTCGAATCGGTGGTGACGATCGACGGCGTGGTGAAGGCGCGGGCCGACGGCACGACCAACCCCAACCTGGCCACCGGCGCGATCGAGGTGTTCGCCCGCGAGGTGACGGTGCAGTCCGCCGCGCAGGAGCTGCCGCTGCCGGTGGCGGGCGAGGCCGAATATCCCGAGGATATCCGCCTGCGTTACCGCTTCCTCGATCTGCGGCGCGAGCGGACCCACAAGAACATCATGCTGCGGTCGAACGTGATCGCCAGCGTGCGCCGCCGGATGATCGACCAGGGCTTTACCGAGTTCCAGACGCCGATCCTGACCGCCAGCAGCCCCGAGGGCGCGCGCGACTATCTGGTGCCGAGCCGGGTGCATCCGGGCAAATTCTACGCGCTGCCGCAGGCGCCGCAGATGTTCAAGCAGCTGCTGATGGTCGCCGGGTTCGACCGCTATTTCCAGATCGCCCCCTGCTTCCGCGACGAGGATGCGCGCGCCGATCGTAGCCCGGGCGAATTCTACCAGCTCGATTTCGAGATGAGCTTCGTGACGCAGGAAGACGTGTTCGCCGCGATCGAGCCGGTGCTGCACGGCATCTTCGAGGAGTTCGCCGATTTCGAGGGCAAGGGCCGGCAGGTGTCGCCGCTGCCGTTCCGCCGAATCCCCTACCGGGAATCGATGCTGAAATACGGCAACGACAAGCCGGACCTGCGCAACCCGATCCTGATCTCCGACGTGTCCGATCACTTCAAGGGGTCGGGCTTCGGCCGCTTCGCCTCGATCGTGGAAAGCGGCGACGTGGTGCGCGCGATCCCGGCGCCGAACACGGCGGACAAGAGCCGCAAGTTCTTCGACGACATGAATTCGTGGGCGCAGTCCGAGGGGTTCGCCGGCCTTGGCTACGCCACGCGCAAGGGCGGCGAGTTCGGCGGGCCGATCGCCAAGAACCACGGCGAGGCGGGCATGGCCGCGATCGCCGAGGCGCTGGGGCTGGGGCCGGACGACGGCGTGTTCTTCGCCGCCGGCAAGGCATCGCAGGCGGCCCGCCTCGCCGGCCTCGCCCGTACCCGGGTGGGCGAGACGCTCGGGCTGATCGACGGCAAAAAGTTCGAGTTCTGCTGGATCGTCGATTTCCCGATGTTCGAGCTGGACGAGGACACCAAGAAGATCGACTTCAGCCACAACCCCTTCTCGATGCCGCAGGGCGAGATGGCGGCGCTGGAGGGCATGGATCCGCTCGATATCCTCGCCTACCAGTATGACATCGTGTGCAACGGCGTGGAGCTGTCCTCCGGTGCGATCCGCAATCACAAGCTGGACGTGATGTACAAGGCGTTCGGGATCGCCGGCTACACGCAGGACGAGGTGGACGCGAACTTCCCCGGCATGGTCGGCGCGTTCAAGTTCGGCGCGCCGCCGCACGGTGGCTCGGCCCCCGGTATCGATCGCATCGTGATGCTGCTGGCGGACGAGCCGAACATCCGCGAGGTCGTGCTGTTCCCGATGAACCAGAAGGCCGAGGATCTGATGATGAACGCGCCGGCCCCCGTGGGCCTCAAGCAGTTGCGCGAGCTGAACATCCGCCTCGTCGAGCAGGCGAAGGGCTGATGGCGATCGACCTTGGCGACTATGAGAAGGGCGCCAGGGTCGATGGCGACTATGACGCGCAGCTGGCCGACCTGCAGGAGCGGCTGGCGCGAGTGCAGGTCGCGCTGATCGTCCACCGCCGCCGCGCGATCATCGTGCTGGAGGGGTGGGACGCGGCCGGCAAGGGCGGCATCATCAAGCGGCTGACGGCGGAGTGGGATCCACGCAACTACGAGGTCTGGCCGATCGCCGCGCCGACCGACGAGGAGAAGAAACGCCATTTTCTCTGGCGCTTCTGGCGACGTCTGCCGGGCGACGGCGAGATCGCGGTGTTCGACCGCAGCTGGTACGGCCGCGTGCTGGTGGAGCGGGTGGAGGGCTATGCCACCACAAAGCAGTGGCACCGTGCATACGACGAGATCAACGAGTTCGAGGCGCAGCAGAAGGACGACGGCACGACCATCATCAAGCTGTTCGTCCACGTTACGCAGGAGACGCAGGACGAACGGCTCAGGAAGCGGCTGTCCGATCCGTGGAAGCGGTGGAAGATCACCGCCGACGACTTTCGCAACCGCGCTCGGCGGGCCGATTATTTGGCCGCGATGGCCGAGATGTTCGAGCAGACCGACACGCGCTGGGCGCCGTGGCAGCCGATCGACGGCACGAACAAGAAGTATGCCCGCATCGCCGCGCTGACTCATGTGGTGGAACGGCTGGAAAAGGCCGTGCCCACCACGCCGCCGCCGGCCGACGAGGCGGTGGTCGCGGTGGCGAGAGAAGCGATGGGCAAGGACGTTGAAATCGGCTGACGGGGCGGCCGCCTGCCCCTCCGCCGATCGCGACGGGCAGGCGGCCAGCGACCTTAGCCGATCTTCAGGTGGTTCCTGCCGCGCTGGCTGTCCTGCTTCTGCTGGAGGATGGCGCGGTTCGCCTGCTCCTGCCTGGCATGGATGATGCGCTTGTCCTGCGCGGTCAGCTTGCCGCCATGGCGCGCGCGCATCCGGTCTTCCTCGCGCTTGATGGCGGCCTGCTGCGATTTCAGCCGGGCGGCCTCCGCGTGGGTGAGCTTGCCCGAACGCTTGCCGGCATCGATCCGGCGTTCCTGATTGAGCTGGCGGGCGTTGACCGGCCCTTCGGCGGAAGCGGCGACACCGCCCAGCGTGAGCGCGGCGAGGCCGAGGGTGAGGATGGTCTTCTTCATGATCGTCTCCGATGGGGCGGGGCTGGCCCGTCGCGGGGCACAACGCGCCGGCCGGCGGGACGGGCGCATCGGGCGGTCAGGCGCGCGGTCACCCTTCGGGATAGACGATCGTCTCGACCTCATATTCCTTGTCGCCGGCCGGCAGCCACACGGTGCGCAGGTCGCCGACGGCGGCGCCTTTCAGCGCGTTGGCCAGCGGCGATCGCCAGCTGATCCGCCCGGCACCCGCATCCGCCTCGTCCTCGCCCACCAGCGTCACGGTGCGGCGGTTGTCGTCCTCGTCGGCGATCGTCACGGTCGCGCCGAACCGCACCTTCGACCGATCCGCCTGCGCCGCCGGGTCGACCGCGACGGCCAGCTTCATCCGCTTCGCCAGATGGCGCAGCTCGCGGTCGATCTCGCGCAATTTCTTGCGGCCGTAGATGTAATCGCCGTTCTCCGATCGGTCGCCGTTGCCCGCCGCCCAGCTGATGACCTCGACCAGCTTGGGCCGCTCGTCGCCCAGCAGATGCTGGTAGCGCGCGCGCAACGCCGCCAGCCCGGCCGGCGTGATGTAGTTCGGATGCTCCGCCATGTACCGTCAGCCCGGCGTCGACTTGCCGAGGTAGGCCGACAGGCGGTTGCGCGCCGGCATCCGCGCGCGTGCCGGGTTCAGCGAGTCGTACACCACTGCATTTTCCAGCACCCGCTGCACGTAGCCGCGCGTCTCGGTGAACGGGATCGCCTCGATCCAGTCGATCACGTCGACGCCGGGCATGCGCGGATCGCCGTTCTGCGCCAGCCACTTGCGCACGTTGCCGGGGCCGGCGTTGTAGGCGGCCACCGCCAGCACGTGATTGCCGCCGAACGAATCGAGCAGGTTGCCGAAGAAATAGCTGCCGAGCGTGACGTTATACTGTGGGTCGCCCGTCAGCCGGCCCAGATCATAGGGCATCCCCAGCTTGCCGGCGGTATCGCGGGCGGTGCCCGGCATCAGCTGCATCAGCCCGCGCGCGCCGACCCGGCTCATCGCCTGCCGGTCGAACTGGCTTTCCTGCCGGCTGATGGCGTGGACCATCACCCAGCGCGACTGGGCGATCTGCGGCACGGCGATCTCGGGAAAGCCGGTGGCGACGAAATCGCTGACGCCGCTGTTGCGTGCCGCCCGCGCCACCATCACCCCCAGATCGGGCCGGCCGATGTCGCGCGACAGCTCGGCGGCCAGCACATGATCGGCATCGGTCTTCACCGAACTGGCGAGCGTGCGGAGGAACAGGCTCTGGTCGACGTGATCACCCAGCTCCCCCAGCGTGCGGATCGCGCGGACGAGCGTGGAGGACTGGAAGGCGGCACGGATCGCCGGATCAACCGGCATGGGGGTGGTGGCGGGCGTCGTGGCGATCTGGCCCAGCCGTTCGGAGGAAAGCTGGCCGTAGAACTGGTCCGGGCTGGCGGCGGCCTGTGCGAAATACTGGTTGGCAAGGCCGGCATTGCCCGCCGCCAGTGCCGCCCGGCCTGCCCAATAGGCGCCCCGCGTCCGCGTCTGCGGAGAGACGGCGGCGCGTGAATAGCGGTCGAACAGCGTCATCGCGTCGCGCGGACGGTTGAGCTTCTTGAGCGCCGCCATGCCGCCGAGGAAGGTGAGGCTGGTGTAATCGTCCCGCTCGCCCAGCGACCGCGCGCGCACGTCGGTGCCGGCGGGGAAGGCGCCGTCGGCCTGCATCGCGATGCCGAGCACGAAGCTGGGCTGGGTGTCCGCATCGGCGCCGCGGGCGTTCTGCAGCAGCACCTCGAGATACTTCTCCGGGTCGAGCGGCGGGGCGGCCAGCGTGCGCGGCTGCGCCAGCCAGCTGCGCGCCGTCACGCTCTGCGAGGTATCGCGCAGGAAGCGGGCGCGGTCGGCGACGAAGCCGGCGTCGCTGTTGCCGATCGCCGCATAGGTGGTGGCGATGTCGCCGGCGTCGGCGCGGCGGGTGCGCAGCGCGAGGCGGGCGTCGAACATCGCCCGCTGACCCGGCGACACGCTGACGATCTGGCGCGCGGCGGCGCCGGTCGCCCCCTCCCCCAGCAGCCGGTCCATCCGCCGGTCCTGGTCGGGCTGCGTGAACACGGTGCCGAAGCGGGCGCGCAGCCGGTCCTCGTCCGGCGGGGAGAGAACGCCGCCGGTCCATGCGGCGCGGGCGGCGGCGAAGGCGGCGTCGCTGCGGCCGACCCCCGCCAGCGCCTCGGCCTGCCGAACCAGCCCGGTGGGGGTGAGCGGCGGGAAACGATCGAAGAAGCGCGCCACTTCGGACGGGATCGCCGTCGCCGGGTCGATCGCGCGTTCGGCGGCGCGGCGCATCGCGGCCTCGCCCGGCCAGCCGGGGTAGGCGAGCAGGAAGCCGCTGTAATCGGCGAACGGCAGCGAATCGCTCTGTTGCAGCCGGTTCCAGCGGACCAGCGCCTCGCCGATCGGGTCCATCGCGGAAGGGGCGGCGGGCGAGGGGTAGGCGCCCGGCACGTTCAGCCGCGCGGCATACCAGCCGCGCTGGTCGGCGGTGAGCGCGGCGGCGGCCGCGACCGAGGCGGTGAGCAGCACGCCCGCCAGCAGGCGGCGCACGGTGCTGGACATGATATGGGGCGCATCCCTATCAGGCGTCGAAGTCGATCGGCGAATGTTCATGGCTCCACTATGGCCCGTGGAGTCGCCGAGGTGAAGGGATAGCAGGATGTTCAGCGGTTCGATTCCCGCTCTGGTCACTCCGTTTCGGAACGGCGGCTTCGACGAGGCCGCCTTCCGCGCGTTCGTGGACTGGCAGATCGAGGAAGGGTCGACCGGCCTCGTGCCGTGCGGCACCACGGGCGAAAGCGCCACGATGTCGATCGAGGAGCACGACCATATCGTGAAGGTGTGCGTCGATCAGGCAGGTGGCCGCGTGCCGGTGATCGCCGGCTGCGGATCGAACGACACGCGCGTGGCGCTGGAGCACATGCGTCATGCCGAAGCGGCGGGCGCCGATGCCGCGCTGGTGGTGCTGCCCTATTACAACCGCCCCAATCAGGACGGCGTGCTGGCGCACTTCCGCTACCTCAGCGACAACAGTCCGTTGCCGATCATGCTCTACAACGTACCCGGCCGCACCGTGACCGACATCGGCGTGGAGACGATGGCCGAGCTGGCGAAGATCCCGACCATCGTCGGCGTGAAGGACGCCAGCGGCAAGGTGGAGCGGGTGGCGGCGCAGCGGCTGGCGTGCGGCACCGGCTTCTGCCAGCTTTCCGGCAACGACGATATGGCGCTGGGCTTCATGGCGATGGGCGGCGTGGGCGTCATCTCGGTGACGGCCAATGTGGCGCCCCGGCTGTGCGCCGACTTCCAGACGGCGTGCGCCACGGGCGACTGGAAGGGGGCGCTGGCGTTGCAGGACCGGCTGTTCCCGCTCCACGCCGCGCTGTTCAGCGATGCCTCGCCCGGCCCGGTGAAGTACGCCATCGCCCGCGTGCGCGCCGACTTCCCGACCGACCTGCGCCTGCCGATGACGTGGCCCTCGCAAGCCAGCCGCGACGCGGTGGATGCGGCGCTCGATCACGCGGGGCTGATCTGAGCCTGTGGCACGGCCCAAACCCGCCGCGTTCGAGAAGGTCAAGGTCGTCGCCGAGAACCGGCGCGCGCGCTACGAATATTTCCTCGAGGACTTCTACGAGGCCGGCATCGCGCTGACCGGCACCGAGGTGAAATCGCTGCGCTTCGGCGAAGGCTCGATCGCGGAGAGCTATGCCGAGGTGAAGGACGATCAGGTGTTCCTTGTGAACGCCAACATCCCCGAATTCAGCCACGGCAACCGCCACAATCACGAGCCGAAGCGCCCGCGCAAGCTGCTGTTGCACGAGCGCGAGATCAACAAGATGCGGGTGGCCGTCGGGCGCGAGGGGATGACGCTGATCCCGCTCTCCGTCTACTTCAACCCGCGCGGCCGGGCGAAGGTGGAACTGGCGCTCGCCAAGGGCAAGAAGCTGCACGACAAGCGCGAGACCGAGAAGGACCGCGACTGGAAGCGCGAGCAGGGCCGCATCATGCGCGAGCGCGGCTGAGGGCATGTTCGACAGGCTGCGTCGATGGTCCCAGGCCAACATGCCGACCCGCGAGACGTTCGAGCGGATCGGCTGGCTGCGGCCGATCGCGCACCGCATCCTGCTGCCCGAGCTATGGCATTTCAACCGCCGGTCGGTGCCGCGCGGGGTGGCGCTGGGCGTATTGGTGGGGGTGCTGATCCCGATCGCGCAGACGATCTTCGCCGCGCTGTTCGCGCTGCCCGCCCGCGCCAACGTGCCGGTGGCGGCGCTCACGACGTTCATCACCAACCCGCTCACCACGCCGCCGTTGTGGCTGGCGGCCTACTGGCTGGGCGGGCGGCTGCTACATCTCGACGCGGTGGATGCCGTCTCGCGGACGGAGGCGATGGGGTGGATCCAGTGGATCGTCTCCACCGCCGGCCCGGCCACCGCGCTGGGCCTGCTGGTGATCGCGGTGGTGGGCGCGGTCGTCGGCTATGTGATCGCCGCCTTCGCGTGGCGCGGCTGGGTGATGCACAAGTGGCGGCAGCGCGCGCTGGAGCGTAACCTGCGCGGACTCTGAGGGATTTACCCGGCTGCGTCACCTGCTATCCCGGCATCATGCTCAAATCATATGCCGAGGTTTCCATGCGTTCATCACTCCTGATCCTGGCGGCATCGACGATGCTGGCCGGGGGTGTCTATGCCGCCGCGCCCGCCAAGCGCGCCGGTGCGGTCGAGAAGGCGGCGGTCGGGCCCGTCGCGCCCCCGCAGGCCGGCCGGCCGCAGATCGGCACCTTCGGCTTCGACGAAGCCGGCATGGACCGCAGCGTGCCGCCGGGCCGCAGCTTCTACGATTTCGCCAACGGCACCTGGGCGAAGACGACGCCGATCCCCGCCGACCGATCGAACTACGGCATGTTCAACGTGCTGGAGGATCTGTCGAACGACCGGATGCGCGGTATCATCGAAACGGCCGCCAAGGCACCGGGCAGCAAGATCGGCGACCTGTACGCCAGCTTCATGGACGAGGCCGCAGTCGAGGCGAAGGGCGTGGCGCCGGTGAAGCCGCAGCTTGCCGCGATCGCCGCTGTTTCCAGCCGCGCGGCGTTCGCGAAACAACTCGGCCAGTCGCTGCGTGACGGGGTGAGCGGGCCGATCGGCGCCGGCGTCTCGATCGACGACAAGGACCCCGACAAGCCGGTGGTGCAGATCGCCCAGTCCGGCCTCGGCCTGCCCGACCGCGACTATTATCTGAAGGCCGACCCGAAGCTGGCCGAGGCGAAGGCGGCCTATGTGGCGTATCTGGCGAAGCTGTTCACGCTGGCGGGGGAGCCGAACGGCATGGCCCGCGCGCAGGCGATCGTCGCGTTCGAGGGGCGGATCGCCGGGGTGCAGTGGACCCGCACCGAAAGCCGCGATTCGGACAAGACGTACAACCCCTTCACCCGCGCCGATCTGGACAAGAAGGCGCCCGGTTTCGACTGGGCGGGGTTCCTCGGCGCGGCGGGGCTGGAGAAGCAGCCGCTCTATATCGTCGCGCAGCCAACCGCGATCGCGGGCGCGGCGAAGGTGATGGCCGAGACGCCGCTGCCGGTGCTGAAGGACTATCTGTGGGCGCGCACGCTGGACGATGCCGCCCCCTGGCTGGCGAAATCGTTCGTCGACGCGCACTTCGCCTTCCACGGCACCGTGCTGGATGGCACGCCGGAGAACCGCCCGCGCTGGAAGCGCGGCGTGGCGCTGGTGAAGAACGCGATGGGCGAGGCGGTGGGCGAACAATATGTCGCCCGCTACTTCCCGCCCGAGGCCAAGGCCGAAGCCGACAAGCTGGTGAAGAACATCATCGCCGCGATGGACGACCGGCTGGCCAACCTGACGTGGATGGCGCCCGAGACGAAAGTGAAGGCGCGCGCCAAGCTGGCCGCCTTCCGCCCGCAGATCGGTTATCCGACCAAGTGGCGCGATTATTCCGCGCTGCCGATCGCACGCGGCGACCTCTACGCCAACGTTCAGGCCGCGACCCGGTTCGAGTGGAACCGCGGCCTCGGCAAGCTGGGCAAGCCGGCGGATCGCGACGAGTGGTTCATGACGCCGATGGAGATCAACGCCTACGCCAACCCGGTGTGGAACGAGATCGTGTTCCCCGCCGCCATCCTGCAACCGCCGTTCTTCGACCCGAAGGCCGATCCGGCGGTGAACTATGGCGGCATCGGCGCGGTGATCGGCCACGAGATCAGCCATCATTTCGACGATCAGGGGCGCAAGTACGACGCCACCGGCCGGTTGGCCGAGTGGTGGACGAAGGAGGACGTGGCGCGCTTCACCGCGCTGACCGACAGTCTCGTCAAGCAGTATGACGCCTATGAGCCGCTTCCGGGCCTGCACGTGCAGGGCGGGCTGACGCTGGGCGAGAACATCGCCGATCTGGCCGGTCTGACCGTGGCGCACGAGGCGTATCGCCTGTCGCTGGCCGGCAAGCCGGCGCCGGTGATCGACGGTTTCAGCGGCGATCAGCGCTTCTATCTCGGCTGGGCGCAGGTGTGGCGGCGCAGCTACCGCGAGGCCAACCTGCGCCAGCGGCTGCTCACCGATCCGCACAGCCCGTCGGAACAGCGCACCGCCGTCGTCCGCAATCTGGATCCGTGGTACGATGCGTACAAGCCGGCGCCGGGCAGCCTGCTGTTCCTGCCGCCAGCGCAGCGCGTGCGTATCTGGTAACGCGATACGCTTGACGCCGGCGGGCCGGGCGGGGGAAGACACGGACGATGGCTTCCACCGCC
>NZ_VNIM01000115.1 GCF_007785815.1 Alterirhizorhabdus solaris | reverse complement strand
GCGGCGGGAAGGGCGGGGGATCGCATCGACTGTGACGCGGCGCATAGTCCGCCCCGCCGTCACCGGGCAAGACGCGCGGATGCTTCCCCAAGTCCCCAAGCTGATCTAAAGCCTCGATCACATAACATGCACATTCTCGCCAACCCCGCCCGCTTCCTGAGTCTTGCCCGTCCGGCGACGCCGTGGCTGGGCTGGGCTGGCGCGTTGCTGGTCGCGGTCGCCGTCGTCTCCGGGCTGCTCGTCACGCCGCAGGATTATCTTCAGGGGCAGAGCGTGCGGATCATGTACGTGCACGTGCCCGCCGCGTGGCTGGGCATGGCGGGCTGGTCCGGCCTCGCCGTCGCCAGCCTGATGCAGCTGGTGTGGCGGCATCCGCTGGCGGCTGTCGCCGCGCGGGCGATCGCGGTGCCGGGCGCGCTGTTCACCGCCATCTGCCTCGCCACCGGATCGATCTGGGGCCGGCCGACGTGGGGTACGTGGTGGGGATGGGACGGGCGGCTCACCTCGATGCTGGTGCTGCTGTTCCTCTACATCGCCTATATCGCGCTGGCCGGGGCGAGTTCCGAGCGGGGTGGATCGAGCCGGGTGGCGGCGATCTTCGGCCTCGTCGGCGCGGTGAACCTGCCGGTGATCCATTATTCGGTGCTGTGGTGGCGCACGCTGCACCAGGGGCAGAGCATCACGCTGACCAAATCGACGATCGACAGCTCGATCCTGTGGCCGCTGCCGGTGGCGCTGCTGGGGTTCACCCTGCTGTTCGCCGCGATCGTGCTGATGCGGATGCGCGCGCTGCTGGCGCAGGCCAAGGTGGAGGCGCGGTTGAAGCGGATGGCGCATGACTGACGCGACGGACAAGGCCGCATGAACCACTGGCCCTTCATCGCCGCCGCCTATGCGATTTCGATCGGCGGCACCGTGGCGCTGACACTGTGGAGCCTTGCCGCGATGCGCCGCGCCGAGAAGGCGGCGGATGCGCTGAAGGGCCGGGGGCCGGATCGTAATCGGGGGCGCGGCGAATGAAGGCCAAGCACCAGCGCCTCGTCCTCGCGCTGCTCGCGGTGGTCGCCATCGTCGGCGCGGCGCTGCTGGCGATGTCCGCGCTCAAGGATCAGGCGGCCTATTTTTACACGCCCGCCGACGCGCACCGCGACAAGGTGCCGGTGGGGCAGGCGGTGCGGCTGGGCGGCATGGTGGCGGGCGGCTCGATCAAGCGCGCGGCCGACGGCGTGACGATCGACTTCACGGTGACGGACGGCAAGGACACGGTGCCGGTGGTGTTCCGCGGTATCACCCCCGACCTGTTCAAGGAGAACAGCGGCGTGGTGGCCGAGGGGCGGTTCGACGCCACGGGCCGGTTCGTGGCGGATAACATCCTCGCCAAGCACGACGAACGCTACATGCCCCCGCAGGTGGCGGGCGAGATGCACAAGAGCGAGAGCCTCGATACCGGGGCCAAGGCGAAAGGCGGCAGGACGTGATCGCGGAAGCGGGGCTTGCCGCACTGTGGCTGGCGGCGGCGCTGGCGGCGCTGCAATTCGCCATCGGCGCGTTGGGGCTGACGCGCGGGCGCGAGGCGATGTTGCTGTCGGTGCGGCCGGTGGCGATGGTGCAGGCGGTGCTCGCGGCGCTCGCCTTCCTGTGCCTGATCGTGGTGTTCGTGCGGGTCGATCTGTCGGTCGCGCTGGTCGCCGCCAACGATCATTCGGCCAAGCCGCTGATGTACCGCTTCGCCGGCGCGTGGGGCAACCACGAAGGCTCGATGCTGATGTGGGTGACGATCCTGGCGGCGGCAGGCGGCGCGGTGGCGCTGTTCGAGCGGCGGCTGGACGAGCGCACGCTGGTGGCGACGCTGGCGGCGCAGGCCTTCATCGGCCTCGGTTTCTATGCCTTCCTGCTGTTCGCCTCCAACCCGTTCTCGCGGCTGTTCCCGGTGCCGGCCGAGGGGCAGGGGCTGAACCCGCTGTTGCAGGACCCCGGCCTCGCCTTCCATCCGCCCACGCTCTACATCGGCTATGTCGGGCTGTCGGTCGCTTTCTCGTTCGCGGTCGGTGCGCTGGTGACGCGCGACGTGGGCGCCGCCTTTGCCCGCGCGATGCGGCCGTGGGTGCTGGGGGCGTGGATATTCCTCACGCTCGGCATCACCGCCGGCAGCTACTGGGCCTATTACGAACTCGGCTGGGGCGGCTGGTGGTTCTGGGATCCGGTGGAGAACGCCTCGCTGATGCCGTGGCTGGCCGCCACCGCGCTGCTCCATTCCGTCACGGTGCTGGCCACGCGCGACGGCCTGCGCGCATGGACGGTGATGCTGGCTGTCGTCGCCTTCTCGATGAGCATGGTGGGCACCTTCCTCGTCCGCTCGGGCATCCTCACCTCGGTCCATGCCTTCGCGGTCGATCCGCGCCGGGGCAGCTTCATCCTGGCGCTGCTGGTGCTGTATATCGGCGGCGCGCTGGCGCTGTTCGCGCTGCGCGTGGGCACGGTACGCGAAGGTTCGCGGTTCGATCCGGTCAGCCGCGAGGGTGCGCTCGTCGTCAACAACCTGCTGCTGTCCGCAATCCTCGGCGTCGTGCTGATCGGCACGCTCTACCCGCTGGGGGCCGAGGCGGTGACGGGCGAGAAGCTGTCGGTCGGCCCACCCTATTTCAATGCCGCCGCCGGGCCGCTGGCGCTGATCCTCGTCGCCGTGATGGCGGCCGGTCCGCTGATGCGCTGGCGGCGGGACGAGCTGCGCAATCTCGTCGGCCGGCTGGCGCTGCCGGTGCTGCTGGTGGCGCTGGCGCTGCTGGGGCTGGTGCTGCTGGCGCCGCCGATCGGGATCTTTCCGCTGCTGGGCCTCATCCTCGCCGCGGGCGTGGCGGCGGCGAGCGTGGCGCCCTTGTGGAAGCGCAACCTGCGCCGCACGCCGCTGTTCACCTACGGCATGGTGATCTCCCACCTCGGCATCGCGGTGGCGCTGGCCGGCATGGCGAGCGAAACGGCCTTCATCAAGGAAACGCTGGTCGCGGCTCGCGTAGGCGAGACGCAGACGGTCGGCCCGTGGACGCTACGGTTTAACGGGGTGAAGCCGGTCGCCGGGCCGAACTGGACCGCGATCGAGGCGACGCTCACCGCCACGCGGGGCGGTGGGCGGCCCTATCTGCTCACCACGCAGGCGCGCAGTTTCTGGACGCCTCCGACCGAGACGAACGAGGCCGCGATCCAGACGGTGTGGGACGGGCAGCTCTACGTCGTGCTCGGCAAGGGGAGCGACGACGGGCGCTGGCAGCTGCGGCTGTGGTGGAAGCCGTTCGTCACGCTGATCTGGGCGGGCGGTGGGCTGGTGGCGTTCGGCGGTTTCCTCACGCTCGTCGGGCGGGTGCGGCGCGAGCGGCGGGCGGCGCGGGCGGAGGCATGGGCATGAGCGCGGACGTGCCCCGGTCCGATGCGGCGAAGCGCGGCCTGCGGCTGATCCTGTGGGCGCCGCTGGTGCTGTTCCTGATCTTCCTCGCGATGTTCGCCAGCGGCCTCATCCGGCCGGGCAGCCGCGACATCCCCTCGCGGATGGTCGGCAAGCCGCTGCCCGGCTTCGCGCTGCCCGAGGGCGCGCCCGGCCACCCGCCGCTGGCGGATGCGGCGTTCCGGCAGGGCCAGCCGAGGCTGCTCAACGTGTTCGCAAGCTGGTGCGTGCCGTGCGCGGCCGAGGCGCCGCAACTGCTGCAACTGGCCCGGGCCGGTGTGCCGATCGACGCCATCGCCATCCGCGACCGGCCGCAGGACGTGGCCGGCTTTCTCGCCAAATGGGGCGATCCCTATGCGGCGATCGGCAGCGACGTGGATTCCAGCGTGCAGATCGCGATGGGATCGGCCGGCGTGCCCGAAAGCTTCGTGATCGACGGCAAGGGCATCATCCGCCACCAGCATATCGGCGCGATCGAGCCGGAGGACGTGCCCGCCATCCTCGCCGCCGTGCGGAACGCGCGATGAGGCGCACGTTCCTTACCCTGCTATTGCTCTCCGCCGCGCCCGCGCAGGCCGATTCGCTGATGCCATCGGCGGCGCTCGCGGATACGCAGCTGCCCGATGCACGGCAGGAGGAGCAGGCCACCGCGCTGATGGAGACGTTGCGCTGCCTCGTCTGCCAGGGCCAGTCGATCGCCGACAGCAACGCCGAGATGGCGGGCGACATGCGCGCGCTCGTCCGCCGCCGCATCGCCGCGGGCGAGAAGCCGGACGATATCCGTACCTGGCTGATCGCGCGCTACGGCAACTGGGTCAGCTACGATCCGCCACTCGATGCGGTGACGTGGCCGTTGTGGGCGATGCCGGTGCTGCTGATCGCCGCCGGCCTGTATCTGGCGCGCGGGCGCTTCCGCCGGAGGGGGCGCTGATGGGCTGGCTGATCCTGCTGTTCCTCGCCGGCCTCGTGCTGGCGGCGCTGTGGAAGTTCGGGCGGCTGCCGAAGGGCGGGCTGGAGCTGGTGGGTGCCGCGCTGTTCCTCGGCATCGCCGGCTATGCGTGGCAGGGCAGCCCCGGCATGGCCGGCAGCCCGACGCCGCCCAGGGAGCAGTCGAAGCAGCCCGATAGCGCCTTCGCCACCTCGCGCCCGGTGATGATGAGCATGATGGGCAGCGACGCGCAGGTGCTCGACATGGCCGACGCGTTCCACCGGCAGGGGCTGGACGCCTATTCGATCGCTGTCTTGCGGACCGGGCTGGAGAAGAAGCCGCGCTCGGCCGACCTGTGGGTGGGGCTCGGCAACGCGCTGGTGGTGTACGGCGGCGGGCTGATGTCGCCGGCGGCGCGGCTCGCGTTCGATCGCGCGGCGGCGATCGCGCCCGATCATCCCGGGCCGCCCTTCTTCCTCGGCCTCGCCTTCGCGCAGGCGGGCCAGCTCGACCGTGCCGAGGCGACGTGGCAGGCGCTGCTCGATAAGGCGCCCGCCGACGCGCCGTGGCGCGAGGAAGTGCAGTCCCGCCTCACCCAGCTGCGCGCGCAGCAGATGGGCATGGGTCAGTAGGCGAGCGCGCGGGGGCGGAGCCCGTTCCGCAGATGGCTGCCCGGATTCTTGCTGCCGCCTCCTGTCGCCGCCTCCTTCTGTCGAGCGAAGTCGAGACACGCCGCGCATCCCGAGGAGCCATTGCGCTTGCCGAAATGCCGTCTTGAAAGAGGGTGGCGGAGGCGTTCTTCGAGACGGGCTTTCGTCAGGCCCGGTCCCTCCTCGGGATGACCGGGAAGTCAAAGTTGGCCTCGGCTTTCGTGACGATGCCGACCGATCCAGCCGACCCTTCGCTCGGGGCATGGGGTCAACCCCGAATTCCCGGTCGCCTCTCAGGATGAGCGGTTGGATGATCGACCCTCTATCATCCGCCCCTAGAACGCGATCCAGCAGTCGAGCAGGGCATTCGCCAGCCCCTTGTCGATCGCCTCGGCGGCTTCCTCCACGCCGGTGCGCCAGTCGTCCGCCTCGCCGGCCACGATCAGCGCGGCGGCGCCGTTGAGCAGTACGGCGTCGCGATAGGCGCCGGCTTCGCCGCGCAGCATCCGGCGCAGCGCGGCGGCGTTGAACGCCGCGTCGCCGCCGCGCAACGCATCGGCGGGGTGACGTTTCAGGCCGGCGTCCTCGGGCACGATCCGCTCGCTCCGGTCGCCGCACGCGCCCAGCCGCACGATGCTGCTGGGGCCGGAGATGGAGAGTTCGTCAAGCGGCTCGTCGCCCGACACCATCATCGCCGAGGTGGTGCCGAGCCGCCGCAGCCCCTCCGCATAGGTGGCGAGATAATCGGGGCGGGCCACGCCGACGAGCTGGCGGGTGACGCCGGCCGGGTTGGCGATCGGCCCGATCAGGTTGAAGATCGTCCGCCGCCCGATCGCCCGCCGCACCGCCGCCAGCCGGCCGAGCGACGGGTGGTGCGACTGCGCGAACAGGAAGGCGATGCCCAGATCGGCCAGGCTCGCCTCGGCCCGCGCCTCCGCCCGCTTCAGGTCGAGGCCCAGCGCCTCCAGCGTGTCGGCCGCGCCCGCCTTCGAGGAGGCGGCGCGGTTGCCGTGCTTGGCGACGGGCACGCCGCACGCCGCCACCACGATCGCGACGGCGGTGGAGACATTGAGGCTGTGCGCGCCGTCGCCGCCGGTGCCGCACACGTCGATCGCATTGGCCGGCGCCGACACCGGCACCATCCGCGCGCGCAGTTCGGCGGCGGCGGCGGCGATCTCGACGCTGGTTTCGTCGCGCTCGGCCATCGTCGTCAGGAAGGTGGCGATGGCGTCGTCGGCCACCTTGCCGTCGAGCATGTCGGCGAAGGCGGCGCGCGCGGTGGCGTGGTCGAGCGGCGCGCGCGCGTCCGGCAGCAGCGCGATCGTCGTCATGCCAGCTCGCGGACCGGCAGCCCGGCCGCGCGCATGAAGTTGGCGAGCAGCGCGTGGCCATGCTCGGTGGCGATGCTTTCGGGATGGAACTGCACGCCGTGGATCGGCAGCGTGGCGTGGCGCAGCCCCATCACCACGCCGTCGTCCGCCCGCGCGTTGACGATCAGGGTGGGCGGCACGCTGTCTTCCGGCACCGTTAGCGAATGGTAGCGGGTGGCGGTGAAGGGGGAGGGGAGGCCGGCGAACACGCCGCTGCCGTCGTGCAGGATCGGGCTGGTCTTGCCGTGCATCAGCGCGGGCGCACGCTCCACCCGGCCACCGAAAAACTGGCCGATCGCCTGATGGCCCAGGCACACCCCCAGCAACGGGCGCCCGGCATCGGCGGCGGCGGCGACCAGATCGAGCGAGACGCCCGCTTGCGTCGGCGAGCAGGGCCCGGGCGAGATCAGGAACGCGTCCGCACCCGACGACAGCGCCTGCCCCGCGCCGATCGCATCGTTGCGCACCACCTCCACCTCGGCCCCCAGTTGCTGGAGATAGTGGACGAGGTTCCAGGTGAAGCTGTCATAATTGTCGATGACGAGGATCATACCACGGGCTTTAGCCGATGGCGGCGGGCGTGCAAGCCGGGCGGCTCACACCGAAGCCGCTCACTGGCCGAAGCCGCTCTCGCCCGCCCGCACGATCGCCTCGCGCGCGGCCGCCAGCAGCGCGCCCGACTTCGCCTCGCACTCGCGCTGTTCCGAAGCGGGATCGCTGTCGGCGACGATGCCCGCGCCCGCCTGCACGTGCATCACCCCGTCCTTCACCACGGCGGTGCGCAGCACGATGCACGAATCCATCGATCCGTCGGGCGAGAAATAGCCGACGCCGCCAGCATAGGCGCCACGCGTTTCCGGTTCGAGTTCCGCGATGATCTCGCACGCGCGCACCTTGGGCGCACCCGAAACGGTGCCGGCGGGGAAGCCGGCGAACAGCGCGTCGATCGCGTCCTTGTCGGGCGCGAGCCGGCCGACCACGTTGGACACGATGTGCATCACATGGCTGTATTTCTCGATCGTGTAGCTGTCGGTCACGGTCACGGTGCCCGCCGCCGCCACCCGGCCGACATCGTTGCGGCCCAGATCGAGCAGCATCAGATGCTCGGCCCGCTCCTTGGGGTCGGCGAGCAGCGCGTCGCGGTTGGCATTGTCCTCGGCGGCGGTCTTGCCCCGCGGGCGGGTGCCGGCGATCGGGCGGATCGTCACCTCGCCGTCACGCGCGCGCACGAGGATCTCGGGGGACGAGCCGATCAGCGCGAAGCCGGGCAGGTCGAGATAATAGAGGAACGGCGACGGGTTGATCCGCCGGAGCGCGCGATACAGATCGAACGGCGGCAGCGGGAAGGGCGCCGAGAAACGCTGCGCCAGCACCACCTGAAAGATATCCCCGGCGGCGATATAGTCCTTCGCGGCCAGCACCATCTCGCGGTAGCGGCCGGGCGGCAGCGCCGGTTCGGGTACGATCGCGGGCAGCGGCGCGGGGCTTTGGGCCGGCGACGGCAGCGGCGTCGCCAGCCGCGCGGCGGTCGCCTCGATCCGCTCGATCGCGTCGGCGACAGCCGCGTCCGGATCGTGGGCGTCCGGCCACAGCGGGGCGGCGAGGAACAGTTCGTCGGCCAAGCGGTCGAAGATCAGGATCAGCGTCGGCCGCACGAACAGCATGTCCGGCAGGCCCAGCGGATTGGGCGCGGGGCGGGGGAGTTTTTCGACCAGCCCCACCGTCTCGTAGGCGAAATAGCCGACGAGGCAGGCAAGCGTGGGGGGAAGCCCTTCCGGCACATCCATCCGGCACTGCTCCACCAGCGCCCGCATCGCGGTCAGCGTATCGTCGGCGCACGGCTCGAAGGCGGTGCGGTCGGTCAGCCAGCGGCGGTTGATCGCGGCGTTCCGGCCCTCGGCGCGAAACACCAGATCGGGCGCGAGGCCGAGCAGGCTGTAACGCCCGCGCGCCGTGCCGCCCTCGACCGATTCGAGCAGATAATCGCCGCGCCCCGGCTCGATCAGCCGCATGGCGGCCGCCACTGGCGTATCGAGATCGGCCAATTGCCGCCGCCAGACGAGCGTCGGTTTGCCGTCGCGCAGGCAGGCCCACGCGGCAGCATCGGCCGCGGTGTCGGCCGTGGCGAATTCCGGCGGGGTCAC
This sequence comes from Alterirhizorhabdus solaris, assembly GCF_007785815.1. GTDB lineage: Bacteria > Pseudomonadota > Alphaproteobacteria > Sphingomonadales > Sphingomonadaceae > Alterirhizorhabdus > Alterirhizorhabdus solaris. Next base: position 2,907 of record NZ_VNIM01000115.1, on the reverse strand, counting down.
TCGCCCGTCACTCGGCCGCCGCGCCGCCACCGGCCAGCTCGGCACGCAGCCGGGCGATCGCCTTGTCGTCGCGCGTCACGCCCACCTGCTTTGCGGCGGCATTGGCGAACTGCTCGATATACTCGTCGCCCAGCACGCGGTTGAACTGGGTGCGGGTCGACTCGATCAGCCCCGGCTGGCGCCGCGCGTCGCCCGGTACCACGGTGGCGAGGTTGACGACGAACCAGCCGCCGTTCTGCGGCGCGGCCAGCACGCGGGTGTCGCCCGGCGCCATGTTGAACATCAGCGCCAGCGGCGGCGGCACCTCGCGGTTGGCCTGCGCCAGATCGATCTGGCGGGCGGCGGCGCGTTGCGGCGCGGGCAGCCTCACCCCGGCGGCGGCGAAGGCGGCGGGCATGGCCACGCCGGCCTTCACCTTCGCGGCGATGGCCTCGGCGATGGCCTTCGCCCGCGCCGACGCCTTTACCCGCGTCAGCTGCTCGACGATCCCGGCGCGTACCTGCGCCAGCGGGGCGGGGGTGGCGGAGACGACCTGCGATACCTTCACCAGCGCATAGCGCTCGCCCTTGCCGATCGTCTCGACGACGGGATCGTCATCGGCCGTCGCTTCCGAGGCATGGCGCAGCAGCAGCGGCAGCTCGGGCGCCGGCCGCCAGCCGGCCGCGCCGGGCGCGCTGCCGTCGGGCAGCACCGGCGGGGTCGTCTGCACCGTCAGCTTCTCGGACTTCACGACATCGTCGAAGCTCGATCCGTCGGCGATCGCATCCTCGATCGCGGCGACGCGGTTGGCGAGCGCCTCGTCGGTCTTCTGGCGGACGAGGCCGGCGGCGATCTCGCCCCTCACCGATTCGAGCAGGCGGGCGGCGACGGGCTTCACCGCCTCCACCTTCACCACATGCCAGCCCAGATCACCCTTCACCGGCGCGGTCAGCCCGCCGGCGGGCGCGGCGAAGGCGGCGGTGGCCACGGCGGCCGACGTCGCCTTCGCCAGCGCGTCGCGGCCGATCTCGCCAAGCGTGATATCAGCGGGGGTGAAGCCGGCGGCCTGTGCGGCGGCGACGAAGGCGGTGCCCCCGCGCACCTTGGCCACGAAGGCGTTGGCGGCAGCCTGATCGGGCAGGATGATCTGCTGCAGCGTGCGGGTTTCGCGCGCACCATAAGTGGCGGCGTTGGCCTTGTAGAAAGCGGCGATCTCCGCATCGCCGGGTGCGGCCGGCGGTGCGGTATCGCGGCCGAACAGTGCGTAGCGGATCACCCGGCGTTCCGGGATCGTGAAGCGGGCGATGTTCTTCGTGTAGAAGGCGTTCACCTCCGCCTCGGTCGGCGGCGGGCCTGCGGGCATCGCCTCGCTCGGCACGATGCCGATCAGCCCGGTGCGCGCCTCCAGCAGCAGCGAGGCATAGGGCACCACGATGCCAGCCGGCACCCGCGCCGCGCCCGCCACCGGGATCAGCAACTGGCGGCGGATCGCATCGCCGGCCAGTTCCTCTCGCAGCATCGGCTCGGTCAGCCGCTGCTGGGCGATCACCTGCCGCATCACGTCCGGGTCGAACTTGCCGGTGGGGCCGTTGAACGCGGCGATGCTGGCGATCTCGCCGTCCACCAGCTTGGTGCTGGCGGTGAGTCCCTGCGCCCGCGCCCAAAATTCCAGCGCGCGCGCCGCGACATACTGGCCGATCGTCTGGTCCAGCCCGCCGGCATTTACGAAAGTCGCCATGTCCAGCGTCGGGTTCTGCTGGCGGGCCTGCGCCAGCCCGCTCTGCGCGCGGCGGCGGATGTCGCCCGCACCGATCGACTCCTTGCCCACTTTGGCGATGCTCTCGCCCCCGCCGCTGGGGGTGCCGCCCGCCCCGCCCGGGCCGGCCACGCCGGTGATGATGAACGCGATCATCACGAGGCCGAGCAGCCCCAGCACCAGCCAGGAAGACAATGCCTTGCGGAAGAAGCTAATCATCGGGCGATCCGTCCGTATAAACCGGCCGTCGCCATAGAGGGGCGGGGGCAGGGCGACAAGCGCGGCGCGCATCGCCTCCGGTTGTTGCCGACCCGTCGGCTTGCTACGGGCGGCGGATATCACGATCGGACGGGGCGACAGGCGATGGCATTGCGGAAGCTGGTGGCGGGCAACTGGAAGATGAACGGGTCGCTGGGCGCGCTCGTCGAGCTGGACGCGATCCTCGACGCGGCCAACGCCAACGCCGGGCTGGACGTGGCGATCTGCCCGCCGTTCACGCTGATCGCGGCGGCGGCGGCGCGCGTGCCCGGCCTGCCGATCGGCGCGCAGGACGTGCACATGGCGGCCAAGGGCGCGCATACCGGCTGCGTTTCCGCCGCGATGCTGGTGGAGGCGGGCGCGCGGCTCGCCATCGTCGGCCATAGCGAGCGACGCGCCGACAATCACGAGACCGATGCCGAGGTGCAGGCCAAGGCCACGGCGGCGATCGCCGCCGGGCTGACCGCGATCGTCTGCGTCGGCGAGACGGAGGCCGAGCGTGACGCCGGCCGCGCGCTGGCGGTGGTCGCGGGCCAGCTCGACGGTTCGGTGCCGCGCGACGGCAAGGGCGAAACGCTCGTCGTCGCCTACGAGCCGGTGTGGGCGATCGGCACCGGCCGGACCCCCTCCGTCGCCGACGTGGCGGAGATGCACGCCTCGATCCGCGAAAAGCTGGGCGCGCTGCTCGGCGCGGAGGGCGCGAAGGTGCGCATCCTCTACGGCGGCTCGGTCAAGCCGGACAACGCCGCCGAGCTGATGGCGGTCGCCGACGTCGATGGCGCGCTGGTGGGTGGTGCCAGCCTGACGGCGGCGCAGTTCGTGCCGATCATCGAGGGCGCGGCGGCGTGAGGCGTCTTCTCGCCGCCGTGGTGTTGCTGCTGACCCCGCTGGCCGTGCGCGGCGAGGTGCCCGCC
>NZ_VNIM01000114.1 GCF_007785815.1 Alterirhizorhabdus solaris | reverse complement strand
TCCGGGGGCGGGGGGCGCCGGCGGAGAAAGCTCAGCCGAAGGCGGCGGGTTCGTACACCGTGTCGATGAAGCGGTTCATGATGTGCTTCACCATGCCGGGGTTCACATGCACCCGGTCCGGCCGCCACGCGAGATCGGGGCTGGTGTAGGTGACCAGCTCGTAGCTCGGGAAATAATGCACCCGCTCGTGCTCGCGTACGAAGGCGACGGCGGCGGCACGCAGCGTGGATTTGGAGGTGAGGTTGGCCTCGACGATATCCTCGCGGGAAAAGGTGGACTGGAACGGCACCGGCGACACCGTGACGAACAACTGGAAATCGCCGTCCGCATGTTCGGCCTCGATGAGGTCCAGAATGCCCTGCAGGGACGCGATCACCGTCGGATAGTCGATCTGGCTGAGGGCGAACTCCTCCGGGCGGGCCTTGAGCATGCGGGGGGACATCGCATTGACGGCAAGCCCGGTGGGCAGGTGGACCCACCCTTCGGTCAGCCCGAGTGTGACGATGATGATCCGCGCATCGACCAGCTTGCGCACCAGCGCGCCGGCCACCCCCCGCCGCAGGGCCACGGCCTCGGGCGTGTTGTCGGCGGCAACGGCAGCGTAATTGAGATCCACGTCGTTACCGGCGGCCGCGGCGAAGATCAGCGCGTCCTCGCTCCACCCGTCCTGCCGGCCGAACGGCCAGCGGAATTCCTGCGCCATCGCGGTCGGGGTGTAGCGGTGGAAGAAGGTGGTGCGCACCTTGCCGCCGGCATCCTCGAATTCGGGGCGCTCGATCCGGTCGTCGATGCTGATGACGTTGCCGCCGCGCGCGCTCAACGCATGTTCGATTTCCCGCGCGAAGCAGGATCCCATGGCGAACACGGGGGTGGCGGCGGCGAACCGCGGGCCATCGTAGGTCGGACGGATATCGGCATATCCATCGAAGATGCGGTTGCTGGCATCCGCGGGGTCGGTGCCGCGCGTGCCGGTGTCCGGGCCGGAATGCCAGCGTCGCAAGGTATTCGAGCGGGTGTTGGCCAGTGCCTGCGCCACCGTCAGCATCGCATTCTCCCGCCCGGTTCCGGCGCCGCCCGCCCGCCCGGCGTCGGGCGGGCGGGCGGCGGATCGGTCAGATTGCCATCTTCTTTTCGAGGTTCACGCGGATCTGCTCGAAGAACTGCTCGGTCGTCATCCAAGGCTGGTCCGGCCCGATCAGGATCGCCAGATCCTTGGTCATGCCGCCCTGCTCCACCGTTTCGATGCAGACCCGCTCCAGCGTCTCGGCGAACTTCACCACGTCGGGCGTGTTGTCGAACTTGCCGCGGAACATCAGTCCCTGCGTCCATGCGAAGATGGAGGCGATCGGGTTGGTCGAGGTGGACTTGCCCTGCTGGTGCATCCGGTAGTGGCGCGTCACGGTGCCGTGCGCGGCCTCCGCCTCGATGGTCTTGCCGTCCGGGGACATCAGCACCGAGGTCATCAGGCCGAGCGAGCCGAAGCCCTGCGCCACGGTGTCGGACTGCACGTCACCGTCGTAGTTCTTGCAGGCCCAGACGAACTTGCCGCTCCACTTGAGCGCGGAGGCGACCATGTCGTCGATCAGGCGATGCTCGTAGACGATGTTGCGCGCCTTGAACTTGTCCTTGAATTCGGCGTCGAAGATCTCCTGGAACAGGTCCTTGAAGCGGCCGTCATAGGCCTTCAGGATCGTGTTCTTGGTGGAAAGATACAGCGGCCACCCGCGATCATAGGCGTAGTTCATGCTGGCGCGGGCGAAATCGCGGATCGATTCGTCGAGGTTGTACATGCCCATCGCGACGCCGGCGTCCGGGTAGTTGAACACCTCATGCTCGATGACCTGGCCGTCCTCGCCTTCCCACACCATCCGCAGCTTGCCGGGGCCGGGGACGAGGAAGTCGGTGGCGCGATACTGGTCGCCGAACGCGTGGCGGCCGACGACGATCGGGTCCGTCCAGCCCGGCACCAGCCGGGGCACGTTCTTGATGACGATCGGCTCGCGGAAAACGACGCCGCCTAGGATGTTGCGGATCGTGCCGTTCGGCGACTTCCACATCTTCTTGAGCTTGAACTCCTCGACCCGCTGCTCGTCCGGCGTGATCGTGGCGCACTTCACGCCGACGCCGTACTTCTGGATCGCCTTGGCCGAATCGATGGTGATCTGGTCGTCCGTCTCGTCGCGCTTTTCGACGGAGAGATCGAAGTAGATCAGATCGATATCCAGGTAGGGCAGGATCAGCTTCTCGCGGATCCACTGCCAGATGATCCGGGTCATCTCGTCGCCGTCGAGCTCGACGAGCGGGGTGTTCACCTTGATCTTGGCCATGGGCGCGGCGCCTCCGGTAGGAATGAAAGTTGCGTGCGTCCTAGGCAAAGCCGGCGCGCGGATCAACGCCGGAAGACAGGGCGGGGGGAAGTTGCCGCGTCAAATGGCCTGCCGCGGTGCCGCATCCGATTGTCAGTGCCCGTCGCTGACCCTACACAGGGGCCATGACCTCGCTTGAAAAACCTGACCTCGGCACGTCCACGGTAAAGTGGCGTTTCCCGGCCGTGCATCCCGAAGGGCGCAAGTTCGCGCTGATCGCTGCCGCCATCACCGTCTTCTTCGCCTGGATGGCGTGGGAGACGCTGGCATGGCCCATGGCGGGGGTCACGGTCTGGGTGCTGGCGTTCTTCCGTGATCCGATCCGCACGTTCCCGCGCGGGGCCGGCTTTATCGTGGCGCCGGCGGACGGGCTGGTGACGATGATCGTCACCGTGCCGCCGCCGCGCGAGATGGCCGGGCCGGACGGCCTCGGCGATGCGCCGATGACACGCGTGTCGATCTTCATGTCGGTGTTCGATGTCCACATCAACCGCACGCCGATCGCCGGCACGATCCGGCGGGTGGTGTATATCTCGGGCAAGTTCCTCAACGCCGACCTCGACAAGGCGTCCGAGGAGAACGAGCGGCAGCATATCCTCGTCGAGGCGAACGACGGCACGCGAATCGGGTTCACCCAGATTGCCGGTCTGGTCGCCCGGCGGATCGTACCGTTCGTGAAGCCGGGGGACATGGTCGCCGGCGGGCAGCGCATCGGCCTGATCCGATTCGGCAGCCGGGTGGACGTGTATCTGCCGGCCGGCACCGCGCCGCGCATCGCGCTCGGTCAGCGCGCCATCGCGGGCGAGACGATCCTCGCCCGCCTCGGCGACGACGAACGGGTCGAAGGCATGGCGCTTTGAGCGGGTCTGACGACCGGTCGATGCGCGCCGCCCGGCGGGGCATACCGCTGCGCGCGCTCGCGCCCAATGCCGTCACCACGCTGGCGCTGTGCTCCGGGCTGACGGGTATCCTGTTCGCCGTGGAGGGCAACTTCGGCATGGCTGCAGGCGCGGTCATCATGGCCGGGGTGCTCGACGGGCTGGACGGGCGCATCGCCCGCCTGCTCAAGGGCGAGAGTCGGTTCGGCGCCGAACTTGATTCGCTGTCCGACGTGATCGCATTCGGGGTGTCGCCCGCGATCATCCTGTATCTCTGGTCGCTGCAATATCTCGGCGAGGCGGGGCAGCGATTCGGCTGGATCTTCGCGCTGGGCCATGCGGCATGCTGCGCGCTTCGGCTCGCACGGTTCAACGCCCAGATCGATGCCAGCCAGCAGCCGCACAAATCGGCCGGCTTCCTCACCGGCATCCCCGCACCGACCGGCGCCGGGCTGACGATGCTGCCGCTATATGTGTCGCTGATCTTCAAGGGGACGGGGCCGGTGGCGGACGTGGCCCGCAACGGCGCTCTCGTGGCGCCGTGGATGGCGTTCATCGCTTTCCTGATGATCTCGAGCGTGCCGACCTTCAGCTGGTCGTCACTGCGGCTTCGTCGCCACATCCGCTTCGAGTTGCTGGCCGGCATCGCGCTCATCAGTGGCGCGATGCTGTCGATTCCGTGGGTGACGTTGACGGCGATTTCGATCGCCTACCTGATCGCGATGCCGTTCGGGATCAAAAGCTACGCAAGGGTCAGGCGGCAGCGCGTGTCCGAACGGGTGACATCGGCGCCAGACGCGGGCTCCGCAACACTCTGACCCGGGCCACCTGGGCCGGCAGCGGCAGCGGGGTGGCGTGAAGGCCAAGAGCGCGGGCGATAGCCGGAGAATGATCGATCAACATTGCGGCGATCAGGGCGAAGGAGAACATTCCGGCACCCAGAAACATCATCGTCGAGACAATATGCAGCATTTCGGCAACCCTTCTGCTCGCAAGCCCGAGCCGCAACCTTCTGGTTCAGCTCGTTAAAACCTTGGTAACCTGTCGCGGTTCCATGTTCTCTGTATGTTCCGCAGTGGCTCAGGCGTCAAGTCTTGATCTTGCGGGCGAAAGCGGATAGGCGCGGCCCCATTCCACATCCGGGGCGCATAGCCCGGTGCCGCTTACCCGAGCGGTCACTGCCCCGGAGAGGTTCAACCGGAAGGAGAATATCCTATGGCGGCCCCTACCGTCTCGATGCACGAATTGCTGGATGCCGGCGCGCATTTCGGCCACCAGACCCACCGCTGGAACCCGAAGATGAAGCCTTACATCTTCGGCGAGCGTAACGGCGTCCACATCATCGACCTGTCGCAGACCGTGCCGCTGATGGCGCGCGCGCTCGATTTCGTCTCGCAGTCCGTCAGCCACGGCGGCAAGGTCCTGTTCGTCGGCACTAAGCGCCAGGCGCAGGAGCCGATCGCGGAGGCCGCGCGCCGCTCCGGCCAGCATTACGTCAACCACCGCTGGCTCGGCGGGATGCTGACCAACTGGAAGACCATTTCCGGGTCGATCAAGCGCTTCAAGACGCTTGAGGAGCAGCTGTCGGGCGACACCGCAGGCCTCACCAAGAAGGAAGTGCTGCAGCTCACCCGCGAGCGCGACAAGTTCGAGATGTCGCTGGGCGGCATCCGCGACATGGGCGGCATTCCCGACGTGATGTTCGTGATCGACGCGAACAAGGAAGAGCTGGCGATCAAGGAAGCCAACACGCTCGGCATCCCCGTCGTCGCGATCCTCGACTCCAACGTCAGCCCGGATGGCATCGCCTTCCCGGTGCCGGCAAACGACGACGCGGCCCGCGCCATCCGCCTGTACTGCGATGCGGTGGCCGAAGCGGCGACGCGCGGCACCCAGGGCGGTCGCGCGGCGCGCGGCGAGGATCTGGGCGCGATGATGGAGCCGCCGGCGGAAGAAGCCGTCAGCGCCTGATCGCTGCCTGTCGAGATAGGTTCGGACGGGGCGGCGAAAGTCGCCCCGTCTCGTTTTTGAGACCATGAAAGGATACACCCCATGGCGGAAGTGACTGCGGCGACCGTGAAGCAGCTGCGCGACGTGAGTGGCGCTGGCATGATGGACTGCAAGAAGGCGCTCGGCGAAACCAACGGCGACATCGAGGCGGCGATCGACTGGCTGCGCACCAAGGGCCTCGCCGCCGCCGCCAAGAAGGCCGGCCGTCAGGCCGCCGAAGGCCTCGTCGGCGTGGCCGTGAAGGGCAGCAAGGGCGCGGTCGTCGAGGTGAACTCCGAGACGGACTTCGTCGCCAAGAACGACCAGTTCCAGGGCTTCGTGAAGGCGGCAGCCGAACTGGCGCTGACGACCGGCGCGGACATCGACGCGCTCGCCGCCTCGCAGCATCCCGAGGGCGGCACGCTGGGCGACAAGCTGACCGCCAACATCGCCACCATCGGCGAGAATCAGGCGCTGCGCCGTGCCCGGAGCATCGAGGTGTCGCAGGGCGCGGTCGTCTCCTACGTCCACAACGCCGCCGGCCCCGGCCTCGGCAAGATCGGCGTGCTCGTCGGCCTCGAGAGCGCCGCACCGGCGGACAAGCTCGAGGCGCTGGGCAAGCAGCTGGCGATGCACATCGCCGCCGCCGCGCCGCTGGCGATGTCGGGCGATGCGATCGACCCGGCCGTGATCGAGCGTGAAGCCGCGATCGCGCGCGAGAAGGCCGCCGACAAGATCGTCGGCAAGCCGCCGGAAGTCGCGGAGAAGATCATCAAGGGTCCGGTCGACAAGTTCCGCAAGGAGAATGGCCTGCTCACCCAGGCGTTCGTGATGGACGGCAAGACCCCGGTGCAGGACGTGATCGCCGCCGCCGCCAGGGAAGCCGGCAGCCCGATCACGCTGACCGACTATGTCCGCTTCCAGCTGGGCGAGGGCATCGAGAAGAAGGAAAGCGATTTCGCCGCCGAGGTGGCGGCCGCCGTCGCCGGCTGAGCCGGACGACCGATCGCATCGCCGATCCCGCGAGGAGCGGCTTGGCAGCGGCGCGCACCCCCACTAAGGTGCGCGCCGCTCCCTCTTTTATTCGACGGAATTCCATGACCGCGCCTTCTCGTCCGCGCTTCAACCGTATCCTGCTGAAGCTGTCGGGCGAGGTGCTGATGGGCCCCGGCCAGTTCGGCATCGACCCCGATACCGTGGCGCGCGTCGCCGGCGAGATCGCGGCGGTGAAGGAGGGGCACGAGCTTTGCCTCGTCGTGGGCGGCGGCAACATCTTTCGCGGGCTGGCGGCTGCCGCGCGCGGCTTCGATCGCACCAGCGCCGATTACATGGGTATGCTGGCGACGGTGATGAACGCGCTGGCGGTGCAGAACGCGCTGGAGCAGATCGGCGTCGAGACGCGGGTGCAGTCGGCGATCCCGATGAACACCGTGTGCGAGCCGTTCATCCGCCGCCGCGCCGCGCGCCACATGGAAAAGGGCCGGATCGTCATCTTCGCCGCCGGCACCGGCAACCCGTTCTTCACCACCGACAGCACCGCCGCGTTGCGCGCGGCCGAGATGGGCTGCGACGCGGTGTTCAAGGGCACCTCGGTGGACGGGGTGTACAGCGCCGATCCGAAGAAGGATCCGACCGCCACCCGCTACGACAGCGTCAGCTTCAACCGCGTCCTTTCGGACGACCTGAAGGTGATGGACGCCAGCGCGGTGGCGCTGTGTCGCGACAACAACATTCCGATCGTCGTGTTCAATATCCGCGAGCAGGGCAACATGGCCCGCGTGCTGGCGGGTGGCGGCACCGCCACGATCGTGCAGAACCAGGGGAGTTGAGCCGATGGCCGCCTACAACAAGGCCGATCTCGAACGTCGCATGGCCGGCGCGGTGGAATCGCTGAAGAATGATCTGGTCGGCCTGCGGACCGGCCGCGCGAGCACCTCGCTGCTCGATCCGGTGACCGTCACCGTCTATGGCGCCAACATGCCGATCACCCAGGTCGCCACGGTCAGCGTGCCGGAACCGCGCCTGATCTCGGTGCAGGTGTGGGACAAGGCGAACGTCGGCCCGGTGGACAAGGCGATCCGCTCGGCGGGCCTCGGCCTCAACCCGATCGTGGACGGCACCACGCTGCGCCTGCCGATCCCGGACCTGACCGAGGAGCGCCGCAAGGAACTGGCCAAGCTCGCCAGCCAATATGCCGAAAAGGCGCGGATCGCGGCGCGCAACGTGCGGCGCGACGGCAACGACAGCCTGAAGACCGACGAGAAGAAGGGCGTCGTCAGCGAGGACGAGCGCAAGCGCCACGAAACCGAGGTGCAGAAGCTCACCGACGCGACCATCGCCGACATCGATGCCGCCGCCGCCGCCAAGGAAAAGGAAATCCTCGGCAAGTGAACGCGGCCTCGGCCAGCCCGGCGGGTGTTCCGGCAGGCGGTGCCGGGGTGGTGCCGCGCCATGTCGCGATCATCATGGACGGCAACGGCCGCTGGGCCAAGAAGCGCCATCTGCCGCGCGTCGCCGGTCACCGCAAGGGCGTGGAAGCGGTGCGCGCCACCGTGGAGGCGGCGGGCGAGATGGGCATCGGCGTGCTGACGCTCTATGCCTTCTCTTCCGAGAACTGGCGGCGGCCGGCGGCCGAGATCGCCGACCTGATGGGGTTGCTGCGGCGCTACATCCGCGACGAACTGGACTCGCTGGCCCGCAACGGCGTGAAGCTGCGTATCATCGGCGATATCACCCGGTTCGATCGCGATCTGGTGACGATGCTGGAGGATGCCTGCACCCGCACCGCACGCAACGAACGGCTGACGCTGGTGATCGCGCTGAACTACGGCGGGCAGGACGAGATCGCCCGCGTCGCGCGGCAACTGGCCGTCGCGGCGGCGGGGGGCACGATCGATCCGGTGACGATCGACGCCGCGATGATCGAGGACCGGCTCGATACCGCCGCGCTGCCGCCGCTGGACCTGCTGATCCGCACCTCGGGCGAGCGGCGGCTGTCGAATTTCCTGCTGTGGCAGGCGGCCTATGCCGAACTGCTGTTCGTCGACACGCTGTGGCCTGATTTCGGCGCGGCGGCACTGGCCGATGCGGTGGCGGATTTCGGGCGGCGCAACCGCCGTTACGGCGGCCTGTGAAGGCGCACGTTCCCGGCGCGGCCCCGGCGCGGCGCCGTTCCGATCTGGCGACGCGCGCGCTGGCGGGCGCGGCGATGATTGCGGTCGCGCTCGTCGCACTGGCGCTGGGGGGTGTCGCGTTCTGGCTGCTGGCGAGTGCGGCCGCGCTGCTGATGCTGGCCGAGTGGGCCGGGCTGATGCGGGCGAGCCGGCTGGCGATCGGCCTCAGCCTCGCCGCCTTCGGTTTCGCGCTGCTGGTGGCGTCGCCGCTGGTGAACGGCGCGAGCGAGGCGGCGCTGGCGCTGCTGCTGGCGCTCGCGATCGCAGTCGCGGCGATCGGGCGGAGTGGGCGGCTGGGGGCGGGGCTGCTCTATGCCGGGCTGCCGGTGTTCGGGCTGCTGTTCCTGCGCGCGCAGCCGCATGGGCTTGCGCTGACGCTGTGGACGCTGGCGATCGTGTGGGCGACCGACATCGGCGCCTATTTCTCCGGCCGCGCGATCGGCGGGCCGAAGCTGGCGCCGGGCCTCAGCCCGAACAAGACATGGGCCGGGCTGGGCGGCGGCGTGGTGGCGGCGTTGCTGGCCGGCGCGGTGATCGCGCTATCGGCCGGGTTGCCGCGGGCGCTGATCGTGCTCGGCGCGCCGATGGCGGTATTGGCGCAGATTGGTGACCTGTTCGAGAGCTGGCTGAAGCGCAAGGCGGGCGTAAAGGACAGCGGCCGGCTGCTGCCCGGCCACGGCGGCGCGCTGGACCGGCTGGATGGCGTGGTGCCGGTGGCGACATTGATCGGTTTCGCCGCCGCGATGGGGTGGCTGGCATGAACGTGTGGCTGGCATGAAGAGCGTGACCATCCTCGGTGCGACCGGCTCGGTCGGGACCTCCACGCTGGACCTGATCGAGCGCGAGCCGGAGAGCTTCCGTGTCGAGGCGCTGACGGCGCAGACCGACGTCCCGGGCCTCGTCGCCGCCGCCCGCCGCACCCGCGCCGCGCATGCGGTGATCGGCGATGCGACGCTGGGCGCGCAACTGGCCGAGGCGCTGGCCGGCAGCAACACGACCACCGCCGCCGGCGCGCCCGCTATCGAGGAGGCGGCGGGCCGCGGGGCGGACTGGACGATGGCCGCGATCGTCGGCTGCGCCGGCCTGCGCCCGGTGATGGCGGCGCTGGCGGCGGGCGGCACCGTGGCGCTCGCCAACAAGGAGGCGCTGGTCTCTGCGGGCGCGCTGGCGATGGACGCCGGCCGCCGCCACGGCGCCACGCTGCTGCCGGTCGATTCCGAGCATAACGCGATCTTTCAGTGCTTCGATCATGCGGCGCCCGACCATGTCAGCCGCATCATCTTGACGGCCAGCGGCGGCCCGTTCCGCACCTTCACCCGTGCGGAGATGGCGGGCGTCACCCCGGCGCGCGCGGTGAAGCATCCGAACTGGTCGATGGGGGCCAAGATCTCGGTCGATTCGGCGACGATGATGAACAAGGGGCTGGAGCTGATCGAGGCGCACCACCTGTTCCCCGTGGGCCTCGACCGGATCGAGATCCTCGTCCACCCGCAATCCGTGATCCACTCGATGGTGGAATATGTCGACGGCTCGATCCTGGCGCAGCTCGGCACGCCGGACATGCGCACCCCGATCGCCCATGCGCTCGCCTGGCCCCGACGGATGAAAGCGCCGGTGGAACGGCTCGATTTCGCCAAGGTGGCCCGGTTCGACTTCGAGGCGCCCGATACCGATCGCTTCCCCGCGCTGAAACTGGCGCGCGACGCGATCGAGGCGGGCGGGGCGCGGCCGGCGGTGCTGAACGCGGCCAACGAGGTGGCGGTCGCCGCTTTCCTCGGCGGGCGCATCGGCTTCCTCGATATCGCCGCAATCGTGGCTGAGACGCTGTCGCGCTATGACCCGCCCGCGCCCGAGTCTCTCGATGCGGTGATCGCGGTGGATGGCGAGGCCCGCATCGTCGCCGGCACTATCATGGAGGTGAAGGCGGCGTGATCGAAACCCCGGGCTTTCTGCTGACGGTCGCGAGCTTCTTCCTCGTCATCGGCCCGCTGATCTTCGTTCACGAACTGGGTCATTATTTCGCCGGCCGCGCCTTCGGGGTGAAGGCCGATGCGTTCTCGATCGGCTTCGGCCGCGAGGTGGTCGGCTGGACGGACAAGCGCGGCACCCGCTGGAAGATCGGCTGGATGCCGCTGGGCGGCTACGTGAAGTTCGCCGGCGACATGAGCCCGGCCAGCACGCCCGACCCGGCTTGGCAGGCGTTGCCGCCGGCGGAGAAGGCGCGGACCTTCCAGGCCAAGCCGCTGTGGCAGCGGTTCATCATCGTGGCGGCCGGGCCGGCGACCAACTTCGCCTTCGCCATCCTCGTGTTCGCCGCTTTCTTCGCCAGCTACGGCGAGCCGCGAACGCCCAACGTCGTCGCCTCGGTGGTGGCCGGGTCCGCCGCCGAGAAGGCCGGCATCCTGCCCGGTGATCGCGTGACGATGATCGCCCGGCAGGGCGTCGACCGTTTCGAGGACATCGCCCCGATCGTCCGCATCCGCCCCGGCGAGCCGCTGCGGATGGACGTGTATCGCGGCGCGCGGCAGATCCACCTCACGGTGGTGCCCGATCGCGAGAAGCAGGAGGACCGCTTCGGCAACAGGTTCGAGATCGGCCGCCTCGGCGTCGGCTCGCCCGCGCCGATCATCCAGCCGCTGCCGGCGGGGCAAGTGCTGGGCGCGGCGGTGAAGCATACCCGCGATATCGTGGTCGCCATGGTCAGCACGCTGGGCCAGATCATCACGGGCCGGCGATCGGTGGCGGAGTTGGGCGGGCCGCTCCAGATCGCCAAGTTCTCCGGGCAGACGGTGACGCTGGGCTGGCTGCCCTTCGTCGAGTTCATGGCGATGATATCGATTAATCTGGGCTTCATAAATCTTCTGCCAATCCCTCTGCTGGATGGCGGCCACCTGTTTTTCTACGCACTGGAGGGGGTCCGCCGCCGGCCGCTCAATCCGGTCGTGCAGGAATGGGCGTTCCGGTCCGGCCTCGCGCTGCTGCTTGCCTTCATGCTGTTCGTGACGTTCAACGATCTTGCCTCGCTCGGCCTGTGGGCCGGGCTTGCCGGCTTGATCGGCTGACCCCGATCGGGCAGGGGCGGAAGCGCGATTTACTCTACCGAACTTTGGTTTTGATGCGGGGACGTGTACGCGTGACAGTGATGACCGGACAGATCGGCGGCACCCCCGCCAGCGCGAGGCTCGCTTCGGCGCTGCTGGTCGGCACGATCCTCGCCAGCGCGTCCGCGCCGGGGTTCGCCCAGGGCGCGCCCGCGCGATCCGCCGCGCGC
>NZ_VNIM01000113.1 GCF_007785815.1 Alterirhizorhabdus solaris | reverse complement strand
GATCGGGGTGGGCAACGGCGTGTCCTCATGGCTGGATGCGCGGCGCGGCGGCATCGCCACGCTGAAGGTGCTGGGCGCCTCGTCGCGCATGATCGGGGCGATATATATCCTGCAACTGGCGCTGGTGGCGGCCGGCGCGGTGGCGGCAGGGCTGGTGGCCGGGGCCTGCGTGCCGGCGATCGTCGCCTGGGCGGCGGGCGATGCGCTGCCGGTGCCGCCGCAGTTGGGCCTCTATCCGCTGCCGCTGGTGACGGGCGCGCTGTATGGCCTGCTGGTGGCGCTGCTGTTCGCCATCGCCCCGCTCGATCGTGCACGCAGCGTGCCGGCCGCCTCGCTGTTCCGCGGCGGGGTGGAGCGGCCGGCGCGGCCGGCGTGGCCGGTGATCGCGGCGATGGTGGCGCTGGCCGGGCTGATCGCGGGGCTTGCCATCGGCACCGCGCGCGAACCGGGGTTCGCCGCGCTGTTCGTGGCGGCGGCGGCGGGGCTGCTGGTGGTGCTGTCGCTGATCGGTGTCGGCGTGCGCGCGCTTGCCGCCCGCCTGCCGCATCCGCGCCGGCCGCTGCTGCGGCTCGCGCTCGCCAACCTGCACCGCCCCGGCGCGCAGACCGACAGGCTGGTGGTGGCGCTCGGCCTCGGCCTCAGCCTGTTCGCCACGCTGGCGGTGATCGAGACGAATCTGTCCGGCCAGATCGCCCGCAGCGTGCCGGCACGCGCGCCCAGCTTCTTCGCGCTCGACATCCCCAATACCGAGGCGGATCGCTTTCGCGCGCTGGTGGCGCGGCTGTCCCCCGGCGCCGAGGTGAAGACGGTGCCCTCGCTGCGCGGCCCGGTGGTGGCGTTCGCCGGCAAGCGCGTGGCGGACCTGAAGTCGATCCCAGACGGCGCGTGGATTTTGCGCGGCGATCGCGGCCTCACCTATGCCGCCACCGTGCCGGAAGGCAGCCGGGTGGTGGCGGGCCGATGGTGGCCGGCGGACTATGCCGGCCCGCCGCTCGTCTCGCTCGACGTGAAAGCGGCCGACGCGCTCGGGTTGAAGCTGGGCGATACGATGACCGTCTCGGTTCTGGGCGTGGAGGTGACCGCGACGATCGCCTCGCTGCGCGAGATCGACTGGGACACGATGGGGTTCAACTTCGTCATGGTCTTCTCGCCGAACGCGCTGGAAGGCGCGCCGCACAGCGTGATGGCCACGATCGCGATGCCCCCGGCGGGCGAGAACGCGCTTTCCCGTGCCGTCACCGCCGCCTTCCCCTCCGTCTCGCTGATCCGCATCAAGGAGGTGCTGGCGCAGGTGGCGGACGTGCTGGGACAATTGGGCGTGGCCATCCGCGCGGCCGCTTCCGTTGCGGTGGCGGCCGGTATCGCGGTGCTGATCGGGGCGATCGCCTCCTCCCGCCGGGCGCGGGTGCGCGATGCGGTGCTGCTCAAGCTGCTGGGCGCCACGCGCGGGCAGGTGCTGGCGGCACAGGCGATCGAATATGCCGCGCTCGCCACCATCGTCTCGGCGCTGGCGCTGGCCGTGGCGGCCGGGGCGGGGTGGTATGTGGTGGTGCGGCTGTTCGGGCTGGAGTGGGCGACCGACTGGCCGACCGTGATCGGCACCGTGCTGGCGGGCGCCTTCGCCCCGCTGGCGATGGGGCTGGCGGGTGCGCTGCCGGCGTTGCGCGCGCGGCCGGCGCAGGCGTTGCGCACGTTGTAGGCGTGGCCAGGCGTGCCTGTACCGGATCGTGACGACGGGCGACGCCCGGGCCGCGCTTCTTGTATTTTCATCCGCCCGGCGGCAAAGCCGCCGGATTGAGGGGAGCAGCGATGCAGTTCGACCTGACCGAGGACCAGCGGGCAATACAGGAGATGGCGCAGCGGTTCACCGCCGATGCCATCACGCCGTTCGCCGCTGGCTGGGATGAGGCGCACCACTTCCCGCGCGACGTGGTGAAGGCGGCCTGCGAGCTGGGCTTCGGCGCGATCTATGTGTCCGAGGAAGGCGGCGGCACCGGCCTCGGGCGGATGGAGTCGGCGCTGGTGATGGAGGCGATGGCCTATGGCTGCCCGTCCACCAGCGCGTTCATCTCGATCCACAACATGGCCGCGTGGATGGTCGATCGCTACGGCGGTGCCGACCTGAAGGCGCGCCTCCTGCCGGCGCTGGTGTCGGGCGACAAGCTCGCCAGCTACTGCCTGACCGAGCCGGGTGCCGGCTCCGACGCGGCCAGCCTGCGCACCCGCGCGGTGCGCGACGGCGACGACTGGCTCGTCAGCGGATCGAAGGCGTTCATCTCCGGCGGCGGGGTGAACGAGGTCTATGTCACGATGGCGCGGACATCCGACGATGGCGCCAACGGCATCAGCTGCTTCCTGATCGAGAAGGACATGCCCGGCGTCAGCTTCGGCGCGGCGGAGAAGAAGCTGGGCTGGCATTCGCAGCCCACCGCACAGGTGAATTTCGACGGCGTGCGCGTGCCGGCGGCCAACCTGCTGGGCGAGCTGGGGCAGGGCTTCCGCATCGCCATGGCCGGGCTGGACGGCGGACGTCTGAACATCGGCGCGTGCAGCCTGGGCGGCGCGCAACGGTGTCTGGACGAGGCGATCGGCTACACCCGGGAGCGCCGCCAGTTCGGCAAGGCGATCGCGGACCTGCAGGCCACGCAGTTCACGCTGGCGGACATGGAAACCGAGCTTCAGGCCGCGCGCATCCTGCTCTACGCCGCCGCCGCCAAGGTGAGCGAGGGCGCGCCCGACAAGACCAAGTTCGCCGCGATGGCCAAGCGACTGTCGACCGACACCGGCTGGTCCGTGGTCGATCGCGCGTTGCAACTGCACGGTGGCTACGGCTACCTCCAGGATTATCCGATCGAGCGGTTCCTGCGTGACCTGCGGGTCCATCGCATCCTCGAAGGCACCAACGAGATCATGCGCGTCATCATCGCCCGGGAGTTGCTGCGCCAATGAGCGCGGCCAACGGCACGAACGAGCTGCTCGTCTCGGTGGAAGGCGGCGCCGGGCGGCTGCGGCTCAACCGGCCACGGGCGCTCCACGCGCTCACCCGCGACATGTGTCTCGCCATCACGCAGGCGCTGCTGGCGTGGCGCGACGATCCGGCAGTGCGGCTGGTGCTCCTCGATCACGCGCCGTCGGCGGACGGCGACCCCAAGCTGTCGCGCGGCTTCTGCGCCGGCGGCGACGTGCGCGCCTTGTGGGAAAGCGCGCGGGTGGACGGCGTGGCGGCGCGCGACTTCTTTCGTGACGAGTATCAGACCAACCATCTGCTGTTCACCTTCGCCAAGCCGATCGTGGCGTTCATGCACGGCATCACGATGGGCGGCGGCGTCGGCATCTCCCAGCCGGCGAAATACCGGGTCGTGACGGAGCGGACGGTGTTCGCCATGCCGGAGACGGGCATCGGGCTGTTCCCCGATGTGGGCGGCGGCTGGTATCTGTCCCGCCTGCCCGGACGGATGGGTGAATTCGTGGCGTTGACCGGCGCGCGGCTGGACGGCGCCGACTGCGTTGCGCTCGGCCTTGCCACCCACTTCATCCCCTCGGCCGATCTGGACGCGGTGAAGGCGCGGCTGATCGCGGCGCCGGACGAGGTGGAGGCCATTCTCGCCGCCGCCACCACCGCCCCGCCGCCCTCTGCCATCTTGACGCGGCAGGCGGAGATCGACCGGCTGTTCGCCGCCGACCGCTACGAGGATATCCTCGACGCGCTGGAGGCCGATGGCGGCGAGTGGGCGACCGCCCAGCGCGCCGTCCTCGCGGAGAAGTCGCCGATGGCCTGCAAGGTGTCGCTGCGGCTGGTCCGGCAGGGGCGCGACCATCGGGACTTCGCCGAGGAAATGCGCGTCGAGTACCGGCTGGCCTGCCACATCGTCCAGCGCCACGACTTCGTCGAGGGCGTGCGCGCGCTGCTGGTGGACAAGGACAATGCGCCCCAGTGGGACCCGCCCGCGCCCGGGCGCGTGAGCGACCACCTGATCGACACGATCTTCTCGCCGCTGGCCGAGGCCGACGAGTGGCGGCCCCTGAGCGCCTGACGCCCGGATCGACGCCGCCAAACCACCGGGGCCGCGCCCCAATCATCGAGGGATGACGTGATGAGTGACTATGAGACGCTGCTGGTGGAAACGCACGGGGCGGTCACGCTCGTCCGGCTCAATCGCCCGCAGGCGCTGAACGCGCTCAACACCGCGATCCTGCGCGACCTGATCGACGCCTTCGCCGCCTACGATGCCGACGACGGCCAGCGCTGCCTGGTGCTGACGGGCAGCGAGAAGGCGTTCGCCGCCGGGGCGGACATCAAGGAGATGCAGGATCAGGGCTTCGCCCAGATGTACGGCGCCAACTTCTTCGGCGGGTTCGAGAAGGTGTGGTCGGTGCGCAAGCCGTGGATCGCGGCAGTGGGCGGCTTCGCGCTCGGCGGCGGATGCGAACTGGCGATGATGGCCGATATCATGATCGCCGCCGATACCGCCCGCTTCGGCCAGCCCGAGATCAAGCTGGGCGTGGCGCCCGGCATGGGCGGCTCGCAGCGGCTGACCCGCGCGGTCGGCAAGTCCAAGGCGATGGACATGGTGCTGACCGGGCGGATGATGGACGCGGTAGAGGCCGAGAAGGCCAACCTGTGCAGCAAGGTGGTGCCCGCCGCCGATCTGGTGGACGAGGCGCTGAAGATGGCCGCCACCATCGCCGGCATGGCTCCGCTCGCCGCGATCGCCAACAAGGAGATGGTCAACGTCGCCTTCGAGACGGGCCTCGCCACCGGCATCCTGTTCGAGCGGCGCCTGTTCAACGGGCTGTGCGCCACCGAGGACAAGAAGGAAGGCATGGGCGCCTTCGTGGAGAAGCGGCCGGGGGTGTGGACCGGGCGGTAAGCCCTCGCCCTCGTCGGCCCGGCGGCTCCCGCCGGGCGGCGACACCATGGTCAAACGGAGGACAGCGTAATGGCACGAATCGGCTTCATCGGATTGGGCAACATGGGTGGCGGCATGGCCGCGAACCTGGCGAAGGCGGGGCATGAGGTGCGCGCGTTCGACCTGTCCGAGGCTGCGCTGGCGCGGGCCGAGGGGGCCGGCTGCACCCGCGCGGCGTCCGCTGCCGAGGCCGCGCGCGATGCCGATTTCGTCGTCACCATGCTGCCCGCCGGCCGCCACGTCGTCTCGGTGTATCAGGACGAGGTGTTCGCCGCCGTGCCGCCCTCGGCGGTGCTGCTCGACTGTTCGACGATCGACGTCGCCTCGGCCCGCGCGGTGATCGCGGCGGCGGCCGAGCGGGGGCTGGCGATGGTCGATGCGCCCGTCTCGGGCGGGATCGCGGCGGCCAACGGCGGTACGCTCACCTTCATGGTGGGCGGTACGGACGACGCCTTTGCGAAAGGCGAGCCGATCCTCGCCGCGATGGGCAAGGCGGTGATCCATGCCGGCGCGGCGGGCGCGGGGCAGGCGGCCAAGATCTGCAACAACATCATCCTCGGCGCGACGATGGTCGCCACCTGCGAGGGCTTCGCGCTGGCGCAGAAGCTGGGGCTGGACCCGCAGACCTTCTACGACATCGCCTCCAAGGCGACGAGCCAGAGCTGGTCGATGACGAGCTACTGCCCGCTCCCCGGCGTCGGCCCCACGTCGCCCGCCGACAACGGCTATCAGGGCGGCTTCGCGGCCGCGCTGATGCTGAAGGACCTGAAGCTGGCGGTCGAGGCGGCGGGAGCCGCCGGTGCCAGCGTGCCGATGGGCGCGGCGGCGGGCGCACTGTATCAGGCGTTCGTCAACGGCGACGATCAGGGGCTGGACTTCTCGGCGATCATCAAGCTGCTGGATGGCACGCAGCACAAGGGCTGAGGGCGGATGCCGCCGCCCCGCCACTAGCCCGGCGAGGCGGCGGACCCGGCCAGCAGGCCGCCGTCGACGTTGATCTCGGTACCCGTGATGTAGGTTGCCTCGTCGGCGGCGAGCATCAGCGCCACCGCCGCCACCTCGTCCGCCGTGCCGAACCGGCGCAGCGGCGTGTCGGCGACGAGCGCCTTCATCCGCTGCTCGCGCGCCGGCCCCATCCCCAGCATCGGCTCCCAGATCGGCGTGAGGATCGCGGCGGGATGGATGGAATTGCAGCGGATCGCCCAGCCCTGCTGCGCGCAATAGAGCGCGACCGACTTGCTGTGGTTGCGCACCGCCGCCTTGGACGAGGCATAAGCGGCGGCGAGCGGGATGCCGACCAGCCCGGAGCGCGACGAGATGTTGATGATCGATCCCGTGCCACGCGCCTTCATCGCGCCGATGGCATAGCGACAGCCGAGAAACGTCCCGTCCAGATTGACCCGGTGCACCGCGCGCCAGTTCTCCAGCGTCGCATGTTCGGGGTCATGCGCCACCACCATGCCCTCCTCGAAGCCGGTGACGCCGGCGTTGTTGACCACCACGTCGGCGGCCGGCACGAGCGCCGCCAGCCGTGCCCAGTCCGCCTCCTCGCGCACGTCGAGCGGCACGAAGCGGCAACCGATCTCGGCGGCGGCGGCAGCGCCCGCTGCCTGATCGCAATCGGTGGCGATCACGGTCGCGCTTTCGCGATGGAAGCGCTCGGCGATGGCCCGGCCGATCCCGCGTGCGGCGCCGGTGACGACGCAGGTCTTGCCCTCAAGCCGGCTCATCGAAGGCAGCCCGGGCCCGGCACGCCTAGCGCCCCTCGTTCTCGAACAACCCGGCGAGCTGTTCCACCATCGTGCCGCCCAGCTGCTCCACGTCCATGATCGTCACCGCCTTGGCGTAATAGCGCGTCACGTCGTGGCCGATGCCGATCGCGATCAGCTCGACCGGGGACTTCCCCTCGATCCAGCCGATCACCTGCCGCAGGTGCTTTTCCAGATAGCTGCCCGAATTCACCGACAGCGTGGAATCGTCCACCGGCGCGCCGTCGGAGATGACCATCATGATCTTGCGCTCCTCCGAGCGGCCGATCATCCGGTTGTGCGCCCACATCAGCGCCTCGCCGTCGATATTCTCCTTGAGCAGCCCCTCGCGCATCATCAGGCCCAGGTTGCGGCGGGCGTGGCGCCACGGCTCGTCGGCACGCTTGTAGATGATGTGGCGCAGGTCGTTCAGCCGGCCCGGCGTGGGCGGGCGGCCCTGTCCCAGCCACTGCTCGCGGGACTGGCCACCCTTCCACGCGCGGGTGGTGAAGCCGAGGATCTCGGTCTTCACGCCGCATCGCTCCAGCGTGCGCGCCATGATGTCGGCGCAGATCGCCGCAATCGAGATCGGCCGACCGCGCATCGAACCGCTGTTGTCGATCAGCAGCGTCACCATCGTGTCGCGGAACTGGGTGTCGCGCTCCCGCTTGTAGCTGAGCGAGTGGCCGGGGCTGACGATGACCCGCGCCAGCCGCGCGGCATCGAGCATCCCCTCCTCCTGATCGAAATCCCACGAGCGGCTCTGCTGCGCCATCAGCCGGCGTTGCAGCCGGTTGGCCAGTTTGGTCACGGCGCCCTGCAGATGAATCAACTGCTGGTCGAGATAGGCGCGCAGCCGGTTCAGCTCCTCGGCGTCGCACAGCTCGGTCGCCTCGATCACCTCGTCATAGGCGGTGGTGAATGGATGATAATCGAACGTGGCGGAAAGATCGGCGAACGGGCGGTTGGGGCGCACGGGCATCATGCCCTCCTCGCCGTCGTCGCCCATGTCCGAGTCGCTGTCGCTCAGCGAGTCGTCGTCCAACTGGCGGGATTCGCCGTCGTCGGTGCTTTCCTCGTCGCTGGCCTCGGCGCGCGACTCCGTCTCGCTCTGCGCGCCGCCGCCCTCGTCCTCGCCGTCGTCGCCCTGTTCCGATTCGTCCTGTTCCTCGCCCTCGCCTTCTTCGCCGGGGTCCTGCTGCTCGTCGGGCGTGGTTTCGCCTTCGATCAACTGGAGATCTTCCAGCAGGCGGGTGGCGAGGCGGCCGAAGGCGCGCTGGTCGTCCAGCACCATTTCCAGCGCGTCGAGATCGGCGCCGGCCTTTTCCTCGATCCAGTCGCGCACCAGCGCCAGTCCGGGCAAGGCGGCGGCGGGCGGCGCCTGCCCGGTCAGCCGTTCGCGCACCAGCAGGCCGACCGCGGTGGACAGCGGCACCTCGTCGCGATTGCGCGCGCGGACCAGCGGGTCGGATTTCATCCGCATGTCGAGCGCATGGCCGAGGTTGGCGCGCACGCCCTCCATCGCCCGCGCGCCGATCGATTCGACGCGCGCCTGTTCCACCGCGTCGAATACGGCGCGCGCCACCGGCTCGGCCGGGGCGGCGCGGTCGTGCAGCGCCTGATTGTGATGGCGCAGGCGCAGGGCATAGCCGTCGGCGAATCCGCGTGCCTCGGCCACCTGATCGGCCGGCAGCCCGCGCCCCGGCATCGGCACGCGCACCGCCTTGCCCAGCACCGAGGGCGCCTCGGCGGTGTAGCTCAGTTCCAGCTCCGGCTCCTGCGCCATCGCGCGCGCCGCGCCGCCGAGTACGGCCTTCAGCGCGTCGAGCGGGGTCTGTTCAGCCATCGGCCGGCCGCCCCGGGGCGCCTGCGAGGATCACTTCTTCCCCACCACGCTCTCCGGCAGATCCTTGCCGAACACGCGCTGGTAATATTCCGCCACCAGCGAGCGTTCGGCCTCGTCGCACTTGTTGAGGAAGCTGAGGCGGAAGGCGAAGCCCACGTCGCCGAAGATCAGCGCGTTCTGCGCCCACGAGATCACCGTGCGTGGCGACATGACGGTGGAGATGTCCCCCGCGACGAAGCCCGAACGGGTGAGGTCTGCGACCTTCACCATGTTCTCGACCACCTTCTTGCCGTCCGGCTTGTCATATTCGCCGCTCTTGGCGAGCACGATCTGCGCCTCGACCGCCGCGGGCAGATAGTTGAGCGTGACGACCAGATTCCAGCGATCCATCTGGCCCTGATTGATCTGCTGGGTGCCGTGATACAGCCCGGTCGTGTCGCCCAGGCCCACCGTGTTGGCGGTGGCGAACAGGCGGAACC
The DNA here is from genome assembly GCF_007785815.1 of Alterirhizorhabdus solaris. GTDB lineage: Bacteria > Pseudomonadota > Alphaproteobacteria > Sphingomonadales > Sphingomonadaceae > Alterirhizorhabdus > Alterirhizorhabdus solaris. The sequence continues at coordinate 2,756 of NZ_VNIM01000113.1, read as the reverse complement.
ACGGGGACGGGCGGATGACCCGGTTCTGGTCGAGCAGGGTCAGCTTGCCCTCCGTTTCCAGCACGCGCTGGATCACGAACATCACGTCCGGGCGGCCGGCGTCATACTCGTCGAACACCAGTGCGGTCGGCGTCTGCAACGCCCACGGCAGCAGGCCCTCGCGGAACTCCGTCACCTGCTGGCCGTCGCGAAGCACGATCGCGTCGCGACCGATCAGGTCGATACGGCTGATGTGGGCATCCAGGTTGATGCGGATGCACGGCCATTTCAGGTGGGCGGCCACCTGCTCGATATGGGTCGACTTGCCGGTGCCGTGATAGCCCTGCACCATCACCCGGCGGTTGAACGCGAAGCCGGCGCAGATCGCCAGCGTGGTGTCCGGATCGAACACATAGGCGGGGTCGAGATCGGGCACGCGCTCGTCCGCCTCGGAGAAGGCGGGCACTTCCATGTCGCTGTCGATGCCGAAGGCGTCGCGCACCTTCACCATCCGGTCTGGGGCGGCGAGCACCGTCTCGGCGCGGCTGTCGGGCTGGACGTTTGCTAGATCGGCCATAGGGTTTGCGAACTCTTTCAAGCGAAGGCGGGCGAGGATTTCAACGCGGTATAGGCGGCGATGACGTCCTGCAATGCCTTCTCGTGGCTACGATCGCCGCCGTTGCGATCGGGATGATATCGGCGCACCAGATCGGCATAACGCTGGCGCAGCATCCTGCGATCCGTCTCCGCGCCGAGACCGAGCGTCTTGAGCGCCTTGCGCTCGCTTTCGCGGAACGGATGGCCGTTGGCGGACTGCGGATTCTCACGCGCGAACTTGGCGCCGATCGCATCGAGCGGATCGATGAAATCGGCCCATTTCGGCCCCGTGCCGGCGTTGGCGGAGAAAGCGCGCGTCTCCCGCTCCCACCCGGCGAACGGACGCTGCTGCGCCTCGATCTCGTCCGCGCTCATCCCCTCGAAGAAATTGTAGCCGCCATTGAACGCGCGCACGTGATCGAGGCAGAACCAGCGCCACTGGCCCGGCCCGTCGCCGGTGCGGCGGCCTTCGCGCGGGGGCGCGCGGAACTCGCCCGGCTCGGTGCAGCCGTCATGCTCGCACACACGCGCGCCATCGCCGATGCGGCCGTGGAAGCGCGGGCTGCTCCGTTTCCTCTCGTTCGATCCGTCGTCCGCCAAGACTGCCTCTTCGCTGCAAACCGGTTATATAGAGGCGATGACCACATATCCCACCGGCCCCGTGGCCACCGCGATCGAGGAACGGCTGCGCGCCGCCCTGTCCCCCACACGCCTCGCCGTGATCGACGACAGCGAGAAGCATCGCGGCCATGCCGGGCACGACGGCAGCGGCGAAAGCCACTTCACCGTGGAGATCGTCTCCCCCACGTTCGAGGGGCAGAGCCGCGTCGCGCGCCAGCGGGCGGTGAACACGGCGTTGGCCGATTTGCTGGCGGAGCGCGTTCATGCCCTCGCGATCAAGGCGCGCGCCCCTTCCGAGGTGTAGGCCGCGCCCAGGCGGAGGTGGAACGATGAGTTACGACCTGTGGTACTGGCCCGGCATTCCCGGCCGAGGCGAGTTCGTGCGGCTGGCGCTGGAGGCGGGCGGCATCGCCTATCGCGATCTGGCGCGCGGGGAAGGCGGCATGTCTGCGCTCGGTCTCGATCTTGAACAGCCCCGCGACGCGCCGCCGTTCGCACCGCCCTATCTGCTGGCGGACGGGATGACGATCGCCCAGACCGCCAACATCCTGCTGTTCCTCGGCGAACGGCATGGCCTCGCGCCGGTCGACCTCGAGGGTCGGTTGTGGGTCAACCAGCTCCAGCTCACCATCGCCGATGCGGTGGGCGAGGCGCACGATGTGCATCATCCGGTCGCTGTGGGCCTCACCTACGAGGAACAGGCGGCCGAGGCGGCGCGCGCGGCCGAGGCGTTCCGCGCCGATCGCATCCCCAAATATCTGCGGTATTTCGAGCGGGCGCTGCTGCACCACGGCCCGTGGCTGGCGGGCGATCGCTGGAGCTACGCCGACCTCTCGCTGTTCCAACTGATCGAGGGGCTGCGTCATGCCTTCCCCAAGCGCATGGCCACCACCTTGCGCGATTGCCCCAAACTGACCGGCCTGCACGCGCATGTGGCGGCGCTGCCCGAACTCGCCGATTATCTGGCGAGCGACCGGCGGCTGCCGTTCGGCGACGGCATCTTCCGCCACTATCCCGAACTGGATGCCGGATGATGCGACGCCCGCGCCCGGCGGCGCGCATCCTGCTGGTGGACGGGAGGGGTCGCGTCCTGCTGTTCCGTTTCACTCCCGAAGATCGCCCGGTCTTCTGGGTGACGCCGGGCGGCGCGCTTGACCCGGGCGAGGATTATCCCGCCGCCGCCCGCCGCGAACTGCGCGAGGAGGTGGGGCTGGATATGGACTGCGGGCCGGAGGTGGCGCGCAAGCTGGCCGAATTCGAGACGGTGGAGGGAGAACCGGTAATCGCCGACGAACGCTATTTCCGCATCGACGTGGACGCCTGCGAGGTGGACCCTGCCGGGCACACCGAGCTTGAGCGGCGGGTGATGCAAAGCTGGCGCTGGTTCACGCCCGCCGAACTGGCGGCGCATGACGAACTGGTGTTTCCGGTCGATCTGGCGGAGATGCTGGCGGGGACGGGGCCTGGTTCTTATTAAAATCTTCCAACCCCCGAGACAACTCAGGGACTAGTATGGCGTCTTTTGCTTGAAAAAAAAAATAAATAGAAGACATGAGCCG
>NZ_VNIM01000112.1 GCF_007785815.1 Alterirhizorhabdus solaris | reverse complement strand
CCTCGCCATCGCCCCGCAAATCCGCTATGGGCGCGCGTTCCCATGGCAACGATACTCCCCACCCCGCCGAAGGTCGGCATGGTCTCGCTCGGCTGTCCGAAGAATCTCGTCGACAGCGAGCGGATCCTGACGAAGCTGCGCGCCGACGGCTACCGCATGTCGCCCGACTATGCCGGGGCGGACGTGGTGCTGGTGAACACCTGCGGCTTCCTCGACAGCGCCAAGGAGGAAAGCCTCGAGGCGATCGGCGAGGCCATCGCCGAGAACGGCCGCGTGATCGTGACCGGCTGCATGGGCAAGGAGGCCGAGGCGATCCGCGCGCGCTTTCCGCAGGTGCTCGCCGTCACCGGGGCGCACCAGTATGAGGAAGTCGTCGGCGCGGTGCATACCGCAGCGCCGATGCCGCCCTCGGCGTTCCTCGATCTGGTGCCGGAACGCGACCTGAAGCTGACGCCGCGCCACTACAGCTATCTGAAGATTTCCGAGGGCTGCAACCACCGCTGCTCCTTCTGCATCATCCCGGCGCTGCGCGGCGATCTCGTCAGCCGCCGCCCCGATGCGATCCTGCGCGAGGCGGAGAAGCTGGTCGCGGCAGGCACGCGCGAGCTGCTCGTCATCAGTCAGGATACCTCGGCCTATGGGCTGGACCTGCGCCACGCCACCTACCCGCTGAAAGGTGGCGGGGAAGTGCGCGCGCACATGACCGACCTTGCGCGCGAACTGGGCAAGCTGGGGGCATGGGTGCGGCTGCACTACGTCTATCCCTATCCCCACGTCGATCAGGTAATCCCGCTGATGGCCGAGGGGCTGGTGTTGCCTTATCTCGACATCCCGTTCCAGCACGCCGCGCCCAACGTGCTGAAGGCGATGAAGCGCCCGGCCAACGAGGCCAAGGTGCTCGAACGGCTGGCGAAATGGCGGGCGATCTGCCCGGACATCACGATCCGCTCCACCTTCGTCGTCGGCTTCCCCGGCGAGACGGAGGCGGATTTCGAGTATCTGCTGCAATGGCTCGACGAAGCGCAGCTCGACCGCGTCGGCGCGTTCCGCTTCGAGCCGGTGGAGGGCGCCGCCGCCAACGCCCTGCCCGGCCATGTGCCGGAAGAAGTGAAAGAGGAACGTTACGCCCGCCTGATGGCGCTGACCGCGCGCATCTCGGCGGAAAAGCTGGCCGCCAAGGTGGGCCGCACCCTGCCCGTCATCATCGACGCGGTGGATGAGGACGGCGGCGCCACCGGCCGCAGCCAGGCCGACGCCCCGGAGATCGACGGCGAGGTCTTCCTCCGCGACGCCCACGGCCTGTCGGTCGGCGACATCGTGCCGGTGACGATCGAGGACGCCGACGAGCATGACCTGTACGGGGTGCCGGCGGGGCGGTGATGGGGGGCACCCGGTAGCGGGTGCTTATAGCCGATTGCTTGTCGAGCGACTGCGCTTCCTGACGGCGATGATCCACATGTCGGGCGCGGCGCCGAGCCGGAACGGCAGGATGCTGGTCCCCAAGCCCGCGCCGACGACGAGCGTCTTGCCATCTTCGACGACAACGCCGCATGCATACTTGTCACCGTAATCCGACATGTAAGAGATGGCCCCCACGACAGGCAGCCTGATCTGACCACAATGAGTGTGTCCGGCCAGCATGAGCTTCACTCCTGCCGGAACGCGGGGGAATGGATCGGGGCTATGGCTCAGCAAGACCGGCTCCCCGCCAAGGCTCGCCATCGCACGCAACGTGATGCTCAGATCATCGTGATGCGTGAAAGCATCATCCAGACCGCCTATCACCATAGGACCGGCGCGTGCCGCACTATTGTCCAGCACAGTGATGCCCACACGCCGCAAGGCGGAGCGCGTCGCCGCCGCGTTGCGCCAATGATCGTGATTGCCCAGCACGGCGAAAGTGCCAAACCGACTTTTCAGATCACGAAGTGGCACAACCGCCTCGTCTACGGAAAAGCGTTCGGTCGCGAACTGCTTGTCGCTCACGAAGTCTCCCGCGATCAGCACCGCATCTGGCTTCTGGGCGTTCGCCTGCCGAACGATCCGGGCCAACCGTTGCGGAGACATGTCAGGCCCCGCGACATGAATGTCAGAGAGTAGAAGGATGCGAAGCTGTTTCTGCGAACTTCCGGGTGGCAGCATTTCGACTTCGGCAAAACGAACGACCGGATCGGAGATGGCCGTCCAGTAGGCCCAGCCGACGAGTCCGGTGACAATTAGCAACGCGAGCAGGAGAAACTTTGAGAACGTCATACATCTTGATTGCCGACTTCTGATGTACACGGCAATGGCGGCGGATTGAATGGCAGTCGATCACCGATCGCGAACACCTCCACGAAGGCGGCTCCCGCTCGTTCTCCAGCCAGCACCCTATCGGCTGACGACCCGGATCGTGCCCCACAAAGGGCAAGGATAGCCCCGCCCCCATTTCGCGCGTGAATGCGTTGTCCCGGTCCGCTATTCCAGCAGGACCGAACCGACAGGGCGCCGCATGACCGATTTTTCTTCCCTGCTCCAGCCCGATCGCGGCCAGCCCGCGCATCTGATCCAGACGGTGCGCGGCGGCGGGTTCGACGAATGGCTCGCCGGCCAGCCCGAGCGGGTGCGCGCCACCGTCGCCGCCGCGCGGTTCCGGGGCAAGGCGGGTGAGTTCGCGCTGCTGCCGGGGGGCAAGCCGGAGGAGTGGTCCGCCGTGGTCGGCCTGCCCGATACGCCGACGCCGTGGGATCTGGCGGGTGCCGTCGCACGATTGCCCGAGGGGCAGTTCCGCCTCGCCGATGGCGATCCGGGCGCGGCGACGCTCGGCTGGCTGCTCGCGCATCATCGCTTCGATCGCTACCGGCGCGCGCCCGAGCCGATCCCGCAGCGGGTGCTGCTCGTGCCCGATGCGGCGGGGATCGACGGGGCGGTGCGGCTGGCCGGGGCGGTGGCGCTGGTGCGCGATCTGGTCGATACGCCCGCCGCCGACATGGGGCCGGCCGAACTGGCCGCCGCCGCCGAGCGTGTCGCCAACGACGGCGGGGCGAATTTCGCGGTGGTGCAGGGCGATGCGCTGGCGGAAGGCTATCCGATGATCCACGCGGTCGGCCGCGCCGCCACGCGCGATCGCGCGCCGCGCCTGATCGAGCTGACGTGGGGCGATCCGGCGCATCCCCGGGTCGCCATCGTGGGCAAGGGCGTGTGTTTCGATTCGGGCGGGCTGGATATCAAGCCGGCGTCCGGCATGTTGCTGATGAAGAAGGACATGGGCGGCGCGGCGCACGCGCTGGCGCTTGCCGGGCTGGTGATGCAGGCGCGGTTGCCGGTGCGGCTGCACCTGCTGATCCCGGCGGTGGAAAACGCCATCTCGGCCGACGCCTTCCGCCCCGGCGACGTGCTGCGCAGCCGGCAGGGGCTGTCGGTGGAGATCGGCAATACCGATGCCGAGGGACGGCTGGTGCTGGCCGACGCGCTGACCCGCGCCGCCGAGGAGACGCCCGCACTGCTGATCGATTTCGCCACCCTCACCGGCGCGGCGCGTGTGGCGCTGGGGCCGGATCTGCCGGCGCTGTTCGCCAGCGACGATGCGCTGGCCGACGACCTGCTGCGCGCCGGCACGGCGACGGGCGATCCGTTGTGGCGGCTGCCGCTGTGGGCCGGCTATCGCGACATGCTGAAATCGACCCTCGCCGACATCAACAATTCCGGCGAGGGCGGGCTGGCCGGCGCGATCACCGCTGCGCTGTTCCTCAAGGAGTTCGTGCCGGCCGACATGCCGTGGGCGCATCTCGACACCTTCGCCTGGCGCCCGGCCGACCGGCCCGGTCGTCCTCGGGGCGGTGACGCGCTGGGCCTGCGCGCGGCGTGGGCGATGCTGGAAACGCGCTTCGGCGGAGGCGTCACGGTAACTCATTAGCAGGCATGATGAAACGAAGGGGCGTCACGCGTGTTGTTACGGTTAGGAAGCAAACGCTTCAAAACCCGTGACATGGCGAGGCTTCGACGGTGCTCCCACGCGCTTTGATTTCATGGATGGAGACACTGGTCGGCTATGTCAGGTCCGGCCGGCCCGATCTCACCAACCGCCAGATGGCATTGCTGCTCGCTGTCTATCTGACACCCGGGCCGCATACAGTGCGCGGGTTGGCCCACCTGCTCGGCGTCTCCAAGCCGGTCATCACGCGCGCCTTGAATACGCTGGGGTCGCTCGGCTATCTGCGGCGCGAACGGGACGAGTCCGATCGGCGGAACATCTTCGTCACGCAGACGGACAGTGGGGCGGATTTTCTTGCAGGTTTCGGACATCTCATCGACGCACCGGAGCACCCCGGCCGACGTGCCCCCCGCGCCGCCCTCGGCTGAACGCTTCCGCCTCGTCGGGCCGTCGGTCGTGCTCGATCCGCGTATTCACGCTGTCCGGCGCGACATCGCCGATATCGGCCTGGCGGACCGCGTGTTTGCTCCGCACTATTCCGCCCCCGAGGTTTCCGCCTGCGCGCTGCCCGCCGCCATGCTGCGCGCGGCACCTGACGACGATGCCGTCGCCGTCTCGCAACTGGTACAGGGCGAGGCGTTCGCCGTCGTCGATATCTCGGTCGGCTGGGCGTGGGGCTACGGCCTGCATGACTGCTACGTCGGATATCTCCGCGCGGAGATGCTCGGGCCGCTGGTCGCGCCGACGCACGTAGTGACGGCGCCGGTCGCGCTCGTGTTCGCCACCCCCGACATCAAGGCGCCGGTCATCGCCACCCGTACGATCGGCGCCCGGCTGCACGGCATTGCCGAGGGCGCGTTCGTCGCGACGGCGGGCGGCTACATCCATGCCCGCCACCTTGCCCCGGTCGAGACGCCCGTCGCCGACCCGGTGGCCGTGGCCGAGACGCTGGTCGGCGCGCCCTATCTGTGGGGCGGGCGGGGCGATGGCGGGGTCGATTGCTCGGGCCTCGTCCAGCGTGCGCTCGGCCTCGCCGGCATCGCCGCCCCGCGCGACAGCGACCAGCAGCGGTCGCTCGGCCGCGAGATCGGCGAGGGCGAGGCGTTGCGGCGCGGCGACATCATCCTGTTTCCCGGCCATGTCGGGATGATGGTGGACGACACCCGCCTGATCCATGCCAACGCGCACTGGATGGCGGTGACGATCGAACCGCTCGACACGGTGACGGGGCGGGGCGCGGCAATCGTCGCACGGCGGAGGATCGCATGAGCGTAAAGGTATTCATCGACGGCGGCGCCGGCACGACCGGCATCGAGATCCACGAGCGTCTGGCCGGTCGCGCCGACGTGGATGTCGTGGTCCTGCCCGACGATCGCCGCAAGGATGCCGGCGCGCGGGCCGAGGCGCTGAACGCCGCCGACGCGGTGATCCTGTGCCTGCCCGACGATGCCGCGCGCGAGGCGGTGTCGCTGATCGAGAACACCACCACGCGCGTGATCGACGCCTCCACCGCGCACCGCACCGACCCGACGTGGACCTATGGCTTCGCCGAGGTCGCCCCCGGCCGCCGGGCCGAACTGGCGACGGCGACGCGCGTGTCGAACCCCGGCTGCTACCCCACCGGCTTCCTCGCGCTGGTGGCGCCGCTGGTGCGCGCCGGGATCGTGCCGGCCGACCTGCCGCTGAGCGTGAACGCCACCTCCGGCTATTCGGGCGGCGGCAAGGCGATGATCGCCGCGTTCGAGCAACCGGGGGTGGCCGATGCGACCGAGACCGGCTTCCGCATCTACGCGCTGTCGCTCGGTCACAAGCATGTGCCGGAGATGCAGACGCACGCCGGCCTCGCCCACCCGCCCATCTTCATGCCCGCCGTGGCGCGCAGCTATCGGGGCATGCTGGTGGAAGTGCCGCTGCACGCGCACCTGCTGAACGGCGACGTCACCGCGATCCGCGATGCCTGGGCCGATGCCTATCGCGACAGCCCGCTGGTGCGGATCGACGCGCCGATCGATTCCGGGGCCGGATCGATCCTGACGCTGGAGCAATGCGCCGGCACCGACCGGCTCGATCTGTTCGCCTTCGCCCGCGACGGGCAGATCCGCCTCGTCGCCGCGCTGGACAATTTGGGCAAGGGGGCCGCGGGGGCCGCGGTGCAGAACCTCAACCTCATGACCGGCCTCGGCGAGACGGCGGGCCTGCGGCTCTAGCGGATGCCGGACGCCGCCACGCCGCCCCTGCCGACGCCGCACCTGCTGACACTGGCCTGCCCCGACCGGCCGGGCATCGTCGCGCAGGTGGCGCGCGCGCTGTTCGATCACGGCGGCAACATCACCGAGGCGCAGCAGTTCGACGATGGCGAGACGGGCGGCTTCTTCGCCCGCATCGCCTTCACGCTGGCAGCCGAGGCGCTGCCCGCGCTGGAGGCGAGCTTCGCCCCGGTGGGGGATGCCTTTGCGATGCGGTGGGAGATCCGCCCGGTCGCGGCGCGGCAGCGGGTGCTTATCCTCGTCTCGAAGTTCGATCACTGCCTCGCCGATCTGCTCTATCGCTGGCGGATCGGCGAGCTGGCGATGCACGTGGCGGGCATCGTCTCCAACCACCCGCGCGGCTCGTTCGCGACCTCGGACCTGCGCGGCCTCGACTTCCACCACCTGCCCGTCACGCGCGAGACGAAGCTCGAGCAGGAGGCACGCATCAAGACGATCGTGACGGAGACGGGCGCGGACCTGATCGTGCTGGCGCGTTACATGCAGATCCTGTCGGACGACCTCGCCGGCTTCCTCGCCGGGCGCTGCATCAATATCCATCACAGCTTCCTGCCCGGCTTCAAGGGCGCCAAGCCCTATCATCAGGCCCATGCGCGCGGGGTGAAGCTGATCGGCGCGACGGCGCATTACGTGACCGCCGACCTCGACGAGGGACCGATCATCGAACAGGACGTCGAGCGGATCAGCCATCAGGACAGCCCGGACGATCTCGTCCGCAAGGGCCGGGATATCGAGCGTCGGGTGCTGGCGCGGGCGGTGGCCTTCCATCTCGCCGGGCGCGTGCTGCTGAACGGTGGCAAGACGGTGGTGTTCAGGGACTGACGCCCGGGTGGTCGCCGTTTCGTCGCCACCCGCCGCATAATCCCGCAGCGGCCGAAGCGACCGGCACCATTGGCCGCCATCGCGCGTATTCACCGGGCGGCGGACGCGAACCGCGTTGCAGGAGCAGGCGCATGACCCCCTTCCCCGACAGGCAGATCAATCCGGCCGGCAGGATGCGGCCATGAAGTTCGATACCCCCGCCGGCCCCAACCCGATCGACCGTCTGGCGGTGATCGGCCGCCCGACCGATCGCATCGACGGCCCCCTCAAGACGAGCGGCACCGCCACCTACGCCTATGAGCACCATCACGTCGCGCCCGATCAGGCCTATGGCGTGATCGTGGGGTCGGCGATCGCCAAGGGCCGCATCGCCGCGCTGCATCTGGACGAGGCGCGGGCCTGCCCCGGCGTGCTGGCGATCGTGACGCACGAGAATGCCGGGCCGCTGGGCAAGGGTGCCTTCTATGTCGGGCGGCCGCTGGCCGGGCCGGAGATCCAGCATTATCATCAGGCGATCGCGCTGGTGGTAGCCGAGACGTTCGAGCAGGCGCGCGAGGCCGCCGCTCTCGTCCGCGCCGATTACGAGGAAGCGAACGGCTCCTTCGAGCTGGCCGACGCGCTTGGCGATGCGGTGACGCCCGGGACCAAGCCCGACGTCACCGTGGGCGACTTCGCCGCCGCCTTCGCCGCAGCACCCGTAACGCTGGACGAGCGCTATACCACGCCGGACCAGAGCCACGCGATGATGGAGCCGCACGCCACCGTGGCGGTGTGGGACGGCGACCGGCTGACGATCTGGGCCGCCGTGCAGATCGTCGCCTGGTCCCGCCGCGATCTCGCCAACATCCTGGACATGCCGGAGGAGAAGATCCGTATCGTCGCATCGTTCATCGGCGGCGGCTTCGGCGGCAAGGGTACGGTGAGCGCGGATGCGGTACTTGCCTCGCTCGGCGCGCGCGTTGCCGGGCGGGCGGTGAAGGTGGCGCAGGCGCGGCCGCTGATGTTCAACAATACCACCCACCGCGCCGCCACCATCCAGCGTATCCGGCTGGGCGCGGAGCGGGACGGCACGCTGACGGCGATCGCGCACGAGAGCTGGTCCGGCAACCTGCCCGACGGCATGACCGAAACCGCCGCCGAGCAGACCCGGCTGCTGTACGCGGGCGCCCATCGCCTCGTCACCCACCGCCGCGCGGTGCTGGACCTGCCCGAAGCGAGCGCCCTGCGCGCGCCGGGCGAGGCGCCGGGCATGATGGCGCTGGAAGTGGCGATGGACGAGATGGCGGAGAAACTGGGGATCGACCCGGTCGAGTTCCGCATCATCAACGACACGCAGGTCGACCCGGAGAAGCCCGAACGAACCTTCTCGAAACGGGCGCTGGTGGAATGCCTGCGCACCGGCGCGGACCGCTTCGGCTGGAGCGCGCGCAGCACCGTGCCGGGGGCGCTGCGCGAGGGGCGCTGGCTGATCGGCACCGGCATGGCCGCAGCCATCCGCGGTGCGCCGCTCGGCACCTCTGCCGCGCGGGTGCGGCTGGAGGCGGACGGGCGCGTCGTCGTGGAAACCGACATGACCGACATCGGCACCGGCACCTACACGATCATCGGCCAGACCGCCGCCGAGATGATGGGGGTGCCGCTGTCGCAGGTGACGGTGCGGCTTGGCGATTCGGATTTTCCCGTCTCGGTCGGCTCGGGCGGGCAATGGGGGGCCAACTGCTCCACCGCCGGCGTCTATGCCGCCTGCGTGAAGCTGCGCGAGGCGGTGGCGCAGCGGCTCGGCTTCAACGCCACCGACGCGGTGTTCGATGACGGGCAAGTATCGGCCGGCAACCGCCGCGTGCCGCTGGCCGACGCGGCGGCGGCCGGCGCGCTGACCGGCGAGGACGAGATCGAGTTTGCCGATCTGGCCGAACGTTACGCCCAGCAGACTTTCGGCGCGCATTTCTGCGAGGTGGCGGTCGATACCTTTACCGGCGAGATCCGCATCCGGCGGATGCTGGCGGTGTGCGCGGCCGGGCGCATCCTGAACCCCAAGGCGGCGCGCAGCCAGATCATCGGCGGCATGACGATGGGCGCGGGCGCGGCGCTGACCGAGGAACTGGTGGTGGACCGCACACGCGGTTTCTTCGTCAACCACGACCTCGCCAGTTACGAGGTGCCGGTTCACGCCGACATCCCGCATCAGGAGGTGATCTTCCTCGACGAGACCGATCCGGTCGCTTCGCCAATGAAGGCCAAGGGCGTGGGCGAACTGGGCATCTCGGGTGTCGCCGCCGCCGTGGCGAACGCGGTCCACAACGCCACCGGCGTACGCGTGCGCGACTATCCGGTGACGCTCGACAAGCTGCTCGACCGTTTGCCGGCGACGGGCTGAGGCGCTTACGCAAGGAGTACGGATATGGACATCATCAGGCTCGATCCCGGCGTCTCGGCCCCGCTCGACAGCGACTGCATCTCGATCGAGCAAAACCCGGACGGCCGCTTCTTCCTGACCGGCGCTGCGCTGCGCGGGGACGAGTCGGTCGCGATGGTGGGCGGGCCGACCTACGACAGCTACGAGGCGGCGGAAGCCGAGGGGCTGGCGTGGGCGGAAAGCAACGAGGTGGCGACGCTGCACATCGCCTCGGACCGAGGCTGACGCTGGAAGTGTTCCCGAAAAGGGACGGCATCGGAGCCGATCGCTGCCGCCCCGGCGGGGGCGGTGGTGGACAGGGCTGGATTCGAACCAGCGTACGCTTGCACGGGCAGATTTACAGTCTGCTGCCTTTAACCACTCGGCCACCTGTCCGGGCGCCTACGCCGAAGCGAGGCGGCTCAATGGCGAATGGGCGCTTGCCTGTCAACGGCTGGCGTGGATAAAGCGCCCGGATGCGAAAAGGCCACAGACCATCCATGCCGGCATCGGGCCGGCCCCGCTTCTGGGGACGCCACGCGGTGATCGCCGCCCTGGCCAACCCCAACCGCACCGTACGGCGGATGTGGGGCACGCACGAGGCGGTCGATGCGCTCGCCCTGCCGTCGATCCTGCCCGTCACCTATGCCGATGCCGCCGACCTCGGCCGGCTGGTGCCGGGCGACGCGCCGCATCAGGGGCTGGTGATCGAGGTCGATCCGCTGCCCGACATGTGGCTGGGCGACCTGCTGGAGGCCGGCCGTGACGACCAGCGCCCGCTGCTGGTGCTCGATCAGGTGACCGATCCGCACAATGTCGGCGCGGTGCTGCGATCGGCCGCCGCATTCGATGCGCTGGGCATCGTGACGCAGGATCGCCATTCCCCGCCCGAATCGGGGGCGCTGGCGCGTTCGGCCTCCGGCGCGCTGGAACAGGTGCCGTGGGTGCGGGTGGTCAACCTGGCGCGCGCGCTGGACGAGATCGGCGAGGCCGGTTTCTGGCGCATCGGGCTGACAGGCGCCGCCGGGCAGACGCTGGGCGCCGCGATGGGGACCGGCCGGCTGGCGCTGGTGCTGGGCGCCGAGGGCGAAGGAATGCGGCAGAATACCGAATCGCATTGCGACGAGCTGGCGAAGCTGCCGATCAGCCCGAAGGTGGAAAGCCTGAACGTCTCGAACGCGGCGGCCATCGCGCTCTACGCCGCCTCGGTACGGTGAACGGGGCGGCATCGCGCCGCCCCGCCCCGGGTCAATCGAGCAGGCTGGCCGGCACCTTGCCGCCATTGGCCTGCAACTGGCGCATCACCGCCTTGTAGAGCGCGATATTCTGTTCGGCCGATCCGTGCGCGCCGGCATGGACGTTGAGCTCCTCGGCCAGTTCCTTGCGCGCAGCCAAGCTGCTGTCGAGACCGAGCAGCGACAGCAGATCGACGATCGACACCTTCCAGTTGCCGCCACCACCGGGCGCCTTGGCGGCCATGTCGGACAGGATCTGGTGCACGTCCACCGGCGCGGCGGGGGCAGCTGCCGCAGGCTGAGCGACGGGCGCGGCGGGGGCCGGATGCGGCGCCTGTGCCGCGGGGGCGGCCGGTGCTGCGGCGGGTGCCGGTGCAGGGGCGGCAACCGCCTTCTTCTTCTCGGCGATCCCCCATGGGTCGTTCAGTTTCTTCCAGATCGATGCGAACACGCTCATGGTGGTCTCCTTGTAATCCACCCCGAACGCGCCCGCGCGCCTCAAGGTTGCCCGCGAAACGATCAGCGTCGTGCGCTGGCGTTCTTGGTCCGCAGCGTCGGGTCGGCGCCGGCGGGGTCGTCGGGCCACGGGTGGCGCGGATAGCGGCCGCGCATTTCCTTCGCCACCGCCGCCCAGCTGCCCGCCCAGAAACCGGGCAGGTCGCGCGTCGTCTGGATCGGGCGGCCGGCGGGCGAGGTGAGCCGCAACACCAGCGGCACCCGCCCGCCGCCCACCATCGGATGCGTCGCAAGGCCGAACAGCGCCTGCGGGCGCAACTCCACCGCCGGGCCGCCTTCCGCTGCATAGTCGATCGCGTGGCTGCTGCCGGCGGGGGAGGCGAAGCGCGGCGGGGCGGGCCGATCGAGCGCCTGCCGCCCGCCCCAGCCGAGCAGCGCGTCCAGTGCCCCCGCCAGTGCCCCCGGATCGATCTGGTCCAGCCGCCGCCGGCCCGCCAGCAGCGGCGGCAACCAGTCGTCCAGCGTGGCAGCCAGCGCGGCGTCCGACAGGTCCGGCACGTCGCCTTGGGCGGCGGCGAAGGCGGCGCGTGCCTGCGCCTCACGTGCGCCCGCTGGCCACGGCAGCAGGCCGACGCCGCCCGCCCGCACGCCGGCCAGCAGCGCCCCGGCGATCGCGGCGGGATCGGGCGCATCGTCCGGCCCGCCGGACAGCCGCACCGCGCCCAGCCGCCGCTCACGCCGCGCCGTCACGCCGCCCGTCGCCGGAT
>NZ_VNIM01000111.1 GCF_007785815.1 Alterirhizorhabdus solaris | reverse complement strand
ATGTCGCCGCTGGCCAGCCGCCAGTCGCTCTCGGCGCTCTCCTCGATGGTGGTGCGCCCGGCCAGCGGCGACATCACGCTCGACGGGCTGGTGCGCGAGCTGATCCGCCCGATGCTCACCGAATGGCTCGACTCGCACCTGCCCGCCGTCGTCGAGAAGCTCGTCGCGCGCGAGATCGCCCGGATCACCGCCGAACAGGCATAGGGCGGGCAGACATAAGGCCGTCCCGCGCGGGCGGTCGATCCGGGGTTCAAGAAGTGCCGCGGCCCGGCTAAGACCGCGCGCATGACGATCGACAAGACCTTCGACCCCGCCGCCATCGAGGCCCGCTGGTATCCGCACTGGGAAACGCAGGGGCGCTTTCGCCCGGAGCGGCCCGAGGCCGAGCCCTATACCATCGTCATCCCGCCGCCCAACGTCACCGGCTCGCTGCATATCGGCCATGCGCTGGACAACAGCCTGCAGGATATCCTGATCCGCCACGCCCGGTTGCAGGGCAAGGATGCGCTGTGGGTGGTGGGCACCGACCACGCCGGCATCGCCACGCAGATGGTGGTGGAGCGGCAACTGAACGCCGCCGGCAGCAAGCGCACCGATTTCACCCGCGATCAGTTCGTGGAGAAGGTGTGGGCGTGGAAGGAGGAGAGCGGCGGCACGATCACGCGCCAGCTCCGCCGGCTGGGCGCCTCGTGCGACTGGGCGAACGAGCGGTTCACGATGGACGAGGGCTTCTCGCGCGCCGTCATCAAGGTGTTCGTCGATCTGCATGCCAAGGGGCTGCTGTACCGCGACAAGCGGCTGGTGAACTGGGATCCGGGCCTGAAGACCGCCATCTCCGACCTCGAGGTCGAGACGAAGGAGATCCGGGGCAACTTCTGGCACTTCGCCTATCCGCTGGCGGAGGGCCGCGGCACGATCACGGTCGCGACGACCCGGCCCGAGACGATGCTGGCCGACATGGCGGTGGCGGTGCACCCCGACGACGAACGCTACGCCGCGCTGGTGGGCAAGCATGTGCGGCTGCCGATCACCGGCCGGCTGATCCCGATCGTGGCGGACGACCATGCCGATCCGGCGCTGGGATCGGGCGCGGTGAAGATCACGCCGGGGCACGACTTCAACGATTTCGAGGTGGGCAAGCGCGCGGGTTTCAAGGCCGGCGAGATGCTCAACATGCTCGATGCCGGGGCGCGCGTGGTGCAGACCGCCGACGGGCTGATCCCGGACGAATATCTGGGGCTGACCACCGCCGAGGCGCGCGCGCTGGTGGTGGCGCGGCTGAAGGCAGACGGCGTACTGATCCCGCACATCGACAAGGATGGCGAGGCGCACGACGCCGAACCGCGCACGATCCAGACGCCTTACGGCGACCGTTCGGGCGTGGTGATCGAGCCGTGGCTGACGGACCAGTGGTATGTCGATGCCAAGACACTGGCCGGCCCGGCGATCGACGCGGTGCGCAACGGCGACATCCGCGTGGTGCCGGAGACGTGGAAGAAGACGTGGTTCCAGTGGCTGGAGAACATCCAGCCGTGGTGCGTGTCACGCCAATTGTGGTGGGGGCACCAGATTCCGGCTTGGTATGGGCCCAAAAAGGCTCCCGATGGGGCAAGCATCAACGACATAGGCTGGACTACCGAAGAACATGCTTTTGTGGCTTATGACGAGCCGGATCTCCACCGACAGTTGGTCGCATATTACGGCGACGAAAAGAGTTTCATATTCCTCGATAATGAGGAGGATTATCTTGAACGAGATAGCGCTGTAGCTAGTAATCAGTATTTGCAAGGGCAGCACGAGAATCAAATCGCAATCTATCGAGAATCCGACGTCCTCGACACATGGTTCTCCTCCGCGCTCTGGCCGTTCGCCACGCTCGGCTGGCCGGACGATCCGGCGATGGTCGCGCGGCATTATCCCAACGATGTGCTGGTATCCGGCTTCGACATCCTGTTCTTCTGGGATGCGCGGATGGCCATGCAGGGGCTGGAGTTCATGGGGGAACGCCCGTGGAAGACGCTGTACCTCCACGGCCTCGTCCGCGCGCCCGATGGCTCGAAGATGTCCAAGTCCAAGGGCAATACGGTCGATCCGCTGGGCCTGATCGACAAGTACGGCGCGGATGCGCTGCGCTTCACGCTGGCGGCGATGGAGAGCCAGGGGCGAGACATCAAGCTGGATGAGAAGCGCGTCGAGGGCTACCGCAACTTCGCGACGAAGCTGTGGAACGCGGCACGGTTCGCACAATCGAACGGCATCGCCGCCTCGATCACGATCGAACCGCCCGTGGCCACGCTGCCGGTGAACCGCTGGATCGTCGCCGAAACCGTCCGCACGGTGCAGGCGCTCGATCTGGCACTGGCTGACCTGCGCTTCGATGAGTCGGCCAACACGATCTACCAGTTCGCCTGGGCCACCTTCTGCGACTGGTATCTCGAACTCATCAAGCCGCTGTTCGCCGAGGATGCGGACGACGCCGCCGCCGCCGAGACGCGGTCCGTGGCCGGCTGGGTCCTCGACCAGATCCTCGTGATGCTGCACCCGTTCATGCCGTTCATCACCGAAGAGTTGTGGCACGCGCTCGGCGAGCGGGAATATGACCTGATCGTCGCGAAATGGCCGATGGCGGATGCGCGCGCGATCGACCCGGCGGCGCAGGGCGAGATCGACTGGCTGGTGCGGCTGATCGGTGCGGTGCGTGCGGCGCGCAACGAGCTGAACGTGCCGCCCGGCGCGAAGCTGCCCTTGTTCGTGCGCGATGCGTCAGCCGAAACGCTGGCGCGGCTGGACCGTCAGGCGGCGCCGCTTGCCCGCCTCGCGCGGATCGAGGGGATCAGCACCGGCCCCGCGCCGGCGGGCGGCGCGCTGCAACTGGTGCTGGACGAGGCGACCTACGTGTTGCCGCTGGAAGGCGTGGTGGACCTGGCGGCCGAACGATCGCGCCTCGCCAAGACGATCGCGGTGACGACCAAGGAACTGGCCGCGACGACCAAGAAGCTGGACAACCCCAGCTTCGTGGAACGCGCCAAGCCCGAGGTGGTCGAGGAGAACAGGGAGCGGCTGGTGTCGTTCGCCGCCGAGATCGAACGGCTGGAGGCGGCGCCCGCAAGGCTCGGCTGAGTACTGCCCGGCGCGGTGCCGGGCAGCACCGGCCCCACTAAAGGCGCCGCCACGCGCAGCACCCCCCGCGCCACCTTGGCGGTGACCGGGGTGCGCGCCAGCACCTCGCCGTCGATCGAGATCGGCAGCGGCGGATCGGTGACGATGCGCAGCGACTTGCCGTGGAACTCGCGCACCGTCGTCTTGCGCGAGCGGAGTTTCAGAATGCTCGCGCCCCAGCTGTAGATCAGCCGGTGGCGGGCGTTGCCGATCACCGCCTGCACCACGATCTCGCCGCTGTCGAGCGCGGCATCCTCCACCAGCTCGGTGCCGCCGTGGTAGGTGCCGTTGGCGATCCGCACCTCCAGCGCGTCGATCGTCACGGCGCCCGCGCCCTCGCCCACCGTCAATTTGAACGGGCGGAAGCGGGCGAGCTGGAACGTCGCCCAGCCGAGATAGCCGACCCGGCCCAGCGTCCTCTTCAGTCCGTGCGGCACCGTCTCGGCGATCAGCGGGGAGATGCCCATCGCCGCGCAGTTGCAGAAATAGTCGTCGTCGATCATGCCAAGGTCGATCCGGCGCGCGCGGCCGCCGGCGATCACGTCGATCGCGCCGTCGAGGTCGAGCGGGATGCCCAGCGTGCGGGCGAAGCTGTTGGCCGTACCCAGCGGCAACAGCGCGAAGATGCTGTCGTGGCCGACGAAATAATCGACCGACGACGACAGCGACCCGTCGCCCCCGCCGACGATCACCATGGGCGCGCCGCCTTCCACCGCGGCCTTCACCACCTCGCCCATCTTCTTCGGGTCGCGCACCGCATGGGCGCGATCGATCTTCACGCCCACCGCACGCAGCCGCCGGCACGCCCGCCGGAACAGCTTGCGCCCCTTTCGCGAGCGCGCGTTGACGATCAACGTGGCATTGCGGGGAAGGGTGGCGGTCTCGGGGGGCTGACTGTTCACGGGCCGATAACGCGCGGCGGCCGTTCCGGGTGCAATATGACCGGCGGCGGCGTATCGGGCGGCATGGACAATACGGCCGACCGCCCCTTCATCCGCCTCGCCCCCGATGCCGCCCGCGCGCCGCTCACCCGCGCGGTGGCGGTGGAGATGCCGGTGGCGGTGGAGGCGAATGGCCTGGGCTATGCGGTGATGATGGCGACCCCCGCCGACCTGGCCGATTTCGCCTGCGGCTTCGCATTGGCCGAGCGGCTGGTGGATGCGGCGGACGAGATCGTTGAAATCGACCATCACGACACGGGCAACGGGCTGATCCTGCGGCTGACGTTGATCCCCGAGCGCGCCGACCGGGTGATCGATCGGGTGCGCCACCGCGTCGCCGAATCGTCGTGCGGGCTGTGCGGGCTGGAGAATCTGGAGCAGGCGCTGCGCCCGCTGCCGCCGGTGACGGCCATCTCCACAGCACCCGATGCCGCGATCTTCGCCGCATTGGCCGCCTTACGCGATCACCAGCCGCTCAACCGCGCGACCGGGGCGGCCCATGCCGCAGCGCTGTGCGGCGCGGACGGCACGATCCGGCTGGCGCGCGAGGATGTCGGCCGGCACAATGCCTTCGACAAGCTGATCGGCGCGATGCGGCGCGGCGGGCTGGACTGGGACGGCGGCTTCGCCCTGCTCTCGGCGCGCTGCTCCTACGAACTGGTCGAGAAGGCGGTGCTGGCGGGCTGCCCGATGCTCGTCACCGTCTCCGCCCCAACCAGCCTCGCGCTCGATCGCGCCGGCGCGGCGGGGCTGCGGCTGGTGGCGCTGGCGCGGGCCGATGCGGCACTGGAAGCCGCCCCCGCCGCCGGTTAAGACATGGGGATGAACCATCATCCCACCGCCGCCTTCCCCGCGCTCCGCCTCCGCCGCCCCCGCGCCAGCGCGTGGAGCCGCGCGATGGTGGCCGAAACCACGCTCAGCCCGACGGACCTGATCTGGCCGTTGTTCATCACCGAGGGCAAGGGCGTGGAAACCCCCATCGCTACCCTGCCCGGCGTCTCGCGCTGGTCGGTGGATCGGGTGGTGGAGCGTGCGCGCGAGGCGAAGGCGCTGGGCATCCCGTGCCTCGCCTTCTTCCCCAACACCCCGCCGGAGAAACGCAGCGACGACGGCGCCGAAGCACTGAACCCGGACAATCTGATGTGCCGCGCCATTCGCGCGGTGAAGGATGCGGTGCCCGATATCGGCATCCTCACCGACGTGGCGCTCGACCCCTATACCAGCCACGGGCACGACGGGCTGACCGATGCCGCCGGCTACGTGCTGAACGACGAGACGACCGAGCAGCTCGTGTTGCAGGCACTGGTGCAGGCGGCGGCGGGAGCCGATATCGTCGCGCCGTCCGACATGATGGACGGCCGCGTCGCCGCGATCCGCGCCGGGCTGGAGGCGAACGGGCACCGCAACGTGCAGATCATGGCCTATGCCGCCAAATACGCCTCCGCCTTCTACGGCCCGTTCCGCGACGCGGTGGGATCGGGCGGGCTGCTGAAGGGCGACAAGCGCGGCTATCAGATGGATCCGGCCAACGCCGAGGAGGCGCTGCGCGAGGTGGCGCTCGATCTGGCCGAGGGGGCGGACAGCGTGATGGTGAAGCCGGGCCTGCCCTATCTCGACATCGTGCGGCGGGTGAAGGAGCGGTTCGCCGTGCCGGTGTTCGCCTATCAGGTAAGCGGCGAATATGCGATGATCGAGGCGGCGGTCGCGGCCGGCGCGGGCGACCGCGACGCGCTGGTGCTGGAGACGCTGATGGCGTTTCGCCGCGCCGGCTGCTCGGGCGTGCTCACCTATCATGCGGCGCACGCGGCGCGCCTGCTCGGATGATCGAGACGCCGCGCCTGACCCTGCGGGCATGGCGTGACGACGATCGCGACTGGAACGCCGCCGAGGTCGCCTGTCCGGTGGTGATGGAGCATCTGGGCGGCCCGCAGGATCGCGCGCAAAGCGACGAGCGAATCGACCGGATGATCGCGTTGCAGGCCGCGCGCGGCCACGGCTTCTGGGTGGTGGAGCGGCGCGAGGACGGCGCACGGCTCGGCACCTGCGGGCTGAAGCTGGTCGACGCGCCGGGCGCGCCGATGCAGGGCGTGCTGGAGGTGGGCTGGCGGTTCGGCCGCGCACACTGGGGCCGGGGCTACGCCCGCGAGGCGGCGGCGGCCGCGCTCGCCTTCGCCTTCGACGGGCTTGGCGCGCCCTTGGTTGTCGCGTTGACGAGCGGGCGCAACACCGCCTCATGGGGCCTGATGCGCCGCCTGGGAATGGTCCGCCGCCCGGACCTCGATTACCACGATGCCCGCTATGGCGAGCGGGACAATCCGACGATCGTGCATGTGATCGACGCGTGCGCGTGGCGGGCGGGGTGAGGGGGATAATCCGCCGCCACGTCCGCCTTCGGCCCTCTGCGGTGCGGGTGCCCGGGATGAGCCGACGCTGATCGACGTACCGTTGCGACGTATCGCTATGTCTCGAAGGCCGTCACCCCGGGCTTGTTCCGGGGTCCACGCCGGGGTGATCGACGGCGTCCGGAACCGCGACATGGCGCCCGCACGAGGATAGACCCCGGAACAGGTCCGGAATGACGGTCCGGTTCGAACCCTGTTGCACGCGCCGTCCCATCCGCCCCGCGCCCAGGGCCGGAGGCTGCGTCATTGAGGCCACCCTCGCGGCCTGACGGAACAGCCGCCGTCGCCGCTCGCTACAGCCGCATGACGCCCGGACGCCTCCCTTGCCGCCCCTGCCCCCCGGCCCACCGGCGATGAGTGCGCTGCTCGCCGTGCGCGGCCTCGCCAAGTCCGTGCCGGGGCTGCGGCAGTTGTTCGCCGGCCTCGATCTCGCCGTCGGCGCGGGGGAGCTGGTTGCGATCGTCGGCGAATCGGGGGTCGGCAAGTCGACCCTGCTCAACATCATCGCCGGGCTGGACGAGGCGGATGCGGGCGAGGTGCGGATCGCCGGCGACCTGCTCGGCCCGCTGGACGAGGCGGCACGTACCCGGTTGCGACGGGAGCGGATCGGCTTCGTGTTCCAGGCCTTCCACATCCTGCCCTATCTCACGCTGCGGCAGAACGTCGGCCTGCCGGTGGCACTCGTCTCGCCCGACCCCGTCGCCGCGAACGCGCGGGCGGAGGCGATGCTCGCCCGTGTCGGGCTGGGCGATCGTGGCGACGGCTATGCGCGCGACCTTTCCGGGGGCGAGTTGCAGCGGGTCGCCATCGCCCGCGCGCTCGTCCACCGCCCGGCGCTGATCCTCGCCGACGAGCCGACCGGCAACCTCGACCCCGATACCGCAGCCCGCGTGCTGGCGTTATTCGCCGACGCGGTGCGCGAGGGGGGTGCGGCGGCGGTGATCGTCACCCATTCCGAGGCGACCGCGGCGGTGGCCGACCGGGTGCTGACCCTGACGCCCCACGGCCTCGTCGAGACCCATGGCTGAACCGGGCGTCGTCTCCGCCCGGCTGGCGCTCGGCTGGCTGATCGCGGGGGAATGGCGCGCGCATCCGGCCCGCTTCCTGCTCACTGCGCTGGCGATCGCGGTGGGGGTGGCGCTGGGCTTCGCGGTGCATCTCATCAACGGATCGGCGCTGGCCTCGTTCGACGGCGCGGTGCGCGGGGTGAACGGTGCGGCCGATCTGGCGGTGCGCGCCACCAGCCCGCTGGGGTTCGACGAACGCGCGTACCCGCGCCTGTCGCTGGCGCCGGGGGTGGCCGATGCCAGCCCGGTCGTGAGTTTGCCCGCGCAGGCGAACGGCGCGCGCTTCACCCTGCTGGGGCTGGATGCGATCCGCGCCGCCGCCGTGACGCCCAGCCTGATCGGGGCGCAGGCACGCGGGCCGGATGCGTCCACCGATGCGCTGTTCGACGATGACGGCCTGTTCCTCTCCCGCACCACGCTGGCCGCCGCGCACGCTAAAACGGGCGACACGATCACGGTCGCTGCCAACGGCCGGCGGGTGCGGCTGCGCATCATCGGGCTGCTGCCGGCGGTGGCGGAAGGTCAGGCGATCGGCGTGATCGATATCGCCGCCGCGCAAGAGTCGTTCGGCCGGCTGGGCAGGCTCGACCGGCTTGACCTCCGCCTCGCCGATGCCGCAGCCGCGCGCGCCGCCTTGCCCGACCTGCTGCCGGCGGGAAGCGTGATCGCCTCGCCCGACACGGTCGCGCAGCAGGGCGAGTCCCTCTCCCGCGCGTATCGCGTCAATCTGGACATGCTGGCGCTGGTGGCGCTGCTGACGGGCGGGTTTCTCGTCTATTCGGCACAGTCGCTGTCGGTGGCGCGGCGGCTGCGCGCGTTTGCGTTGCTGCGCACGCTGGGCCTGCCGCGATCGGGCATCGTGACGGCGGTGGCGGTGGAGGGGCTGGCGATCGGGCTGGTCGGCGCGGGCGTGGGGCTGGCGGCGGGCTACGGGCTGGCATCGGTCGCGCTGCGCTGGTTCGGCGGCGATCTGGGCGGAGGCTATTTCCGGGGGGATGCGGGCCTCGCCTTCCAGCCGCTCGCCGCTGCCGGCTTCCTCGGGCTCGGGCTGGCGGCGGCGCTGTTGGGCAGCATCCTGCCGGCGCGCGCCGCAGCCCGCGCCGCGCCGGCGGCGGCCTTGAAGGCATCGGGCGATCCGGTCGATCCGCGCGCCCGCGTGCCGTGGAAGCCGGCGGTGGCGCTGCTCGCGGCGGGCGGGGTCGCGGCGCTGCTGCCACCGATCGCCGCGCTGCCCCTGTTCGGTTTCGCCGGCATCGCGCTGCTGCTGGCGGGCGGCATTGCCGGGATGCCGTGGCTGGCGCGGCGGCTGCTCGGGCCGTGGGCGCGACGGAACATCGCCTCGGTGCCGCGCCTGCTCGCCATCCGCCATCTGCACGGCGCGCCGGGGGCGGCCGCCACCGCGCTGTGCGGCATGGTGGCCAGCACCGCGCTGATGATCGCGATGGCGACGATGGTGACGAGCTTTCGTGGCGCGGTGGACGAATGGCTGGGTGAGGTCCTCGCCGCCGACCTGTACCTCCGCGCCGAGGGCGGGGCCGGCTTCGATCCGGCCACACAGGCACGTCTGGCGGCGACGCCGGGGGTATCGGCGCTCGCCTTCAGCCGCCAGTTACCACTGACGATCCGCGCAGACCGCGCACCGCTGACTTTGATCGCCCGCCCGCTGACCGGCCCGAGCGCACGGCTGCTGGTGCCGGTCGGCCGTCCCATTGCGGTGCCGCCGGGGGCGATCGCCGTGTGGGTATCGGAGCCGGCGCAACGGCTGTACGGCTGGAACCCGGGCGAGGCGATCCGCCTGCCGGTCGCCGGCAACGCCCGTTTCGTGGTGGCCGGCATCTGGCGGGATTATGCGCGGCAGGCGGGCGCGGTCGTGATCGACGCGGCCGCCTACACCCGCATCACCGGCGATGCGACGCGCGACGAGGCGGCGGCCACGCTTGCTCCCGGCGCGCGGGCCGACGCGGTGGGACGGGGGATGCGCGCGCGGCTGCCGGCGGGGTTACGCGACGCCGTGTCGCTCGCCGAGCCGTCGACGTTGCGCAGTTTCGCGCTGGACCTGTTCGATCGCAGCTTCGCCGTCACCTACCTGCTGGAGGCGGTGGCGATCCTCGTGGGGCTGGCTGGCGTGGCGGCGACGATCTCGGCGCAGACGGTGGCGCGATCGCGCGAGTTCGGCATGTTGCGCCATCTGGGCGTGAGCAAGCGGCAGTTGACCGCGATGCTGGCGCAGGAGGGCGCGCTGCTCGGGCTGGTGGGTGCGGTGGCCGGCGTGCTGCTCGGCGGGGTCGTCAGTCAGGTGCTGATCCATGTGGTGAACCCGCAGTCGTTCAATTTCACGATGGAGACGCGGGTGCCGGTGGGCACGGTGCTGGGTGTGATCGCCGCGCTGGTGGCGGCGGCGGCGGCCACCGCCGTAATTGCCGGCCGCCGTGCCACCGCCGCCGATGCGGTGCTGGCCGTGCGGGAGGACTGGTGATGCCCCTGTTTCTGACGGCAGCGCGATTGACGGCGGCGCTGGCCGCGCTGTCACTCGCCGCCGCGCCGGTGGTGGCCGCGGCACAGGCAACGGCAGCCCCCAGGGGCTATCCCGTCGTCCGCCCAGGCATCGCCTTCCGCTTTCCGGCGGATCATGGCGCGCACCCGGCGTATCGCACCGAATGGTGGTATGCGACCGGCTGGCTGCGCACGGCGGACGGGCACGACCTGGGTTTCCAGATCACCTTTTTCCGCGTGCGGCCCAAGGCGGGTGCCACCCCCGCGCGCAGCCGCTTCGCCCCCACGCAGCTGATGTTCGCCCACGCCGCGCTCTCCGACCCCGCCACCGGCCGGCTGCTGCATGGGGAGCGTGCCGCGCGCGCCGGCTTCGGCCTTGCCGGGGCGCGCATCGGCGATGCGGACGTGACCATCCGTGACTGGCGGCTGCGGCGGCTGCCCGACGGGCGCTTCGTCGTCCGCGCCGCTGCCCCCGGCTTCACGCTGGACCTGACGTTGCGTCCTACCCAGCCGCCGCTGGCGCAGGGGCTGAACGGCTACAGCCGCAAGGGCGCGCGGCCGGCGGAGGCAAGCTATTATTACTCGCTGCCGCATCTGGCCGTCACCGGCGCGGTCACCCGTCAGGGGCGGCGCGCACCCGTGACCGGGCAGGCTTGGCTCGATCGCGAATGGTCATCGGATTATCTCGCCCCCGGCGCCGCCGGATGGGACTGGACCGGCCTGAACCTTGACGACGGCGGCGCGCTGATGGCCTTTCGCATCCGGGGCAAGGACGGCCGGACGATGTGGGCCGGTGGATCGCTGCGCCACCCCGACGGCACGATCGAGCGATTCACGCCCGCCGACGTCCACTTCCGCCCGCTCGGCTGGTGGACCAGCCGGGCCACCGGCGCGCGCTACCCCGTGGCGCAGGAACTCAGCGTGCGGCTGCGCGCCGGCATCCGCCGCTTCCGCCTGACGCCGCTGTTCGCCGCACAGGAGCTGGACGCGCGCGGCAGCGGCCTGCCGGTTTACTGGGAGGGCGCGGTGCGCACGCAGGGCGGGCGCGGCTATCTGGAACTGACCGGCTACCAGGCGCCGCTGGCCATGTAGTAGCCGCCGGAACCTTTGCCGCCGTCCGCGCGTCGCCTGCGGATGGAAGAAATTACCTACCTCGGGTTGCTGGAAGACGACGCGCTGGAAGTGGACGTCGGCGCGTTGCAGATCGCCGCGCTCGATCATCCGGGGGTGGATCTGGACCCCTATCTGGGCCTGCTCGCCACGCTGGCGGAGCGGCTGGCAGATATCGGCCACGGTGCGCGAACGGCGGCGGACCGGGTGGCCGCGCTGCGCGAGGTGTTCGCCGACGAACATCGCTTCACCGGCGACAGCGACACTTATGAGGACGCCGCCAACGCCGACATGATCCGCGTGATGGATCGCCGGCGCGGGCTGCCGATCAGCCTCGCCATCCTCTATGTGGCGGCGGCACGGCGGGTGGACTGGCCGGGTGAGATCCTCAACACGCCCGGCCATGTGCTGATCCGCATCGGCGCCTCGCCCGATGCGCTGATCGTCGATCCGTTCGACGGCGGCGCGGTGGTGGGGCTGGATCACCCCGCGCTGTTCGGCGCCGCCTCGCTCAAGGCGCGCGCACTGGCGATGTCCAATCGCGCCGCGCTGGTGCGACTGCTCGCCAATCAGGCCGGCCGGGCCGATGCCGCCGGGGATGCGGCGCGGGCGCTGGAGGTGTATCGGCGAATGACGGTGGTGTCCCCCGCCCACGGTGGCGGCTGGTGGGAACGCGCGCGGCTGGAACTGGCGGCAGGCGATCCCGAGGCTGCCCGCGCCAGCTTGAGCGCGATGCTGGAGGTGACGCGCGACCCGAGCCTGCGCCAGCGTGTCGTCGCCGCGCTGGGTTCGCTCGCCGCCTCGCGGTGAACGCCGGCTGGGATGGCCTGGAAGGATCGCGCCGTATCGACGACTTTCAATGGGTTGCCAGTCGTGTAAGAAACGGCAGGGCACCGGCCAATCGGTGCCCTGTCACGTCTGCCCGAGGATTC
>NZ_VNIM01000110.1 GCF_007785815.1 Alterirhizorhabdus solaris | reverse complement strand
GCGTTCGCCGCGCCAGCGTCGCAGCCGGGTTTCGAGGTCGGCATCCGGCCCGCCGAGGCCGCGTTCGGAGAGCAGCACCGCCACCTCCGCCGCCGTGCCCGCCCAGCCGAGCGTGGCACCGGCCACCAGCATGTGCCCCAGCCGGGGCGGCAGCGGCAGCGCGGCGATGGCATTGCCGTGCGCGGTGGGCCGTCCATCCCCATCCAGCGCACCCAGCGCCGCCAGCCGCGTGCGCGCCTCCGCCACGGCGGCGGCGGGCGGCGGATCGAGCCAGCGCAGGGTCGCCGGATCGGACACGCCCCACATCGCGCAGTCGAGCAACAGCGCGGAAAGGTCCGCCTCCAGGATCTCGGGCGGGTCGTAGGGCGGCAGGCTGGCGGTCGCCGCCGCCTCCCACAGGCGATAGGCCACCCCCGGCCCCTGCCGCGCGGCACGACCGGCGCGCTGGGTGGCGGCGGCCTGCGCTACCCGTTCGGTAGAGAGCCGGGTCAGCCCGGCGGCGCGATCGTATCGCGGGCGTCGCGCAAGTCCTGAATCGACGACGATCCGCACACCCGCCAGCGTCAGGCTCGTCTCGGCGATGCTGGTGGCGAGCACCACCTTGCGGATGCCCGGCGGCGGGGCGGCGATGGCGGCGCGCTGCTCGGCCGGGTCCAGGCTGCCGTGCAGCCGGTGGATCGCGATATGCAGCGGCAGCCCGGCCAGCCGCTCGGCGGTCCGCTCGATCTCCGCCACGCCGGGCAGGAAGGCGAGCAGGCCACCCTCCGCCTCCTCGGCCAGCGCGGTGCGGATCGCCGCCGCCATGCCGTCCTCGATCCGCGCCTCGGCGTTGCGACCGATGTGACGCAGGGTGAGCGGGTAGCTGCGCCCGGCACTCTCCACCAGCGGCGCATCGCCGAGCAGCCGGGTGAAGCGCGCGCCGTCCAGCGTGGCGGACATCGCGACGATCCGCAGGTCCGGCCGCAGCGCGCCCTGTGCATCCAGCGCCAGCGCAAGGCCGAAGTCGCTATCGAGGCTGCGCTCGTGCACTTCGTCGAACAGTACGGCGGAGACGCCGGCCAGTTCGGGATCGGCCTGGATACGGTTGCGGAAGATGCCCTCGGTCAGCACCAGCAGCCGGGTGGCGGCGGACTGGCGGCTGTCCATCCGTGTGGCGTAGCCGATCGTGCCGCCCACCCGCTCGCCCGCCATCTCCGCGATCCGCTCGGCCGCCGCCCGCGCGGCGAGGCGGCGGGGGGAGAGCAGCAGGATCTGCCCGTCGCACCACGGCTCGGCCAGCAGCGCGGGGGCGACGGCGGTGGTCTTGCCCGCACCCGGCGGGGCGACAAGCACCGCGTTCGGCCCGGCGCGCAGCGCGACGAGCAGGTCGGGCAAAACGGCATGGATCGGCAGGTCGGTCACGCGCCCGCTCTAACGCCCCGGCAGCCATGCGGCGACCCCCGGGGATCGCGCCCCGCCCCCATGCGTTGCCGCGCCAGACCATGATGACAGGACAACGCCCGATGAAGCTTGCCGCCGCCCTGCTGATCGCCGCCGCCACCACATCGGCCGCCACCGCCGCGCCGCCCGTGCCGAACTGGACGAAAGGCACGCCGATCGACGTGACCGTGACGAACAACCGCTTCACCCCCGACCGGCTGACGCTGAAGCGCGGCAGGCAATATATCCTGCGCATCCACAACCGGTCGGATCGCAAGCATAATTTCTCGGCGCCGCAGTTCTTCACCGCCGCCCGCGTGTCGCCGCGCGATTCGGGCTGGGTGACGGACGACAAGGTGGATCTGGCACCGGGCCAGAGCGCGACCCTGCATATCGTCGCACCGGACACGCCGAACGCGTTATTCTCCTACCGCAGTACGAACCTGCTGGATGCGGCGGAGAATATGAAGGGCGAG
Organism: Alterirhizorhabdus solaris; assembly: GCF_007785815.1. Taxonomy (GTDB): domain Bacteria; phylum Pseudomonadota; class Alphaproteobacteria; order Sphingomonadales; family Sphingomonadaceae; genus Alterirhizorhabdus; species Alterirhizorhabdus solaris. The sequence goes on along the minus strand of NZ_VNIM01000110.1, from coordinate 10,518 downwards.
ATCCGGGTGCGGTAGAAAGCCTGGCGGTGTCGGCCGCCCCTCCCGCACCGTCACCCCGGCCCTGTGCCGGGGTCTATGCTGGTTCGATCGCCACGTTCCAATCGCCACGATGTGGCCCCCGGCACAAGGCCGGGGTGACGGTGAAGTCGCGTGGCGGGTAACTCGAAGGAACCGTGCCTCAATAGGCGCGCGCTACCGCGAACTCCACCGCCTCGACCAGCGCGGCGCGGGCCTTGCCGCCGCCGATGCCGGCCAGCGCGTCGATCGCCTTCTGGCCGTACTGGCGCGCGCGGGCGAGCGTGTCGTCGATCGCGCCGGTTTCGCGTAGCAGGCGGTTGGCATAAGCGAGGTCGTCGTCGGAAACGCGGCGCCCCTCGATCGCGTCCTTCCAGAAGCGGCGGTCCTCGTCCGATCCGCGCGCGTTGGCCAGGATCACCGGCAGCGTCACCTTGCCGTCGCGGAAATCGTCGCCCATGTCCTTGCCCATCGTCTCGCCGTCAGAGACGTAATCGATCGCATCGTCGACGAGCTGGAAGGCGATACCCAGGTTGCGGCCATAATCGTCCAGCGCCTGCTCCACCGCATCCTCGCGCTCGGCCACCACGGCGGCGATGCGGCAGGCGGCGGCGAACAGCGCGGCGGTCTTCGATCCGATGATGTCGAGGTAGCGTTCCTCGCCCGTCTCGATCCGGCGCTGCGCGGTCAGCTGGTTCACCTCGCCCTCGGCGATCACGGCGGAGGCGTGGCTCAGGATGCGCAGCACGCGCAGGCTGCCGTCCTCCACCATCAGCTCGAACGCGCGGCTGAACAGGAAATCGCCCACCAGCACGCTGGCCGGGTTGCCCCAGATGATGTTGGCGGTGCGCTTGCCCCGGCGCAGGCCGGACCCGTCCACCACGTCGTCGTGCAGCAGCGTGGCGGTGTGGATAAACTCCACCGAGGCGGCCAGCTTGTGCTGGCGGGTGCCGCCGTAATCGAGCAGCCGCGCGCAGGCCAAGGTCAGCATCGGCCGCATCCGCTTGCCGCCGCCCGCGATCAGGTGGCCGGCCAGCTCGGGGATCAGCGGCACGTCGCTCTGCATCCGGGCGAGGATCACTTCGTTCACCCGATCCATGTCGGCGGAAACCAGCGCCATGATCGGATCGAGCGAGGCGGGTGTCTCGCGGTGAAGCGGGGTGACGGTGGCGACCATCCCGGCGATGTGGCGTCAAGCGCCGCCAAAGGCAAGCGTTGCGGGCTTGCGCAGCGGGGCTTCCCCCGTGAAAAGGCGCGCGAGCGAGAAGGACAAGACCGGAATGACCGACGAAACGCTGAAGGGCTACCGCGAGAGCATCGACAATATCGATGCCGCGCTGGTGTTCCTGCTGGCCGAACGCTTCAAGGTGACGCAGGCGGTGGGCCGCTACAAGGCCACCGCCGGGCTGCCGCCCGCCGATCCGGGGCGCGAGGCCGCGCAGATCGAGCGGCTCCGCTCGCTGGCCAGATCCGCCAATCTCGATCCCGATTTTTCGGAGGCGTTCCTGCGCTTCATCATCGACGAGGTGATCCGCCACCACGAGCGGCAGCGTGCGGGCGGTGCGGGCGGCGAGGCCGCGCGAGGCTAGCGGGGTTCGGCCACCCGGCCCTGCGTCACCGGGGCGAGCTGGGTGGCGAGCCGGCCGAGAACGTCCGTCGATTCGCGCGAGACGAGCGCGATATCGGCCGCGCCGTCGTTCCAGTAAGCCACGCTCTGCACGCCGTGCCGTTCCAGCCGGGGCATCGCGCCGTCGAGGCCCGCGAGCACGCCCGAGCGCAACGCGAGCAGGGTCAGCGCCTTGCCCTGCTCGGTGCGGATGGCGATCTGGACGCCGGGGCCGGCATCGGACGGATAGATCTGCACGTCGGTGATCCGCCAGCCCGCGGGGAAGCGGGGGAGATGGATCGCGGTGGCGCTGGCGATCTCGGCCGGATCGAACGTCGGCGTCTCCACCTGCGATCGCATCGCCACCCGCACCATCGTCGCCTCGTTCGATTCGAGCGCCTCGTCGACGATGGTTTCGCGGTCCGCCGTCATCGGCCGGTCGGTCGCCAGCGTACTCGCAGCCCAGCCACCGCCGGCCAGCGCCACGGCTACCGCTGCCCGCGCGAGGATACGGCGGGGGAACCGGCGCGACGTGCCCGGCGTGCGGCGGGGCGCGCGCTGCGGCGGCGGCGGCGGCGGTTGTCGTGGCGGCGGCGGTGGCGGCGGCTTCGGTGGCGGCGGCGGTTCGCGTGGCGGCGGCATGCCGGCCCAGGTCATCGGCGAAGGCAAGGGCGTCGTTAAGTTCTTCAACGCGCAGAAGGGCTTCGGCTTCGTCGTGCGCGATGACGGCGGCGAAGACGTGTTCGTCCACATCTCGGCCGTCGAGCAGGCCGGCTTCACCGGCCTCGCCGAAGGGCAGCCGCTCGAATTCACGCTCGTCGATCGCGGCGGCCGTGTCTCGGCGACCGATCTCAAGATCGAGGGCGAGCCGCTCCCGGTCGAGGAACGTGGTCCCCCGCGTGATCGCGATGCCGGCCCAGGTGCTCCCCGTGGCGGCGCCGGTGGTGCCGGTGGCCCGCAGCGTCAGCTGACCGGCGAAAAGGCCAGCGGCACGGTCAAGTTCTTCAACGCGATGAAGGGCTTCGGCTTCATTCAGCGCGATGACGGGCAGCCCGATGCGTTCGTCCACATCTCCGCCGTTGAGCGTGCGGGTATGACCAACCTCAACGAAGGCGACCGGCTCGAGTTCGAGCTGGAGGTCGATCGTCGCGGCAAGTACGCTGCGGTGAACCTCACCTCGCTGGCGTAAGCTTCCCGCTCCGGCGGCACGAAAGGCCCGGTCGCAGCGATGCGGCCGGGCCTTTTCCGTCAGGACCGCCGGTATCGACCCGGACGTGCGGTTTTCCCCACGAATCCTGCCGCCCGATCCCACTCGGGCATCGACATCCCGGCAAACACCGGGATCTCGGACTTCATGAAGTAAATGCCGGGGGGCGCCGAACCGGCGGCGTCCCCTGCGCTACCCGCTCGCTGCCATAGGCCAGTGGCACCCGCACCTGCGCGATGAATCCCTCGGGCGAGCGCATCAGGCGAACGTCGCCGCCATGCGCGCGGGCGATCGAGCGGCAGACCGCCAGCCCCAGTCCGCTGCCGCGCAGATCGGACGAGCGCGCCGACTCGCTGCGGTAGAACGGCTCGAACACCCGCTCCAGCTCGTCATCGGGCAGGCCAGGACCGTCGTCGACGATCTCGGCCACCGCCGCATCCGGCTCGGTCCGCAGCCGCACGCGGGCGCGGCCGCCGTATTTCACCGCATTCTCCAGCAGATTGTCGAGCACGCGCCGCATCCCGAGCACATCCACCTCAACCATCGCCGGCTCGCCCCGCTCCACCGTCACGTCGTTGCCGATCATCGTCGCATCCTCGGCCACGTCTTCCACCAGCGCGCGCAGGTCCAGCCGTTCGCGCAGATTGGGGGTGGAAGCACCGCGGATGAACTCGAGCACGGAGGTAATCATCGCCTCCATCTCGGCCACCTCGCCCAGCATTCCCTCGCGCTGGTCGTCGGGCACATCCTCGATACGGAAGCGCAGGCGGGTGAGCGGGGTCCGCAGATCGTGGCTGATCGCGCCCACCATCGCGGTGCGATCGTCGACGAAGCTGCGCAGCCGCCCCTGCATCAGGTTGAAGGCATGGGCGGCACGGCCGATCTCGGCCGGCCCGTCCAGCGTAACGGTGGTGGCGGCGGGATCGCGCCCGAGTCGCTCGGCGGCGGCGGCGAACCCGGCGAGCGGCTTCACCAGCCGCCGCGCAAACAGCCAGCCGAGCGGCGCGACGATGGCGAAGGCCACCGCGAACCACAGCAGCAGCCGCCGCTGCCAGGCGTTCGGGAACGGCTGGTCCGCCGGCTGCACCACCGCCCAGCGTCCGTCCGCCAGCCGCAATGCGGCGACGAAATCCCCCTCCACGAACGGCGCGGGGGCGAAACCGAACAGGCCGCGCGCCGGCGGCGTCACCGCGATCGCCTCGCCGGTGGGATCGGGAACGGAAGGTGCCGCCGCCGCCGGGGCCGCTACCGGCGCAGCGGACGGTGGGGCGACGACGGGCGTGGCGGGCGGCTGCGGTTGCGCCGGCACCGGCGGCGCACGCCCGGCGAGCGGTGATCGCTCGACAGCATCGGGTGGGGGCACGCGCACGCCGGCGTCGGCAGGCGGTGCAAACGGCCGCACATCGCGCAATGGCGGCATCTGCATGGCGCCACCGAACGGCCCGTTGCGCGATGGGCCGAATTCACCCCCCTGCCCCGGCAGGTTGCCTTGCCCCGGCAGGTTGCCCTGCCCCGGCACGATGCCTTCATCCCGTCCGGCCCCGAACGGCAGCTGCGTCCGCTCCTGACCCAGGGGTCGGACAGGCGTTTGCAGCAGCGGCGGCACCGCCGCGCCACCGTCGCCGGGGATGAAGACGCCGCCGCCGGACTGCGGGGTGGGATCGATGCGGTACAGCGTGTTGCCGCTGCCGCCGAACGACGCGCCGTCGCCCGCCCGCATGCCACCCCGGGGCGGGGGGATGCCGCGCGGCCAGTTTGGCATCGCGTTCGGCGACATGCCCGGCGGAAAACCGTCACGCGGCGGCCCGATCCTTTCCGGGCGGGCGATGCCCGGCGGCGGAGAGGCTTGCGCCTGCGCCAGATACAGCCGCGCCCCGCCGCCCTCGCCGACGAAGAAAACGATCGGATCCGCGCGCGCGATCGGCCCGTCGTCCGCCATCGGCGGTCGCGGCGGGGGCAGCGCGCTGCCGGCGAAGGGGAGCGGCGTATAGAAAGCGAGGCTCACGTCGCCTTCGCCGACGCCGACCAGCGCGGCCAGCTCGCGCCGGGATCGTTCGGACACCAGCCACCCCGGCCCGGAGAGATCGGGCGGTCCGGCCTGCTCCAGCCGCTGCAGCGCCGCACCATCGCCAGTAGCCGGCGCGCCGCGCAGCACCGCGGCGATATCGTCCAGCCCATATTGCGAGGGCGGCGCGGGTGGCAGCAGCATCGTGAGGAACAGCGTGACGAGTTGCGCCACCACCAGCCCGCCGATCAGCAGGCCGAGAATCTGGAAGGCCAGCGGTGGCCCGCGCCAGCCGCGCAGCCACCCGGGGAAGCGTTTTGCCGTCATCGTTCGATCATGCCACCCCGCCCGCCGCCACGCCATCGCGACCCCCCGCGTTGCGCCTGCGCCCTGCCGGTTGCCGCCGCATGTCACGATTGTTGCGGTACGCACCACCGTCGCCCGCAACAAAGCCGACATTCGCCGGGCACGCGGCGCTGGCAATAGCGCACCATGCACGCCATTCTCGCACACATGGACCTCGCCACCCGCATCCTGATCGTCGACGACGACGAGGGCATCCGCACGCTGATGTCCTCCTTCCTCGACAGGCACGGCTTCCGTACCGACACCGCGCGCAGCCCGATCGAGATGCGCGAGAAGCTGGGGGCAGACCGCTACGACCTGATCGTGCTGGACGTGATGATGCCGCGCGAGGACGGGCTGACGGCGTTGCGCGGCCTGCAGAAGACGGACGGGCCGCCCGTCATCATGCTGTCGGCGGTAGGCACCGACGTCGATCGCATCGTCGGGCTGGAGATGGGCGCGGAGGATTATCTCGCCAAGCCGTGCAACCCGCGCGAGCTGCTCGCCCGCATCCGCACCGTACTGCGCCGGCGCGAGCGCGGCGAAGCGGCGCCCGATCCCGTGGCCGAAGCCCCGGCGGACAGCGCCGCCACGTTCCGCTTCGCCGGCTGGCGGATCGAGATGGACGTACACCTCCTCTACGACCCGGCCGATGCCGTCATCACCCTGTCCGATGGCGAGTTCCGCCTGATGCGCGCTTTCGTGGAGCATCCGCGCCGGGTGCTGACACGCGACCAGTTGCTCGATTATGCGCGCGGCGAGGACCGAGATTATTACGATCGCGCGATCGACGTGCAGATCAGCCGCCTGCGCCGCAAGCTGGCCGCGTGCGAGGGATCGGACGAACTGATCCGTACCGTGCGCAACGAAGGCTATATGTTCGTGCGGGTGGTGACACGCGGCTAGGTCGGCTGCCGGCCGTCCCGCAGAAGCCCGCCTGCAACCCACAGCGCCGCGCCTGGCACCATCGGGACCGCCGGTAACACCGGAACGGTGAAGATCGACGTGTCTGCCTAAGCCGCATCGTCGGATAGATCGATTCCGGAGGGGGTTCGGCTTGTCGGCGCCGGGGGCCGGCCCGCACCCTGCGCCGGATGAGAGGGACATCATCCGCACCGGCGCCCGCCCCCCGGGCCTTGCCGCGTGGCTGAGGCCGATCCGTTCGCACGGGCCTATGCGCTCGATCCCGACCCGGTGCCGGCCGATCCCGCACTGGCCGCGCCGATGCTGCGGCGGCGGATCGCCGCAGGACATGCGGATGCCGGCGTGTGGCAGGGCTATGGCGATGCGCTCCACGCGCTCGGCTTCGTCGCCCGCGCCGAAGGGGCGTGGAGCCATGCGCGCATGGTGCGAGGCATCCCGCCCCGGCCTGTCGCGACACCGGTGCCGGTCCGGGTCCGGCGCGGGGTACGCTTCCACCTTTCCGCCGGCCGCCAGCCGCCCGACGAGCAGGACCGCGCCGGCATGGCGGGCAGCATCGGGACGAGCGACTATTCCTATGGCTTCGCGATGCGCAATTTCCACGCGGCCATTACCCGCGTCGGCCTGCCCTGCACGCTGGTCCACTACCCCGAATATATCGCCGATATCCGCGACCGATCGGATGCAGCGTGTGACATCCACCTCGGCTTCTACCCGCCCGAGCAGCTTCGACTGCTGAAGGGCGCATACAACGTCGCGTGCTTCGCCTGGGAGTTCGACCGGTTGCGCACGCCCGCCGAGCAGCCCGGTCCGCACGCCTTCGCCGATCAGGCGACGATGCTGTCCCGCGCGGACGAACTGTGGCTGCCTTCGCGCCACGGTGCGGCGGCGGTGGCGCGGTCGGTTTCGGTGCCGGTGCGCACGGTGCCCGCCCCATCCCCGACGAGACCCACGCCACGCCACGCCCCGCCGCGCCCGATGCGGCGAGGCTGGACGCGCTGGCGCAGGGGCTGGCGGCGATCGACTGGCATCCCCTCGCCGTGCTGCCGAACGACCAGGCGGCCGTCGATCGCCTCGCCGGGGAGCAGCGACGATCGTTGCCGCAGATCCTCGCCGGGCGGCGTCGCGGGCGGGCGACGCTGTTCGTCACGGTGCTGAACGTCCACGATCACCGCAAGCAGTTGCGCCCGATGCTGGAGGGCTTCGTCGCGTTCAGCCAGACCCATCCCGATGCGGTGCTGCTGGTGAAGGCATCGACACCGCATCGCGGGGTGTCGATCAACCACGTCCTGCTCCACGAGCAGATCGCGGAACCCGGCGCGCACCCCCGCATGCTGGTGAGCGACCGGGTGTGGATCACCGACGACGTCCTCACCCGGACGGAGATGGAGCAGCTCTACGATGCCGGCGCCTTCTACCTCTGCACCTCGCACGCCGAGGGGCAGAACCTGCCGCTGCTGGAGGCGATGGCGCGCGGGGCGGTGCCCGTCTCGGTCGATCACACCGCGATGGCCGACTATATCCGGCCGGACAATGCGGTGCCGATCCGCTCCACCCGCCAGCCGTTCGGGATGCGACTGTCGCGACGCTACGGCATGACCGGGCTGGCCACCCATTTCGTCGAGGCCGCCGACGTCCGCATGGCGCTGGCGGAAGCCGCGGCGCTCGGCGAGGCGGACTATGCCGCGCGCTCGGCCGCCGCCTGCGCCACCGTGCGCAACGACTACGGCACCGCCCGGCTGGAGACCGTACTGCACGATCTGATCGCCCGCATCGCGCCGGTAACCGCGCTTGCCTGAGGCCGTGATGGAGGTGGGTGCGCTGCTGGGCGACCACTGGACGGGCATTCCCGCCGTCGTCGCCGGGCTGGCCGAGGCGGCGCTGCATGACCCGGAGATCGACTGGTCGTTCATGATCGGCACCATCGCCGTGCCGGGGCCGATGATGACGGCGCTGCTCGATCGCCGCTCGGGCGCGGTCGCGCGCAACGCACTCGCCACGCTGGCGTGGGAGCAGGGGGAAATACCCCGCGCGCTGGCCGATCGCGCGGCGGGCGTGTTCACCAACATCAAACCCCTGCGCGGCTTCTTCGGGCGCGAGGCGATGATCGTGTACGATCTCAGCCCGCTGCTGACGCCCCGCTTCCACGACGAGGCCGGGATCGCGTGGTTCACCGACAATATCCGCGCCGACATCGCCGGCAGCGATCACCTGTTCTGCATCTCGCGCGCCACGCAGGCCGACGTGACCGCCTATTTCGGCGTGCCGGCCGGGCGCATGTCGCTCGTCACGCCGGGGGTCCGCTTCGACCCGGTGGACCTGTCAGCCGCCCGCCACATGCCGCCGTGCGAGCCGTATGTCGTGATCGTCGGCACGCTGGAGCCGCGCAAGAACGGCGCGCTGGTGCTCGCCCACCTCGCGCGCGACCCCGGTTTCGCGGCGCGTTACCGCATCGTCTTCATCGGTTGCGATGGCTGGCTCGATGAAAAGGCGCGCCTGCTGGCGGCGGCCGGCGGCGTGGCGGCGGACCGGGTGGTGTTCGCCGGCTTCGTCGACGAGCGGGAAAAATTGGCGCTGATGCTGAACGCCGCCTTCTGCATCTACCCTTCGTTCTTCGAGGGCTATGGCCTGCCGGTGCTGGAGGCGGCGGTGCTGGGCCGGCTCACCGTCTGCTCGAACACGTCCTCCCTGCCGGAGGTGGCGCCCGGGGCGAGCATCCTGTTCGATCCGCTCGACCCGGACGATTTCGCCCGCGCGCTGGATGAAGCGGAGCGGCGGGCGCCGACGATGCCGCGCCCGTCGCTCGCCACGTTGATCGACCGCGCCGAGGAGGCATCGGCCACACGTACCTATCCGCCGATCGCGCGCTGGGTGGCGGCGCGGTGAAAGGCTGTGCGCCCGTTGCGGCGTTCGTGCTGGCGGTGGAGGGCAACCGCATCGCCGGGCACGCCGCCCCCGCCGCCGGCCGTTTGCCGTGCGCGGTGCGGCTGGAGGCGGACGGCGAGGTGATCGCCATCGCACGCGCCACCCGTTTCTCGGCAGACGCAGCGGCGGCGGGAATACGGCTCGGCTGGTGCGGTATCGTGGTGGACGGGTTGGACCTTGCCGCCGCCCTCGCCGACCGCGCGCGGCTGGTGTGCGTCACCAGCGGCGCGGTGCTGCTGGAGGTGGCGGTGCCCTCCCCCGCGCTGCCGGCAGCACTCCCCGCGCCGCTTTCGGTGGCAGGCCTGATCGCCGAGGCGCAGCAGGGGGAGGCCTGCGACGAGGCCGGCGCCATCCATCCGTTCGCCCTGGCGACGCTGCAACGCCACGGTGTCGCCGGCGTGCTGGACGCGGCCTACCGCACCCTGCTGCTGCGGCCCGCCGAAGCGTCGATGATCGCGGACTGGCAGGCGTTGCCGCCGCTCCGCGATCTTGCCGGCATGGCGCTGCAGGTGCTGCTGACCTCTACCGAATATCGCGATCGGCCGGGGCATATCATCCCCGGTCCGTTCCACCCGACGTTCGCCTTCGATCTCTCGCCGTTCGACGAAGGCATTCCCGGTTCCTGAGGAGGATCTTCGGAGGGCACGATACGAGCGAAGCGGAGTGACGGCCGGTCGAGCGTTGCTGCGAACAAGCCGCGTCGTGTGGCGCGTCGACGACAGGAACGGCCTGCCGCTCACGATCACGCTCCCGGCAAGCCCGGCTTCCGACAGCACCACCGGGGTCGCGCGGATCGAGGGCCTGCCGCCGGCCAGCGCGCTCGTCGCCGACTGTGACTCTGCCGCCCGCGCTTGCCGCTGCCGGCTCAGCGGGTAAGAACGCCCGACAGAGGCCACCCGCGCCGGGCCGGCCGGATGGAGTGTCGGTTTGGAAACGGTTTCGGTCGTCCTGATCCTGCTGGTGGCGGTGGTGGTGAGCGGCGGTATCGCCCGCGCGCTGCCCGTCGCCATCCCCGCGCCGCTGGTGCAGATCGCGCTCGGTGCGGTCGTCGGCCTCGTCGCGGGGTTGCGGGTGGAGCTGGACCCGGAGCTGTTCCTGCTGCTGTTCCTGCCGCCCCTGCTGTTCCTCGACGGCTGGCGCATCCCCAAGGACGAGCTGCTCAAGGATATCTCCACCGTCGCCGAGCTGGCGCTGGGGCTGGTGCTGCTGACCGTGGTGGGCATGGGCTTCTTCATCCACTGGATGATCCCGGCGATGCCGCTGGCGGTGGCCTTCGCGCTGGCGGCGGTGGTTTCGCCGACTGATCCGATCGCGGTCTCCGCCATCGCCGCGCGCGTGCCGATCCCGCGGCGGATGATGCATATCCTCGAAGGCGAATCGCTGCTCAACGATGCCTCGGGCCTCGTGTGCCTGCGCTTCGCGGTGGCCGCCACGCTGACCGGCAGCTTTTCGGCCACGGGGGCGGCGCTCGACTTCCTGTGGGTGGCGGCGGGG
>NZ_VNIM01000010.1 GCF_007785815.1 Alterirhizorhabdus solaris | reverse complement strand
CGAAGACGCGGGCGACGAAGGGGAAGCGCTGGCGGGAGCCCTTGAGCGGCAGCTTGGCACCGTCACGGTCCTGGATATCGGCGGCATGAACGCGAACCGTAAGCAGCCGGCCGTCGGTGTCGGTTAGGATGTGGCGCTTGCGTCCAGTGATCTTCTTGCCCGCGTCATAGCCCTTTTCGCCCCCTTTTGATCAGCGGTGCGGACGGACTGGCTGTCGAGGATCGCCGCCGAGGGCGAGGCTTCTCGGCCGCAGCGCTCGCGGTCGGCGAGCACGAGCGCATGATGGACGTGCTGCCACACGCCCTCCGCCTGCCAGCGACGCAGATAGTAGTAGACCGTCTGCCACGGCGGCAGGTCATGCGGCAGCAGTCGCCATGCGGCGCCCGCCCGCAGGAAGTAGAGGATCGCTTCGACCAGCTCGCGCGACGTGGCCTTCCGGGGTCGGCCGCCAGCCCGCGCATCCGGGATCAAGGGCGCAATCAACTCCCACTGGATGTCCGTCAGGTCAGTGTCGTAGCGCCGCCTCGCTTGCGGCTTCCTCTTCGGCATCGGGCATCGGCTCGCATCGTGGGTCCGACGCCCTATGAATCACGCCAAAGCCGCTTTGGGAATCCTTCTCAAACGCACTCTTAGTGATCGATCGGCGGAGTATCCGTGACTGACCTGCGGCCGGATGGCTCTTTGCACCGAAAGACATCCGGGGTGGGCGTCAGTGGTCACAGCGATGCAGACCCAGCTTTCAGATGCCGTTCCATTTGAAACCTGGGCGCCAATCATCGCTGCAGCCGACCGACCCGCAGTGGTGATCTACTCGCGTCCAACAACTTCCTCGTAAGTGGCCGTTCAGCGTGTCCGCTTGGGTGAAAACTTTGACTCGCATAAGGCGCAGGTTATTCACGTCGCCTGCCCGTGCAGGAGGAGCTGAATTATGAGCGACAAAGAACCCTCGGACAAGCCGACACGCTCTGCCCGTATCATGCTTTTCCTGGTCCTGGCGGCGGTGATCGCGCTCCTCGTCATCACGACTTACACCTGCGCCGAGCGTCCAGCGGCCACCCTACGTGGCTCAGGGGAACCCATGCTGTCCGACACCCCCCCTGCAATATAGGCAGCTCAGTCATTGCACTCGGGGCTGGGGCCATCCGTCAGCAAGCGTGCCTGTTCCCCGTAGACAAGACTGTAGCATTCGCAGGCGATGAAGTTCAGATCGGCCCGGTTGACGACCTGGAGGAGGCTGCGAGTGTTTTTGACTACTCCCAGGCGGACCAACTCCCGGATGGTAATGCTGATCGCATTACGCTTGACGCCGAGCATCTCGGCAAGCTCCGCCTGGGTTAGCGGTAGCAAGTCCGTTCCGCTGCGATCGTGCGTAGTCAGGATCCAGCGCGCACAGCGTTGACGAACGCTATGGATTGCGTTGCAGGCGACGATCTGCAGCGTCGTACGCAATAGTACTTCCCGATAGCGCGAAACCGCAGAGCATAATCCGATGCTTGCATCGACCATGTCCTCAAAGCCCTGAGCCGTCACGCGTACCGCCTTACCCGGCACCTGGACGAGAAAGCGTGTGAAGGCTGGGTCGACATACCCGCTGGCAGAGGTAGCCACAACTCCCTCTCGGCCGATCGTCATCGTCTCCACGGCACGTCCGTCGTGCATGACTGCAACAAGCGAGACCATGCCGGATAAGGGAAAATAGACATGGGTCAGCGGATCACCGGGCTCGTAAAGGATTTTGCCGACACGAAGATCGACTAGCTCGCAAAACGGTATCAGCGCTGCCTGCTCATGCGTCGGCACGCGTTCCAACAGGCCGTTCGTAATCGGCCATCGTTCCAGCGCCGTCGCGCCCATCATGATCTCCATCCCCGCGTTTCTATGAGCGGCCTCGACTAATGCAAACCTACATTAAGATGCGCTTCCGGTTACGTGAACAAAACTTACAAAACGAAAAACACCAGGTAAAACCTTCGGAACTTAGCAGACGTTCCCCTGTTTCTGCATCCTACGATACACTCGGCACGGGCACCGAGATCGATTAATGTGCAATGCGCACTCGACGTTGAGGGTCATGAAGTGGAAGCGATGTGAGTGAAATCAACGAACACGGGACCGTTATCCCGATCGTTCAAGAGTTCGCGACAGTCTCGACCCGCGAGGTCGAAACCGATCGTGTCAGCGTCCGAACGGTGGTCGAGGAGAAGCCCACCGACGTGGTGGCCCGGCTCGCTCGCGAAGAGCTGCTAGTCGAACGGCGGAAAGTCGAGCGCGAGGTGGCGGTGGCTCCTGCTCCTTACGAGGACGGCGACACGTTGATCGTGTCCGTCGTCGAAGAGCGGCTGATCGTGGAGAAGCGCCTATTCGTCATCGAAGAACTCGTGGTCCGCCGCGTTGCTCACGTCGACGACGTACACATCCCGACCACGCTCAAGACGATGCACGCCGTCGTCGAGCAAGACAGCGCCCAGCCGTAATAACAGGAGGAAGTCACATGGCAGGACCGAACGACCATAAGGATGGGGCACCGAGCCACATCCACATCGAGAAGGACAAGAAGTTCAACTGGCTGCCTTGGCTACTGCTCGGGCTAGGCTTGCTTTCCCTCCTGTTCGCGCTGAGCCGTTGTAATCGCGAGGAACCCGTCGCTGTTGCGCCGACGCCGGCGCCGGCAGCGAACGAAGTCGTGGCTGCTACGCCCAACGCCGGTGCGTCGGACGCGCTTGTCGGTACGTCCGGTCTCGGCACTTATCTCGCCGGTACCGAGGCGCTCCCCCGGACTTTTACCTTCGAGAAGCTGAATTTTGACGCCGCCAAGAGCGACATTCGTGCCGCTGACGCCGCCGAGGTCAACGAAGTTGCGACGACACTCGGCAAATACCCGTCCGCCAAGATCCGCATTGCCGGCTACGCCGATGCGCGTGGCAACGATGCCGCCAACATGGCGCTCGGCAAGGCCCGTGCTGACAGCGTCAGGAATGCGCTGGTCGCCAAGGGCGTCGATGCCAGCCGGGTCGAGACCGTCTCGGGCGGTGAGACCGACCCTGTCGACACGAATGCGACCGCCGGTGGCCGCTTCGAGAACCGTCGCACCGAGCTCGTCGTCACGGCGCGCTGATCCATTACAAGTCCCCCAAGGAGTGAAGACCATGTCCAGCACCATCACTGCCCTGTTCGACAACCGAGCCGATGCCGAGGCTGCCAAGGCTCGCCTCAAGAGCGCCCGCGTCGATGCCGACCATGTCCATCTCCACGACAAGTCGAGCACCGGCTACAAGGATAGCGGCTATTCGACGCATCAGGATCGCGGCTTCTGGGACTCGATTAAGAATGCCTTCGTTCCCGACGAGGACCGCCACACCTATGAGGAAGGCGTCCGCCGCGGCGGCGTGCTGCTGACCGCAGATGTCGATGACGATTGCGTCGACGAGGCGGTCAAGGTGCTCGAGGGCGCCAACACCGTCGATATCGACGATCGTTCGAGCCAGTGGAAGTCGTCGGGCTGGGATTACGCCGGCGCGGGTGCCGGCCTCAGCGCGATGAGCGGGACCGATCGCACGGATCGCACCGATCTCGGCGAGCGTGAAGAAGTGATCCCGATCGTCGAGGAGCAGCTCGTCGTCGGCAAGCGGGACGTGAACCGCGGCGGTGTCCGCGTCCGCTCCTATGTGACCGAGAAGCCGGTTCATGAGCAGATCCGCTTGCGCAACGAGCAGATCAATGTCGAGCGTCGCACGGTCGATCAGCCGCTGTCGGCTGCCGATTCCGATGCGTTCCGCGAGCGCACGATCGACATGACCGCCACCGGCGAAGAAGCCGTGGTCGGCAAGACCGCGCGTGTCGTCGAGGAAGTGGTCGTCTCGAAGACCGCGACCGAGAATGTCGAGGACGTCAGCGACACCGTACGCCGTACGGATGTCGAGATCGACCGCGACACCGATGTCGAGACCCGCACCGACGGCACGTTCGGCACCACCGGCAAGAAGCCCCTCTAAAGAGGCGCGGCCTGCGCGGGCGGTTGCCCGCGCAGGCTTTCTATCGTCGATCAACAGGGAGAAGCGGCGATGGAGCCGAACTATGTCAGCGCGGACGGCATGATCGCCGGCACGCGCAATTTCGGCGACACCGCCGTTCTCTACATCCAGGAGTGGGGCCCGCGGATCCTTGCCGCCGCCGTTATCCTACTCATCGGCTATCTGGTGGCCAAGGCTGCCAAGTGGGGCGTAGCCGCCCTCGTCAACAAGACACCGCTGGCGCGCCACGCGCATCGCCACTCGGGTGTGCCCGAAGCCGCCGGCCGACACCCCAAGAGCGTCGGTGCTCAGGTCGGCGATGCCGCCTTCTGGATCATCATCCTGATCGCGCTCGTGCTCGCCGCACAGCCGCTCGGACTTGCCGCTTCGACCAGCCCGATCGGGCGCATGCTCAACGGCTTTGGTGCAGCCATTCCCCGGATCATCGGCGCTGGCCTGATCTTCTTCGTCGGCTATATCGTTGCGAGCGTCGCCAAGAAGGCGATCGAAGCCGTGCTGACCGCCGCGCGCACCGAGCAGATGGCGGAGCGCATCGGCATGGCCAAGGCCGATCCGACCACCCTCCCTCGTATGGTCGGCGGCATCGTGTTCGCGCTCATCATCATCCCCGTCGCGATCGCTGCACTCGATCAGCTCAACATCCGTGCCATCTCCGATCCCGCGACGGCGATGCTGCGGATTATCCTCGACAGCATTCCTCACGTGATCGCTGCCGCCATCATCCTGGCGCTAGCCTATGTCATCGGCCGCTTCGCGTCGCAGCTCCTCGTACAATTCCTCAGCAGCACCGGCTTCGATCGGACCATCGCGGCACTCGGCATTTTCCCTTCCGCGTCGACCTCACCTGCACCGGGTGTTCCGGCGACGTCTGCCGGTGCCCCGGCGACTCCTGCAATTGTCCCGTCCAAGCTCATCGGCAATGCCGTGTTTGCGGCCATCGTCATCTTCGGGCTGATGGAGGCGTTCCGGCAGCTTAACTTCGCTTACGGCTCGCAGATGATGGCCGAGATCCTGACGTTGCTCGGCTCGGTCATCTTCGGTGCCGTCATCATCGCCGCCGCCGTCGCCATCGCCAAGCTCGTCGCGTCGGTGGTGCGGGCAAGCGGCGGTGCAAATGCAGAGCTTACCGCCAAGATCGTCCAGGTCGCGATCATCGTACTCGGCACGGCGATCGGCCTGCGCTTCATGGGTTTAGCCGACGACATCATCAATCTGGCGTTCGGCCTACTTCTAGGAGCCATCGCGGTTGCCTTTGCCCTTGCTTTCGGGCTCGGCGGTCGTGACGCTGCTGCCCGAACGGTTCAGAAGCTTGCCGGCTCGACAGGGACTGAGCAGATCCCGCCCCAAATGAGCAGCACGCTCCGGCCCGGTGCCGGTACGCCTCCGACCCAAGGTCCGCAGTCGTGAGAGCGCAGCTGCACATCGTGGCAGCGTTAGTCGTGGTCGGCCTTCTCGGTGGGTGCGACGGCCCACGCGAGAATGCGGGCGAAAAAGCTGACGCAGCTGCCAATGCAAGCGTCGATGCTCTCGGTGAAGGTTCCCGTGAGCGGCTCGGCGAGGTGCAGGATCGCGCTGTACGAGATCAAGGCCGCGCCATCGAAGCGCAGGCCGATGCTGCTGAAGATCGTGCGGACGAGGTCCGGACCGTGGCCGACCAGCGCGCCGATGGGCTGGAGCAGCAAGCGGCGGCGCTCCGGAAGGACGCGAAGCAGACCGGAAAGGCGCTCGACCAGCAGGCCGATGCGATCCGCGGCAAATGAAAGCTGCTGTGATCCAGCGCCGGTGGCAGACAGCTTTTGCTACCGGCATTGCCGTGACGCTCCTCACGGGCTGCGCCACTCCCTCTACTCAGATTTCCACGGCGCTGACGCGGTACGGCCTCGAGGCGCAGCGTGCCGATTGCGTCGGCTCCGACCTATCTTCGCACTTGTCGATTAATCAGCTTCAGCAGCTCGGTCGTGCCGCCAAGGCTTACCGCACCAACGATAGCGATCCTGCGCACCTGACCGCCAGCGACCTCATGCGGGTAGCCGTCGAATTGAAGGACCCGGCTGTACCGCTTGCCGTCGCCGGCGCCGGCGTTCGGTGCGGCCTCGTCGCGGGCGGCCTCTAACCAGCTCATCAGCAGCAACCGATCGACAGGAGAGAATGATGAACGACCCGATGGCTTCTAGCACCCCCACCGGCGGTCAATTTGCACCGTCGTCGCAAAGCGCCCCGCCGCCGGTTGACCGTTCGATCGGCGCCGGCAGCGATGTCGCAGGACAGGCCAAAGAGGTTGCTGGCGAAGCCGCCGATAAAGCCTCGTTGCTGGTCGGCCAGGTCAAGGACAAGGCCTTCAGCGCTGTGGAAGGGCAGAAGGCCGATCTTGCCGACCAGATCGACAGCCTTGCCGAGAGCGTTCACCGGTCGGGAGAGCAGCTGCAGGGTAAACAGGACTGGCTTGCGGGCGCCGTCGAGCGTGGTGCGGCCGAGCTTTCGACGCTTGCCACGTCCCTCCGCGAGAATGACCTGACCGCCCTGCTCGGCCAGGTGCAGACCTTCGCACGCCGGCAGCGGGCGGTGTTCATCGGCGCGATTTTGGCCGCCGGCTTCGGCCTTGCTCGTTTCGGCAAGATCGTCGCGGCCGACGTGCCGCGCGACGCCCTGCCGACACTGCCGGAGGTCGGCCATGAGCAGCGCTGATCCGGGAGCGCCTCACAGCCTCGGCCAGATCGCCAGCGGTCTTGCCGGCGATGTCCAGGACTTGGTCAAGGGTGAGCTGGCGCTCGCCCGCGCCGAGTTCGATCAGAAGCTCCACGGTCTGCTTGGCGGCGGCATTTCGCTCATCGGCGGGGCGGTGGTGGCATTCGCCGGCCTCGTTGTGCTGCTCGAGGGTGGCGCGGCGATCCTCGCCATGTGGATTCCGGCTTGGGCGGCTCTACTGATCGTTGGTGCCGTGATCGTCTTCGTCGGCGGCCTGATCGCCCGCGGCGGCCTCGCCAAGCTGTCGCTGAAGAACATCACCCCTGATCGAACGACGGCGAGCCTCAGCAAGGACGCCCGCATTCTTAAGGAGCATATGTAATGTCGGAAACGACCGAGACCGACCAGATCGAGCGCGATCTGGCGAGAACACGGGCGCGCATGGATAACCGCCTCGACGAGCTCCAGGACCGGCTTTCGCCGGGGCAGCTCGTCAACGACGCCTTCGCCTACTTCAAGGGCGGCGACGGCGCGGATTTCACCCAGGACGTGCTTGGCAAGCTCAAGGCCAACCCCCTGCCCGCAGCGTTGACCGGGATCGGGTTGGCCTGGCTGATGGTATCGAATGCTCGAACCTCCCAAACGCCGGCGAGGGTCACACGCGAGCCGGATCTTGCGACGCGCCTACGCACGGCCGAAGCCGGTGTGATGCGGCAGCAAGACGAGCATCCGGACGCCTATTCCGGTCGCATCGATGACGCCCGTGGCAAGGTGCTTGGGATCGCCCGGGACGCGTCCGATACAGCCTCCACCTACGGGCAGCGCATCAAGGACGCGATGGCGTCAGCCGCGCAGAGCGTGCGCGAAACGGCACACGATCTATCCGCCAGCGCTTCGCATGGCGCCACTCGCCTTAGCGATAATGCCCAGCGCGGTGGCGTCGCGGTTCAGGAAGGAATGGAATCGATGGCACAATCTACTCGTGAGACACTCGCTTCAGCGACGAGCAACCCGATCGTATTGGGGGCAATCGCCGCTGTGGTCGGGATGGTCGCGGGATCGCTGATCCCAACCAGCGATGAGGAAGAGCGCGCGCTCGGCGCTACGGCCGACAAGCTGCGGACCGCCGGCCGCGACCTGGCTCAGGATGTCGTCGACCGCGGTGCACGCGTCGCGTCGGAGGCAATCGGTGCGGTCAAGGATAGCGCGCAGGCGCATGGCCTCAGCGGGGACCGACCGATCGGCGAGATGGTTGCGGACTTGAAGAGCGGCGCGCTGGCCGGTGCCGTCAAGGAAGTCGCCGGCGAAGCCGTCAGCGCCGGCAGGGACAGTGTCCATACCCATTTTTCAAGCGGCAGTGACGCGGATATTTCTACGTCGCGCACGAACGTTTAAGGGCGACCGCCGGTAGCTTAATCTACCGGCGTCACTCGATTGGTAGGGCGCGCCATTAAGCCGATTGATCAGGGAAGAGCGAATGAACAGCAGCCAGTTGACGGACCGGATCGCGAGCTCGCACGGCTTAGGCAAGCCAGAGGCCAAGAAGATCATAGAAAGCGTTCTGGACGCGATTATCGAGGCGGCAATGGCCGGAGAGGAAGTGTCTTTGCACGGGTTCGGCAAGTTCAAGGTCAAGGCGACGGCGGCTCGCGAAGGTCGGAACCCGGCTACCGGTGCTGTGATGACGATCAAGGCCGGTAAGAAGCTCGCATTCGTTCCCGGCAAGACCCTAAAGGACAGGCTGGTCGCTTGACCTCAAGCGCCTCGGTACGCGCCGATCTCATCTTAATGGCGAGCGGGTCCACTCAGTGCCGCCATAACCGCGCCGCGCAGAAGTGAATGGTCGATCGGCTTGCGAAGCAAACTGGCGGCGGCGAATTGCGTCTCGATCCTCAGCCGCGCCTTATCGTCGGCGTAACCACTGACGAACAGGACCGGCACGACGCCATCGGCGTTGATACGCTCGGCCACGGCGATCCCATCGAGCCCGCAGCCGAGATTGATGTCAGATACGATCAGGGCCGGACGCTCTCTCGCGACGGCAGCGAACGCATCGTCGTCGCTCGCAGCGATCTCGATTGTATCGAAGCCCATCTCCTCCAGCAGGCTCTCGATCATCCAGGCGATCATAACCTCGTCCTCGACGATCAGGATGCGAGCCTGCATGTCTACCCTGGCGGTCCGCCCAGTTCCGTCCAGCGGCTCGGCCGCAGGGGGCCGACGGTCGCTCGCGGACTGCAGACTGCTTCCCATGCGGCCAGTCACCCGATCGCCTCCGAGGGGAAGGTGAGACGGAATGCCATTCCGCCAGACAGCCACTCACGGGTGCTATGCCCGCGCAGCTCATGTTTGACGCTGAGTGCGATCATACGCGATCCGAACCCTTCCCGATGAGGGGCTTCAACATTTGAAAGTCCGCTCTCGATCCAACTCAACCACGTGTCGCCGCTCCCGTCTGTTCCCCAGATCACAGTCACCCTGCAGCCCTCGGTCGATAACGCGCCATATTTCACGGAATTGGTTATCAACTCGTGCAGGATCATGCTAAGGCTCAGGAAATGGCGAGGGCTCAACATCAGCTGAGGCCCGGAGACCGACATCCGCTTATCGCCGGCATCGAGGTAGGGGCCGAGCAGCGCGTTGACGAGGGCGGCGAGCGACGCCCGTTCCCACGCGCCATCGGTGAGGATCTCGTGCGCACGCCCGAGCGATTGGAGCCGCCCCGTGAACGCGGGACCGAACTCCTCGAGCGACCGGCTGGCCTTGATGGTCTGGTGGGCGATCCCCGATACGACGCCAAGCAAATTCTTCACCCGGTGGTTGAGCTCGCCCACGAGGAGTGCCTGACGCCGCTCAGCGGCGTGCCGCTCGGTGATGTCGCGCAGGAAGCCAAGGAACACGGGTTCGCCAAACTGCTCGGTCCTCGTGATCGACAGCTCAATCGGAAGCTCGTGGCCGTCGCGGTGCAGGGCCTCTATCTCGAGGTGGCGGTCCAGAACCGGCCCCTCCCCCGTTGCGAGGTAGTGGGCGAGGCCGTGTTCGTGCGCGTCCCGGTAGCGCACAGGGATGATCATGTCGCTCATCCTTCGGCCGAGCGCATCGCCGAACGACCAGCCGAAGGTGCGCTCCGCGACGTCGTTCCACCCGGCGATCGTGCCATCGGTCCGCATCACCACGACGGCGTCTAGTGCCGTCTTGAGAACAGCCCCGAGGCCGGCGCTGTCAAGGTCGCTCGCGATAATCATTCGGCTGCCTACCGATCAGCTGGACTGCGGTCCAGCCGCGTCCTGAGAACGATCTCATCAGGTCCGGACGATTCCCTCACACGCCGGGGTTCGGCCTCAGCGCGTCTTCCGTCCGGTCAGCCAGCTCAGACCGCCACCAAGCGCCAGGAGCGCAATGCCGGCCGGGGCCTTACGTCGAAGCATGACGAGCCCGCCGGTCGCGAGGATGGATGGCAGCATGCCAACCTTCTCCATCCCCGCGACACGCGCGCCGCGCACCGTGGCGCGGCTGACGGCATACTCACGCAAGGCTGATCCCGTACTCGAAGCCGAGCCCTCGTCCACCCGCTGTGCCGACGATTGCTCGGACACCGCCGCGTGCGGGCCGGAACCCGCCTTGGGTTCGGCATCCGGGCCAGAGGCAACCGTGTCCGCGGCATGGGCGCCGCGTGTTCCCAGCGCCTTCTCGGGGCCCTTGGTTGTATCGCGCGCAGTCTGGCGTTCGAGCTCGCAATTGAACTCGGCGCCCAGCAACAGAATGTAGGCGGACAGGTAAAGCCAGGTCAGGAGGACGATCGCCGCGCCCAGGGAGCCATATGTCGCGTCGTAGCTGCCGAAGTTCGAGACATAAAAACCGAATCCCAGCGTGACGATCAGCCACAGGACCGTCGTAAGCACCGAACCCGGCGTCAGCCAGACCCACTTCGCCTCGTCGCGGTTCGGCGCGTAGCGATAGAGCGTTGCCGCCGCCGCGGCGCCGACCGCCGCCATGACGGCGTAGGAGAGGATCCTGCCGGCGACGAGGACGATGCCCGGCGCCGAAGGGAACAGCGTTTCCAGGCCGCCCATCGCGGCAATCGAGATGATTGCGAGAATGGCGACGAGCACGGCACCCGCCGTGATCGCAAGCGCCGTGAGGTTTAGCCGGACGAAGCCGCGGGTCTCTTCCTCATCATAGGCGATGTTGAGCGAGGTGATGATCGCCGACGCGCCCTTCATCGCGCCGTAGAGCGCGATCGCCAGCGCGATCAGGAGGCCGAAACCCTTCTTGCCACCGGAGGTGGTGACGACGTTCGCGAGCTGCTCGCCGATCAGCTTGGCCGCGTCCGCCGGCATCACCGAGGTGAGCGATTGGACGTTCCTGATCACAGTCGCGGGCGTGGCAACGAGGCCGTAGCTGAGCACGACCGCGCCGAGCAACGGTACCAGTGCCAAGACGCCGCAAAAGGCGACGCCGGAGGCCACCAGGCTGATATTGTCCTGCCCGGCCTCCTTCCAGCTGCGCAGGACGACCTCCTTCCAGCCGCTCGGAGGGATCGTCCATGGACTGATGGCATCGCGCCCGTTCGCGCCGCTGCTGGAGGTCGTCTTCGCCATTGCCGTGATCCCCTTGATTACAAGGCGAACCAGTGCCGTGGCGGGACGTTCCAGCGACCTATCCGATACTGAGGTATTGGGCGTTGTAGTCTCGCGTGGAACTCAGGCGCTGCTGCTTACGCAGCAATCCAACCCGCGATGGCAGCTCCCCTCGGCGGGTCCGCGTCGAGAGGACCTGCAAAGGAACGTTACGCTCGACGACCTGTTCTGATCGCGGAGGTGAATCATGCGGCGAGCGTTCCGAAACAACGGCTTGACCATCGCGCTGATGGTGCTCTTCGCAGTCAGCCTCCTTGGCCAGCTGCTCACCGGCTGGAGGGTGGAGAACGAAGATCTCGCGCGTCACGGCGGCTCTGCCGTGACGCTCGGCAGCTACATGGGCGGCCCTGCCTTCCTCTCGACGGTCTTCGAGAACTGGGAGAGCGAGTTTCTCCAGATGGCAACCTACGTCCTGCTTACCGCCATTCTCATCCAGCGCGGATCGGCGGAGTCGAAGGATCCGGAGGATCCGCCGCGCGACCAGGACCTCCGCCTGAAAGGGATGGCCCCGCAGGCACCGCCGATCCTGCACAAGGGCCGACTGGCGCGGGCGATCTATTCAAGATCGCTCGGCATCGCGCTGACCCTGCTGTTTCTCGTGTCGTTCACGATCCACTGGACGCAGAGCGCGCGTGTGGCGGCGCAGGAGGCCATCGACCACCATGAAGTCCCGCCCACCCTGCTCGGCTATCTCGTAGACCCGCAACTATGGTTCGAGTCGTTCCAGAATTGGCAGAGTGAATTCCTCTCGACGGCCGTCCTGGTCGTCCTCACCATCTTCCTGCGCCAGCGCGAGTCTCCGGAGTCAAAGCCGGTGGCGGCGCCGCATTCTCAAACGGGAGCATGATAGCTCCATCAGCCTACATTTCAGCCGTTGGTCACACCGAACTCCACTTCAATGCATCCGAAAGGCTGGCCCAAAGCTCATCCTTTCGAAACGGCTTCGTCAATCGCGGCAGGTCGGGCGCGATGCCATCGTCCGCGGCGTAGCCGGACACGAGTAGCACGGGCATTCCCGGGCGTTGCTGCCGCATAGCCCGCGCCAGATCGACCCCCGTCATCCCCGGCATGAGATGGTCGGTGATCAAGAAGTCGAAGTAAGACCCCTTGTCCAACAAACGAAGCGCCTCTTCTGCGGAGGCAGCCTCGATGGTTTGATAGCCGAGGTCCGCGAGCATGTCGGCGGTACTTTGTCGCACTAGTTCCTCATCGTCGACCAGCAGAGCAATTCCGTGCCCCGTCGCGAGCGGCGCGGGCTCCTGGACCGATGGCAGCTTCGTCGTCTCTACCGCCTGCACGAGCCAGAGCTGGACGTTCGTCCCAAGTCCAGGCCGACTGCTGATCGTCAGTGCCCCGCCGAGCTGCGAGGCGAGGCCATGGACCATCGACAGACCAAGCCCAGTCCCCTTTCCGATCCCCTTCGTCGAGAAGAAGGGCTCGGTCGCCCGCGCGATCGTCGCCTTATCCATGCCGGAGCCGGTATCCGCCACAGAGAGTCGAACATAACGACCAGGATTTACGCGTGAGGCCGATCCCTCCGGCACGTCTTCCTTCGACGCACTGATCCGCAACGTACCCCCGTCCGGCATGGCGTCTCTCGCGTTCACGGCGAGATTCAGCAGCGCCATTTCCAGCTGATTCGGATCCGCTTTGGCGGCCGGTAATTCCTCCTCGACGTCGACTGCAACCTTAATCTGTGGACCCGTGGTACTCGCCACAAGATCGGCCATGCCCGTCACGAGTTTGGCAATATCGACGGCGACCGGCTGGAGCGGCTGACGCCTCGCAAAGGCGAGCAGGCGCTGAACCAGCGTTTTGGCCCGTTCTGCGGACTGGACAGCACCTCGGATCAGCCGTTGCTCTCGCTCCCCGCCGACCCCCTTACGCTGAAGCAGATCGAGTGCCCCGACGATCGGCGTTAGCAGATTGTTGAAATCGTGCGCCACACCGCCGGTAAGCTGGCCCATGGCCTCCATCTTTTGGGCTTGGCGAAGCGCTTCCTGCGCCGCATCGAGTTCGGCTGTCCGCCTCTTTTCATCGGTGACATCACGCCCGACAGCGTAGAATATTGCGCCTTCGGGTACGAGACTCCAGGTGATCCAGCGCCACGACCCGTCGGCATGCCGCAGCCTATCCTCGAATCGAGCGATGCTCTCACCACGCCGAAGTCGCTCGACCGCTGCGCGTACCGCGTCGTGATCATCGGGATGGACCTGCTCGGGAAAAGGGCGGCCGAGGAGCGTTGCCTCGTCGAAGCCGAGCGTCGTCGTCCAAGCTGGGTTGATCACCTTCAGCGTGCCGTCCAGGCCCATGATCGCGAACAGGTCACTGCTCATCTCCCACGCGCGATTGCGCTCGCGCGTGCGCTGAACCACCTCGGCTTCGAGCTCGGCTCGCGACCGAGCAAGTAGCTCGCGTGCCTCGACAATTTCCTGAATATCGGTGCAGGTGCCGAACCATCGCGTGATGCGGCCATCGACATCGCGCATGCACTGTGCTCTGCCCAGGACCCAGCGATATTCGCCGGAGCTGTGCCGGAGGCGGTACTCGATATGGTAGGGCTCCGCTGTGGCCAGGCTGCGCCGCCATGTTGCCCACGCGCGCTCGCGATCGTCGGGATGAAACATGCCATTCCAGGCGTCACCGTCGGTGGAGTCGTGCGGCACGCCCGTGAACTCGTACCAGCGCTCGTTATAATAGTCGTGATAGCCGTCGGGTCGGGTCGACCAGATCATCTGGTCGATCGAGTTGGTGATCGCCTCGAAGCGCGCTTCGCTCTCGCGCAAGCGCGCGTCCGCGTCGTGCCGTTCGGTGACATCCTCAGCGATGCCCGCAAATCGCCCGGGCGTATCGCCCCCGGCGTCGACCGGAAACACCCTGTCGCGGATCCATCGAATGGTCCCGTCCGGTCGCACGATGCGATATTCGATGTCGGTGCCATCCGCAGTGAGCGGCTGCGCCTGTTCAACCTCCACGCGCGTTCGGTCGTCCGGGTGAACGGCGTCGAGAAACGAACTTAGGTCCTGAAAGAGCGGCGCGGGGGAGCAACCCCAAATACGTTCGTAGGCAGGCGAGACATAAAGAAGCCGACCTGCAGCCGGATCGGCGATATGGAAGACCTGATCCACAGCGGCCGCAAGTTGGCGAAATCGCTCCTCGCTTTCGGCGAGTGCGCGCTCGATAGAATGCCCGTCGGTAATGCCCTGCGGCCGTGTGATGTCGTTCATCATCCTGCTCTTTTCGACCGCTGCATAGCTCCACCGAGGAAGCGTTCGGCTAGGTCACACGGGGTGTGAGGAGCTTCGGCAACCCGGGTGAAAGGTCTCTGCTAATAGCCGCTTAGGCGTCGGGATTGTAAAGCAGCTGATCGACACGGAGAACGTGGCTAGCGGTCGGTCCGTTTAGCGGCACGTCCGAAGCGCCGTCGTTGCCAGTGGTCGGAACGCATCGGCGCATTGCCTGCTCGGCGAAATCGTCTCGATAGTACAGGGCCTTGAGATCGGGACAGAGAATGGAAAGCCTCGCCGGTGTCATGGTCGCCATGGGTCCAACGAACTGGACCTGTCCTGCCCAGAAGCCCTGCCGCGTGCTGGTGAACAGCCGATGGGTAGGCAGTTGCAGCGCGCCTCGATACCCTTCGAGATACAAGGCGACGCGGTAAAAACACTCACTCAGGACGAAGCGATCGCCGCCGGAAGCCGATCGTGGAGCGATATCAATCACTCGGCGCCGATCCTCAATCCGATAGGATATGCTGCACGTGCCGAATGCCGCCTGCTGGGGGAGCGGTCCCCGTATCGGCGCGGTGTGGGAGTAAATCGAACAAGCTCCTCCATTCAGTTCCGGGTAGGGCATGAAGGGGTTGTCGCGCGTCACGGCACCGATGCCGGTACCGGGATACAGGCGCCTCGCAGTATCGGACGTAGCGCACACGTTCCCCTTCCCCGATCCGCGCGGAATGTCGAGGGTCGGCGATGCCGGTGTCACCCCGAGAAGAAGGGCCTTGGCATCCTCGACGGCAACTGCGGACCCGCCTGCTAGAGGTATGGTAGCCGACTGCAGAACCAGAGCAGCCATGGGGATTACGAGCCCGAAAGCCATACCTCGTCCTTCTGCTCGCCGTATCGCGCACTGGCGGTTGTCATAGTGCCTGGGCTACCTCTCAGACAAGCTAACCTCGACGCAGGCGAATGATGGCACCCGTTAAGTTCCAGAGCGTTGAGCCCGCTCACAGGCGGCTTGGTCGAGCCGCCGCATGTGTGTTCGATCTTGGTCGGTTGACGCGCCGCAGCGGCGATCGAGCGAGCTCAGCCAAAGCAGACGAAGGGGTGATGCTTGCCGACTGTTGATGCACGTGACCTTGCAGGGGCGCCGATGATGGACTGCCTCGTCATCGGCGGTGGTCCCGCAGGGCTGACCGCTGCGATCTATCTCGCGCGGTTTCATCTCTCGGTGGTCGTTGTCGATGAGGGGAAGAGCCGTGCAGCCCTGATCCCGAAGACGAGGAATCACGCCGGCTATCCCGCCGGCATCGCGGGCACCGAGTTGCTTGCACGGATGCGGGAGCAGGCGGAGCTTTACGGCGCGCAGATTGTGCCTGGTCGGATCGATCAGCTGACGCTCGAAGCCGGTGTCTTCACGGCGAAAATGAGCGGCAGCCGCCTTCAGGCGCGCAGCGTCCTGCTTGCGACAGGCATCATCAACCGCCGTCCGAACATGACCGATGCTCTGCACGACGAAGCGCTAGCCGTCGGTGCGCTGCGCTATTGCCCGGTCTGCGATGGCTTCGAGGTCACGGATCGCACGATCGGCGTCATCGGCTCGGGCGAGCGGGGCACGAACGAAGCGCTGTTCCTGCGCTCCTACAGCAAGCAGATCACACTCATCGCGCCGATGGGCAGGCACGACCTTGCCGACGAGCAGCGCAAGAAGCTTCAGGACGCAGCGGTGGAGGTGGTCGACGGACCCGTGGGGCGGTTCGATCTCGATGACCGCCGTTTGAGTGTGCGCATCGGGAGCAACCGGCATACGTTCGACAGCATATACCCCGCTCTTGGATCCGATATCAGATCAGGCTTGGCAGTTTCGGTTGGTGCCGAAGCAACGGAGGAAGGCTGCCTTACGGTCGACAGCCATCAGCGCACTACCGTTTCGGGTCTCTATGCGGCTGGAGACGTTGTGCTGGGCCTCGACCAGATCAGCCACGCCATGGGTGAAGGCGGCGTAGCGGCGACGACCATCCGCAACGATCTTGCCAGCGATCGACCGCTTTACCGGTAGGCGTTCTGAAAGGGCTGGATTGCATGCTTCGAAGGAATCTTGAATGGAAGAAATAGCAGGTTGGATCGCGCCAGCGGCCACGATGATTGCGGCCATGATGACCGCCGCGAATCTTGGGACCCGGGTAACGGGATGGGGTTTCATCGTCTTTACGGTGGGCTCGATCGGGTGGTCTATCGTCGCCATCTCTACGGGCCAGCACAACCTGCTGCTCACCAACGGCTTCCTGACCCTGGTCAACGTCGTCGGCATCTGGCGATGGCTCGGTCGACAAGCGCGGTATGAGGACGGAAGTCGTGCCGCGACGATCGAAAGCGCCGCAGCCCGCGTCCCCACATTGTTCTCCGCCGGCGCGCTTGTCGGGCATAAAATCATCGCTCGAGACGGCACCCCGCTTGGTACCGTTGTCGACGGCATGCTTCGCTGCGGCGACAAGGCGCTTGCGTACGTGGTTGTCGGCGTTGGAGGTTTGGCCGGCATCGGCGAGGAACTTCGTGCGGTCGACCCTGCCCGCCTCGTGTTCCAGGAGGATGGGATCTCTACGGACATGACCCTGGATGACATGCAGCATCTGCCGGTACTTCCCATCGATAATTGGCCAGCCGAGTTTCCTTGAGCAGCGGGAAAGTCGCGAGCAGCAGGTGAGTCCGGTCGCATTGGCCGATGTCATGGATCGGCTGCGTAAAAAAAGCATTTGAGAGTTACGTTTTGGCGAGCGCTGCGACCCTCCAAGCGCAACAGGTTTTCACCAGACGATATGGAGATTCTCGCCGGACTCTCTCCGCACGCTCGGCCATTCGTCTTCCTCCCGCAACCGACGCTGAGATCCGCGAGAGCCGTCTTGAGCTGCCCCCTTCCGAGTGGTCCATCGACTATGACAGTCTGGACTGTGGATAGGCGTCGAAACGGAACCCCGTCATTTGGCAGAAAAGAAACTGAAAACGCTGGATATTCTGATGGTTAAGAGGGTCCCGATCGGCGCCTATCGCCCCCCCCGAACGTTTCTTTTCTGTCTTCCGCTACAACGACTTAGCGGCATTTTGGCGGGGGTCCCGTTTCGACGCCTATTCACACGCCAGAGACATTAGGAGCGTGGCCCGACGGGTGTTTAAGAACGGCGGCAAGGGCGATTGGCCAGCGACAATCTCTGATCAGGTTTCTAATGGCGCGAGTGAAATCCGATTGCCTTGCACATGTCGGAACGCCCGATCGCGGCACGTGAGCAAAATCACCTGCATCCTTTCTGCTGCCTCACTCAGTATCTCAACCATCAGATCGAGCCGAGCATCATCGGCGTAAACCAGCGGATCGTCGAGGATCAATGACACCGGCCGACCTTGCTCAAGGAGCATGTCCGCAAACGCGATTCGGGTCAGTACCGCCAGCTGTTCCTGAGTTCCGCGCGACAGATCCCCGCACCCTTCGCTGATCCCGCCCCGCACCACCGCATCGAGCATCAGGTCCTCAGAGAAGGACAGATCACAGCCAGGCAGCAGGCGCTCGATGTGCCGCTTTGCCCTCTTGGCAACGGGGCCGACGAACTTGGCCGACGTCTCGTCGCGTGCCTCATCGAGCGTTTCGCGCAGAAGCTTCAGGGTTTCCGCCTCTTCGGTGACGCGTTGCACGGCCGCGCATGCGGCCTCAGCTTCCTCGCGGGCGCTTGCCTCACGGTCGGCAAGACCCTTGCCCCCCTCGCTCTCGATCGTCCCCTCAAACCGGGCAATCTCCATCTCAAGCTTTGTCCGCGCATCCCCCGCCGCCCTGCTCCGCGCATCAACCGTATCGATCTTCCGCGCGATCGCCCCAGCGTCGTGCGCGGTCGCGTCGCGTGTCGCCTCTTCCAGCTTCACTGCCGCTTTGGCGGTTTGCTCGCGGGCACGAGCGAGATTCTCTGCCAGGCTCGGGAATTCCGGCCGGCTCTCGATCGCAGTGATCTGACCCGTAGCGTTGGCGAGATCGCTCGCGGCCCCCGCCTCGGCGGTGGCAAGCGGTGCATCCTCCTCCTCGGCACGCCGAAGCGCGGCGAGCGCGCTATCCTGAGCGCCTTCGGCCCGCGCAAGCGCGGTGTCGGCCGACTCCAATGCGGTGGTGAGGACTGCGATATCGGGAAGATTGCCGTCACCCGTGACGGCTTCATCCGCGAGCTCGACGATGAAGAGCTTGAGCGCACCGGCGCCGGCGGCGAGCCCGATATTTTCGTCGGCTGGCGTCGTCGCTTCGATCCGCGCCGCTATGGTGCGCAGTTCGCTCGCAGCATCCCGCGCAGCGTCGTTGCGTGCGCGCGCCGCCGCGAGGTCAGCAACATCGAGATCCGCCAGCGCAGATTGCTGCTTCTTCAAAGCCGACGATAACGCCTCTTCGGCGCTGGCTGCGCCGGCGGCCGGTATCACGATCAGCTCAGCGCCACCGATACGGAAATGGGTCCTCCCGGTGAGGGTCCGCTCTCCAGGACCCGCGGCTTCTCCGTCAATCAGGATGCCGGCAGTGTCGCCGGTCAGCGCGATGCGCGTCGCACCGGCGCTCTGCGCTGCACGCGCCTCGGCAATTGCTCGCTCATTCGTCTCGAGCAATTCCATCGTCTTTGCAGGGATCAATGTGGCCGCGAGGATCTTGGCCTCGCTCTGGAGCCGTTCAAGCTCGACCAGCTCCGCATACCGTTTGCGCGCTACCGCGACCCCGGTCTTACGACGTGCAGCCCGCACGCGATCCTCGCCAGCGCTGAGGGCGGCGCGCGCGTCCTGACGCGCCGTCCGGGCGCTTTCAAGCGCTGCACGCGCATCAACGAGGCGCTGCTTGGCCGTAGCCAGTCCCTCGCCAAGCGCCGTCCGCTTGGCACGCGCATGCTCCAGAGCGAGGCTGGCCTTGTCACGTGCTTCCGTCGCTGTGCGATGGCGCTCCGAAAGGTCCTCGAGCCCCCTGCCCTTCGCGCTGACAGCTTCGTGCTCGGCGCGACGGGTCGCGAGGATCTGTGCGGCCGCACGCGCGACCTCAAGGGACGCGACCAGGTCCTTCCGCGTTTGGACATCCGTGTCGTCGGCGATCTCCCGCTGAACGACCTTCAGCCTGGCGCGCGCGGCTTCCAGTTCGGCGAACGTCTTCTCCAATCCAGCGAGTCTGTCAGCGGCATCTCGCGCAGCGGTCTCAGCGCTCTCGACCCGCTCCCGCACCTCATTCTGTCGCTCGCGCTTTTGACCCGTTGGCGACCAGTATCGGGCAAACTGCTCGTCGATCCGGGTACGCACGCGTTTGTAAGCCGGGCCGCCCATGATCGAGCCGACCTCTGCTTCCAGGGTCGACCTGACCGTATCGCGCACGATTTGCCCGGGTGCGGTGACCGCGAGAGCGTCCATTTGCGCCACCCAGAGCAGGCCCAAGGCGCCATAAGTCCCGGCATCGCCCTTCTGACTGGTATCGCGGACGGACCCGAGAAGCGCATGGAGCCGGGCTTCGGCTTCTTCGCCCTGGGCCTTTCCCTGTGGTCCCGTGACCTCGATCGTGGCGCCCCGCAGGAACCGCTTGGTGACGGTCCACGGTGCACCGTCGGCCTCGAACGACACCTGGATCTCCGGCCCGACCGCTTCGCCATAGGGCGCGAAAGACTGGGCGAGCTGGTTCTTGGTCCCATGGCGCACGAAAAAGGCCGCTCGAAGCGCTTCGAGCAACGTCGATTTGCCGGTTTCGTTGGGCTCGATGATGATGTTGAGGCCATCGGTCAGCCCCTCGATCGCCATCGGCTCGCGAAACTTGCGGAAGCCGTCGACGGCGATCCGGCGGAGCCGCAGACTCATGCCTTCTCCTCCCGGCTATATTCAACGAACAGACGCTCGAGCGCTCGTTTGGCGACCGCTGCCTCAGGTCCACCAGCGTCAATCCGGGCGGAGAGTTTTGCAGCGGCAACGCCAAGCATCCCTTCGACTGCGAGTTGCGCGAGATCATCTTCGCTCGGCCGCCCGACGAGGTCGCTGGCGCGAACATCGAGATAGCGGACGCGGTGGCTGACGTCATTTTCGAGCCTGCCGAGCATCGCCACCCGATCGGTGAGACTGGTGATCCCGGCGAGCGATAGTTCGAGAAGAGTCGCCGGCGGGTCGATCGAGGCCAGCATCTGGTCGCACTCCGCGTCGAACGCAGCCTGATCGTTCACGGTCCAGCTGCGCCTGATCCATTGGAAACGGCCGGTGCGGATGGGGGTGACGGTCGGCTCGCAGCCTTCGTCGACGTCGACCAGCAGGATGTGGCCCGGCTCGTCGCGCTGAAAGCGATCGGTCTCAGGCGTGCCCGAATACCAAGTGCGCGCGTCGACCTTCAGCGTTCCATGCCAGTCGCCAAGCGCGAGATAATCAAGGTTGGATCTACGGGCACGGTCGGGTGCGATCTGGTTCTTGGTCTCGCCCTGCGTCCCGAAATCTCGAATCGACCCGTGAGCCACGCCGAGACGCAGCCGCGCCCCAGGCGTTGCCATGCCGTCGAACAGGTCGGTCGGATCATCGAGATTGTGCCGGTGCGTGAGCGGCGCGGGCAACAGCCAGACGCCAGGCTCGATCTCGTGGGGCTGCGGTTCGGAGAGGACGGTGATGGTGCCGCCCGCGCGCTGGCGCACACGATCCCATAGACCGCCATTACGGGCGAAGTCATGGTTGCCCGGGAGCAGCCACCAGCGGCAGGAATGGCGCTCCATCCGCGATATCGCCTGCACGATCGTACGATCCTCGGGGCCTTCGGTGTCGAATACGTCGCCAGCGACGAGGACATGATCGGCACCGTAGAGGGTGGCCGCCTTGCCGATCGCATCGATCGCATCGAAGCGCGCCTCGGTCAGCGCCGCGCGCACATCAGGTTCGAAGCGGCCATAAGGCTTGCCGAGCTGCCAGTCCGCCGTGTGGATCAGCTTCATGATGGTTTCGCAGCCTGGCGCGTCATCGCAGACCGATCGCGCGAGCCCAGGCATCGACCTGCCCGAAGGCATCCTGCTGCCATTCGTCCGCGGTCCTGCCGTCGAGGATGTCGGAGCCCTCGACGAAGTTGCGCACGCACGTCGCGCCATAGCCGTCGGGGTCTTCGAACTTCGCCACGATATGGGCGAAGCCGTCCCGGCCGCTGTGATGGTCAAGCAGCGGTCGGCAGTCCCCTGCGAGCGCATCGATACCGCCCGGATAATTCCGGATCGAGAAGTAGATGTCGTAGGCGTCCTTCTGCTTGTAGCGCCCGTCGAGTGCGAAGCCCTTCATGGCGAGCAGCGCAGGGATCGAGGCGACCGCGATCATCACCTTGTTGGTGCCGCCCTTGGGCATGTCGCCTTCGATCGCCACCATCTCGTGAAAATGGATGGCGAGATCCGCGCCGGATGCGCGCTGGGTGGCGAACTCGGTGGTGAGCGGCGGCCGGTTCTTTTCGAGGACGTCGTCATAAGGCCGCAGGAAATCGACGATGATATCGATCGGCGGGCCATCGTCCTTCGGCTGGACGGTCCGGACCATCTGGAAATATTTGAGCGTGTTGCGCGCCGCATAGCCCTGCCCGCGTAGCGCATCGACGAGAGCGACATATTCGTCTCCCGCGGCCAGCGCCTGCGCGTCGAGGCTGAGGTCGATGTCGAGCGTGCCGACATGGCGCATCTCGCTGTCCTTGAGCAGCAGCCATGGCACGGCGCCGCCGATGACCGCGAACTTGCCGCGGAAACTGCCGAGCGTCTGGCCGATCTCGACCAGGACCGAGCGAACCGCCGTGCTTGTGCGGTCGTCATAGTCGGCGGCGGATTGCGGCTCGTTCGTCACGAAGGCCACCGCAGAAGCTGGTCTTTCAGGTGCTCGGCTCCCTCAACGCCGCGCTCGCCGCCAGCCATGAGATCGAGATAGGTCTGAACGGGGCTGGTTGCGATGATGCCCGCGGCGGCCGGCCGCGCATCGTCGAGCACGCCGTCCTCGTCCGGCACGCGAACGATGACATTGGCGCCCTTCGCAGGCGCACTGAGGCTGAGCAGCGTCTGGAGCGCTTCGAGTCCCTTCTGGTCGGCGTAGAAGTAGCTGCTGCTCTGGCGGACGAAGGGGGCGTACCAGTCGGCCGAGCTGAACGAGGCCAGGGCCACCCTGCCCTCCTCGCCTTCGAGATCGCGCAGCCGGTCGGTGAGCGCTTTGCCGTGCAGATGGGTGTAGAGGCGCACTTCCTCGCCCTTTGGCGGCTCGTAGTTGCGCGCCCACTCATCCAGCAAACCGGATGGGTCTGCGAGGTAAAGACCCTGATCGGATTGCTCGGCCCATTCACGATCCCGCAGCGCAGTCCCGATCGTGCTCACGAGACCCAGGCTGACCTTGGCGGCCTCGGCAAGCTCGGTCACGCGCCAGGCCCGCGCCGGCTCATCGAGCAGCACGCGCAAGATGCGGGCCGACTTTGGCTTAAACAGCGAGCGAAGCGCGCGGCGCTCCGGTTCGGGCTTCCCCTCGACTTGGCGATCGATGAACACGGTATCGAAAGCGATGCGCGCATTTCCCTCGAAATCGAGATAGGCGATACCCTCCTCGCGACAGGCTGCCTGGGATTGCTCGGAGAGATAGGGCGCCATGAACATCGGCACGCCCTCCTGCCCGCTCTGGCCGAGGTAGCGCTTAAGCTGGTAGGCGGCCTGATGCGCCATGCGCGGCTGGCCGTTGCCTTTGACGTCGACCACGAGCCGCATCGGCCGACCCGCAAATTCGGTGTCGGCAATGATGTCGATGGTATCAGGCTGACCGGGCTCGCCAACGAACGTCATATGCGCGAGCGACAGCTGGGGTATGGTCCCCAGGAAGGCCTTGAGCGTCTCTGCCGCTCGCCGTTCGATGCCGTTCGCTGTTTTCACCGGTTTGCTGAAACCATGATTCCCGTGAAATAGCAACCAATTTCATCACACTGCGCTTTTCAACGCATTGTTGAAAGCACCTTTCGACTGAACTGCCATCCTCTCGCTTCGTTATCCCCATAGCATAACCACGTCGTACCGTGGGCCATCATTCCTCCCCACGCGTTCAAGCTCAACAGTCAAAGAGGCGCCCATCCATGATCACCCTACATCATTTGAACTTCTCCCGGTCGATCGGGTGCTCTGGCTGCTCGAAGAGATTGGCCTCGACTATGAACTGAAGTCTTATGAGCGCGACGAGAACTTCCGCGCGCCAGCCGCGCTCGGCGCGGTCCACCCGCTTGGCAAGGCCCCGATCCTCGTCGACGATGGTCTCGTGCTGGCGGAGTCGGGCACCATCCTGCGCTATCTGGAACAGAAATATAGCGACGGACGTCTCGTGCCGGCGCCGGGTACCCCTGATCGCCCGATCCACGACGAATGGCTCGACTATGTGGAGAGCTCTGCGGGCCTGCCGGTGATGGTGACGTTGCTCGGCGGCATGACGGGCGGCCTGCCGGCCGGGCTTGCAGGCTTCACCGCACCGGAGCTGACCAAGACGCTGACCTTCATTTCCGACCGCGTGACCGATCGCACCTACCTGATGGGAGACCGGCTGACGCTTGCCGACATCCAGATGAGCTATTTGCTGTCGGCGCTCCGTCACGCTGGGCAGCTCAAGGCCTATCCCGTGCTTATCGACTATCTGAGCCGGCTGGAGGACACGCCTGGATTGAAGAAGGCCATCGAAGTCGGTGGCCCGATGACGCCGCCCGCCGAGCGTTGATCGCCTGAGCAGTATGATCGGCGCGCTCGCCTTCTGTCCTTGGGCAGCAGGAACATCCCAAGTGATGCACGCGCTATGTTATGAAGTGAACGGCGTTGCCCGCCTGAAGGAGACTATATCGATGAGTGAAGCAAGCTGGGGCGATGCCACCAAAACCCCGACGATCGAATGGCGGATGAGCGCATCGCTGGAGAATGTCGCTCGCGGCGACGGTGAGATGGCCGAGGTGACGAGCTTGGAGGGAGCGGTCCGGGCGTGGCTCGATCTGCATCCGGAGCATCGGATCGCAGCGACGTTGACGCCCGAGCGTCCGGTCCTAATCGATGGTATATCGCACGCATCGTTTGCAGGCGACGGCATCGCAATCCTCTCGGAGCAACTGCCGAGCGCCGAGACCCAGCAGGACTGACGACCATGGCCAAACCCAGCGTGACGTTCGAGCTTGGCGGCGGTTACTGGGTAGCCGAGCGGCAAAGCGTCGGGTTCGAAGGGCTGACGGCGTTCGGCCCGGTCGAATTTCTCATCACCCGCGAGGCGCTTGAGCAGATGCTTAATCCCGATCTGGACGGGATCGATGGTGACTATGCGCTTGAGATCTTCATCGAGTTCGAGGCCGACATCCACCGCATCGCGCAGCTGGAATTCGTGAAACGCTTGGGCGGGGAGCCGCCGATCCTGTTGACGGCCGCCGATGTCGAGATGCGCTAGTCAGAGCGCTGGTTGGCCGACAGCGCCTTTCCCCAGCGCGCACTGAACGGCTGGAACGATCGTATAGACGGCCTCGCGCTGGGCGCCACGATTGGCGTGATCAACGCGGTAGCCCTGATAGTGGCGGTGGATGAACCCGGCCCGGACCAGATCGGAGACCGCGCGGCTGACATTGGTCCGCCCCGAATGCAGAAGGCGCTCGCGAACCTCGTCCGCAATGCACTGCTCGGCAGCGGCGGCATCTGATGGCAACATGCCCTTGTCCTCGAGATCGCAGCGGACCTGATCGATAACCGCCCGACGGCGGACATCGCGCTGTGCCATGGGAATCAAAGCGTCGCTAAGCCAATCCCGCACCGGGATCGCGCGCCCCTTCTCCTCCACATAGGGTCCGGCACTGTTGGAATGGCCGGCGGCGCGCGCGATGAGGTTCAGCACCATGAACGTGTAGCGCGGCCGCGTGGAGATCCGGGCCAACCGCGCTAGCACCGCCGGCAGATCGAGATCTTCGTGATTGGCCGGCCAGGCTACCGCCGCTGCGTGCTTGCGTTCCTGCTCGACGCGAAGCGTCACGATATCTGCTGCGAGAGTGGCTCCCTCAGCGGCCGCATCCTTCGTGAAGAGGTCGGGCTGGAACATGGAAGATTCCAAGCACATGGAGAACGAAAAGTGAATCCCCTTTGTGCGATCATGCGCCCTTTAGTCACCAGTGACACTTTACCAAGCGCTACTTGGTAAAGTGTCACTCATGTCACGGACAAAAGGTCGAACTTCCGGTGAGTTCCGGCTACCCATTCGGCATAACTTCAAGGTCACCTGTCGACCAGAGCCAGTCATTCACATACGCTCTGGTGAAAGACTGGTCCTGTCGAAAGCTGC
Organism: Alterirhizorhabdus solaris; assembly: GCF_007785815.1. Taxonomy (GTDB): domain Bacteria; phylum Pseudomonadota; class Alphaproteobacteria; order Sphingomonadales; family Sphingomonadaceae; genus Alterirhizorhabdus; species Alterirhizorhabdus solaris. Next base: position 41,319 of record NZ_VNIM01000010.1, on the reverse strand, counting down.
CGACAGGGCACTTCGAAGCAAACTGTCGGCAGGCTCCCAGCGGCACGCTTAGGGTTGGTCTCAGTCATTTCCCCGGAAATTGCCGTTGCCTCAGCATAGCGCCCAGTGCCATTCGACTGGCTGCAAGCGATGCGTGCACGGGCAATCCGGGCTGAACCTTTGTACAGTGGGAACCTGGACGCAGGCTTGAACGGCGCGCTGTTCAGGCGGTCGCGGTGATGATCTCCACACGCGCAGGCATCCAGACTATGCCATCGCGCAAGTTCGCGGCGCAGACCGCAGCCAGCCGCTCGCGTGCCCTGGCCTGCTCGCGGGCACCGGCGTCGGCCAGCGGCGCTGCGGCGGACGAAGATGCCAGCAAGAATTCGGCTGCCGCATCTGGCGCCATTCCGCCGCCGACTTGCAGGTCGCCGCGCCAAGTCCGGGCGGCGCAATCGCAAAAGCCAGCTGCTTCCAGCAGCGCGAGCAGGCGAGATGGATCGCCATATCGGCAGGGCCCGGGCGCATCTGGATCGGGCTGCGGCAGATCGATCACCGCTGCCACTGCTTCGCGCACGCTGGCCATGAAGGCGACATCCTGGCCCGGCCCCCAGACCGCGAAGGCCAGAGTCCCGCCCGGCAGCAGCCATTGGATCAGGTTGGCGAAGGCATGCTCTGGCGCCTCGAAGAACATCACACCGAAGCGCGAGACAAGGCGATCGAACCGCTCTGCGGGCCGGAAATCGGCGACATCGGCAAGGGTGAAGCGTGCGACACCGCCTACTCGGGCCTTGGCGGCCCCGATCAGGTCAGGCGAAATGTCGAAACCCTCGATCGTGCTGCCCGGCGCGGCGGCGGCAATAGCACGCGTGGTGGCGCCGCCGCCGGCTCCGATCTCCGCGATCCGCAAGTGGTCGGAGAGGTGCAGCGCGGCGATCAGTGGGGCATCGATCGGCGCCAGCATCGCCTCCATAGGATCGAGCTGATCGCGCCATTTCGCGCCGCGCGTTTCGGCCCAGGTCTGGCTGGATGGAGATTGGGTGGCAACCATCGAGTTAGCTCCTCGGTGTTTGCCTGTGTGATATGACCCGAGCAGCGATCAGTCCATGCCGGTGATCGCCTAGAGCCGCCAAGATGCGATAGCAGCCTGCTCCTCTGCTCCGTTCGGAGCGCCCGCTTCGATCGCCCGAACCGCTCCGCAAATAAACGGTAGTACCAGAAGTAATCGTTCTCGATCGGGTGACGATCGATCTCGAGATCACAGAAGTTGCGGCGGCAGTCGACCAGAGCAAGTCGTTCCTATCCGCGCTCGGCAACGTCCGCTTATGCCAGTAGCTGACATTCGACGGCCATCCCGCCTCGAGCGTACAACGGCAGAAAATGGGCTGTCAGCGAGGAACTAGTGCCGAGCACACGCAACTTATGGTTTGCGGATCTTGATCCGATCGCCGAGGATCTTGATAGTCTGATAAAGTTCAGGCTTGGGCCTCAACCGCACCATTTCACGCGCCGGACCGAGCACGCAGAAGTAAACGAAAGCCTCGCCAAAGGACATGTGGAGGCCGAGATAACCATGCGCGGCATTGTGGCCGGTTTGGTAACGAAACTGGTTGCCGTGATCAACATTGGGCCGCGTCGCGACCTGGAGATCGTCGAACCATTGGCTCGCATTGTAGCGCACCTGATCGGCAGCAGGGGTGCCCGCCTGCGCCCACACGACTAAGCGCCGCAACGATGATGACGCGAGATTTCCGGTCACACGATAATACATGGCGTATAGCATTTTGGTGCCGAACAGCTCGAAATGCCGCTTGGCGACTTCGGGGATGCTGACCGTTCGCTCTCCAGCGTCCGGCGCGACAAAGCGCGTATAAATCGCGGGCGGCCGACTGCGGCCCTGGTAGGGCAAAGCTTCCGGAGCATTGTTGACGATGCCGCGGATCAGTTTGCTATACTCCTCGGCGTCGAGCTGGTCATATGTCTGGTCGATGCTGCGGATGTAGAAGGCGGTCACCTGCTCGCTCAGCGCCATGGCGCGGTTGCACTCGGCGCAGGCCGGAAACTCGAATTCGTCGGGGCCTTGCTTGCCACGAAACACGATCCGCGCTGGGGCATGATCACGCTCGACCGCGGGCCGTCGGCCCCCACAAAAGCAGCAGAGTGGATGCGTGAGCAGAAATTCGGCCTTGGTTGGCTTGCGGTCACGCGGCATGGATGACGCCCGCCTATAGGTACGAGACAGACGTTAGACGCAGCAGCGATGCCTCGTCCTCCGGGGCGTCGACGTCGATGCATTGCTCGTTTTCGCAAAAGAGAACGAACGCATTGGCCCCTGCATGCTTGGCGCTCCGGTAGATGATGCCATCGAGACTACGGCCCTCCGCCCATCGGAAAAGCCGGCGGAAATACTCGGTGACAATCTGCGTCGGGACATATTCGATGTGCTCGCGGCCATCTCGCGCGATCGGTTGCGAGATGTCGGCGGCGAAGGCGTGAAGGAATCGTAGAGAATGGATTAGCGGCTGCCGATCAAGATCAAAGACGCTCGGCACTGATGGCAACTCGGCCAAATCGAGCAATGTGAGGTCACGCAGGGATCGGAAGGTTCCTACCGACAGTGCCTTCCCAGCATGCGTGGCCGGATCGAAGGTTTCAGCATGCGCCGTGTCCAAGTCGAACGCACCGTAAAACATCGGAATACCAGCAGGGCTCATCCGGTTCGACTGACGGGCATGTTCAGGCTTGGGTGTGCCTATCGCCGATGCTGTCGTCTGCTGCTGATCGTCGACGCGAATTCGAATCAGGTCAGTGTGCCCGCCTATAGTTTTGACCAGCCCCTCATCGGCGAGTTTCGTCCTGATCATGTCGGAAACCGTTGCCAGCACTTCGGCCGGCGTCAGTTCGTCATAACTATCGCCCGGCGCCTGGAGAAAGAAATAGCATGTATGGTTCTTGGTGAATGTTTTGAAACTGTCCCAGCCCCAACTGAGCCGCTGACTGTCGGTACCGCGATAAAATTCGCGTTCGACCCAGGCTTCGCAGTCGATCATGTCGTCCAGCGCCGCGATCATATCGTCATTCTCAGAAAATCCGGCATCGTAGAGCACATCGGGAGTCGTCGAGAGCGGCGCCTGCCAACCGCCCTCGCGCGTGATATACATGATCCCTTCTGGTAAGGCTGAGGTTGTGAGTTCAATCCTCACCGGCAGCACCATTTTTCCCGAACAAAATCAATGAGATAAGGTTCCCCTCGGGGAAAGCGCACTGCTTACGCCAGGCAAAATCTATACCGTGTAAGCAGTATGTAAGCGGGCGGCGGAACGGCATGCTGCAGTCAACTCTCTGAAATCGCTGATGTTCTTCGGAAAATGCCATTTTTCTGCGCGCTTAGTCGCCTCCGCTTGCTTTGAAGGGAGCCTCGCAGCCGTTGCCGAGCAGCTGGACAAGCCTGTCAAGCAGCGGCCGCTGACTGGCTAACATCATCTTTGACGCGGTCGGCAGCGCATACCAGCAAGCCTCGTCGATTTCCGGAAACTGCTGCGTTTTGCCTGATCGAGGCGGCCATTCCATCTCGAACAGGTTGCTTGCGATTGCGCCAACGTCGATATCCTGCTCGGCGGCGAACGCCTCCACCAGTTTGCCGCCAGCCTGCTTGATGCGCCCCAATGGCTGGAGCGCGCCCTCGATCCGGATGCCCAGTTCCTCCTCGTTCTCACGTCGCGCGGCGGCGACAGAATCCTCGCCGGCCTCGACCAGTCCCTTGGGAATCTGCCACCAACCGACCTGCTTGTTGCGCCAAAAGGGGCCGCCGGGATGAACGAGCAGCACCTCCACACCAGCATCGGTGCGCCGATAAAGCAGGACACCGGCGCTCAGCTGCGGCATAGGGACGGATGCGCGATCAGGCTCATTCGCCGAGCAGATGCACGGCAATTGAACGGCGATGCGGCCGGCGCCGGTGCTCGAACAGGTAGATGCCCTGCCAAGTGCCGAGCGCGAGCTGGCCAGCGATCAACGGGATCGAGAGCTGGACCGCTGTCAGGGCAGTGCGCAGATGCGCCGGCATGTCGTCTGGCCCTTCGTCGTCATGGGCGTAAGCCTTCGGGTCCTCCGGCGCGATCCGCGCGAAATAGCGCTCGAGGTCTGTGCGCACCTCGCGCGCGGCATTCTCCTGGATCAGCAATGACGCCGAGGTGTGGCGGCAGAACAGGGTCAGCAGGCCCTGTTCAAAGCCCTGCCCCATGGTCCAGTCGATCACCTCGCGCGTGATCTCCATCAGCCCCTGTCACGAAGTCGAGAATTCCAGCTCGGTCGACGCCTGCCTCATGACACTAGCTTGGCAGCAGGGCGCCGGCGCGGCGCCTTCTTTGGCTTGTCCGAGAGCTCCACCCAGACCGGCGCGTGATCGCTGGTCTTCTCCCAGCCGCGAACGTGGGCGTCTACCTGCGCATCGACCAGCCGGTCGGCGAGCGCTAGGCTGAGCAGCAGATGGTCGATCCGCAAGCCGGCGTTCCGACCATAGGCATTCCGGAAATAGTCCCAGAATGTGTAGATGGTCTCGTCGGGATGGACCGTGCGCAAAGCGTCGGTCCAGCCCTGGCCGGTCAGCCGGAAGAAGGCATCGCGTACTTCCGGCGCGAACAGCGCATCGTCCAGCCAGCGCTCGGGCTTATAGACGTCCCGTTCGGTCGGCATGACGTTGAAGTCGCCCGCGAGCATCACCGGCAAACCGGATTCGAGCAGGCTGGCGGCATGGTCGATCAGTTTGTCGAACCAGCGCAGCTTGTACTCGAACTTGGGACCGGGCCGGGGATTGCCGTTCGGGAGATAGAGCCCGCCGATCAGGATGCCGTTGACCGCCGCTTCGATATAGCGGCTCTGTGTGCCGTCGGGATCGTCGGGAAGGCCGCGCCGAGTCTCGTGGATCTCGCCGACGCGGCTAAGCATTGCAACGCCGTTCCAACTTTTCTGGCCATGCCAGATGACGTCATAGCCAAGGCCCCGGATCGCGGTCTCCGGAAACTTCTCCTGCGGCGCCTTCAGCTCCTGCAAGACGACGATGTCGGGCTGCTCTTCGGCGAGCCAGCGCAGCAGCACCGGGAGGCGACCGTTGACGCCGTTCACATTATAGGTCGCGATCTTCACAGGTCGGGAAGGACCTGGTCGGCGCGGCCCCAGCCCGAAAGGGCCTTTGAGCGCGCCCGCTTCACCAACTCGGCGCCGTCGCCGACGTGCCAATGCGACGGCTTGTCGATCGTCTCCATTTCCTTCCAGCTGATCGGCACCGCGACAGGCGCGCCGGCACGGGCGCGGGCGCCATAGGGCATGACCGCGGTCGCGCCGCGCTGGTTGCGCAGATAATCGACGAAAATGCGACCCTTGCGCTGGATCTTTGGCAGGGCCGCGGTGAAATTCTCGGGATCGGCCTGCGCGACCGCCAGTGCCAGCCGGTGCGCGAAATCCTTCACCTCCGGCCATTCCGCCTGTGGCGTCAGCGGCGCGATCACATGGACGCCCTTGCCCCCGGTGACCATCGGGAAGGTCTCGAGCCCGATCGACTTCAGGATATCCCGGAAATGGAAGGCGGCCTTGCGCACCGCCTCGAAGTCGAGGCCCTCGTCGGTATCAAGATCGAACACCAGCCGGTCGGCCTTTTCGACATCCTCGATCCGGCTGCCCCAGCCGTGGAACTCAATCGTGCCCATCTGCACGCAGTTGAGCAGGCCATCCGCATCGTCGATGAACGGATAGGGCTCTTCATGCCCATCCTTTTCCAGGATGGCGACATGATGGACATGATCACCAAACATGCCGGAATCATGCTTCTGGAAGAAGCATTTCTTGGCGCGGCCCTGCGGACAGCGCACCAGGCTGATTGGCCGGCTGCCGGCCCAGGGCAGCATGATCGGCGCGACGATCTCGTAATAGTCGGCGAGCTGGCCCTTGGTGATGCCGGACTCGGGGTCGATGATGCGGTCGCGATTGCTGATCTTGACCGACGAAGGTGCGTCAGGTTCCACTTGCTCGACGGCGCGCTCGGTCTCGACGATCACCGCCTCGGGCTTCTTGTCCTCGCGCAGGCCGAGATAGCTCGGGTGACGGAGCGTGCCCTCGTTGGTCATCTCAGTAAAAGCGATTTCGGCGACCAACCTGGGCGTGATCCAGTGCGCGCCACGCACCGCCGCGCGCGGCGCATCGACCGTCGGCGTCTTTGTCTCGAGCGGCTTCATCAGGTCGCCGAGCCGGAAGATCTCGTCGGTGTCAAGGCCAGTGCCGACCTTGCCGGCATAGCGCAGCTTGCCGCCTTCGTTAACGCCGAGCAGCAGCGAACGAAAGCCGCGCGCCTTGTCCGAGGGCGTCCAGCCAACGACCACGAACTCCTGCCGGCGGATGCATTTGGTCTTGAGCCACGCGCCGTTGCGTGATCCGACATAGCGTGCATCGACTCGTTTCGAGATCACCCCTTCAAGGCCGGCGCCACAGAAGCTGTCGAATAGCTGCTCGCCCTTGCCGACGATATGGTCGGAATAATGGATCACGCCGTCACGACCCTCAAGCAGCGCGGCGAGCTTCGCCTTGCGCTCGATCAGCGGCAATCCCGTCAGGTCCTCCCCGTCGAGTTCGAGCAGGTCGAACGCGTAGAATTGGATCGCCTGCGGGTTTCCCTTGATCGCCGCCTGCAGCGCCTGGAAGTTGGACTTGCCATCGGCATCGATGATGACTGCCTCGCCATCGATCAGGGCGGAGCGTGCGTTCAATGTCTTCGCCGCGTCGATCACGGCAACGAAGCGATCGCTCCAATCGAGGCCTGAGCGCGTGAAGGCGTGCGCTTGATCGCCCGCGACGCTGATCAGGCAGCGATAGCCGTCGAACTTGAGTTCATGCAGCCAGCGATCGCCAGCGGGGACATGATCGACGAGCGCGGCCAGCTGCACTGGCTGAAAGGGCGGCGGCTTGCGCGCACCAGCTTGCGCGGCGGTAGCCTTACGGGCCCGACCCGCGCCTTTGGAGATGGCCGCTTGCGCCATGCCGATCAGCGTCCCTGTTCCATCCTCCATCAATTCCGATGCCCGGTCGATCGTTCCGTCTCCTCGAAGACAGAAGCGTCTCGGGCGTCGATCCGCGCGCACGCAAGCGATGCTCTACCGCCGCCGTCCTCCAGGTCGTCAGGCCGGCTCAGGCCGATTTGAGCTTGGATGCCGCCGCGTTCAGCTTCTCGCGATCATTGCCAACCCGCTTGATGAGTGTCGTGGCCTGATTCCGACTGATCTTGTGCTTGCGCGCGAAGTAACTGACCTCATAGCCTTCGCCCGCCGCGACCTGCCGCCGATCGGCTCCGCCTTTTTTCGTCTTGTTGTCCGCCATCATCTGCTCCTCTTCAGCATTGAAGAATCGCTCAACCGGCGGTGAGTTCCGCCGCCCCCTTGCGCGGAGAGCACCCGCCTGTTGGCGGGCCAGGATTGCCAAGCTGTTCAACTGGATAGGTGCCGTAAAGGATCCTGACCTCTTTGCGGTGGCGATCCACGATTTTCTCCTTTACCTCCTTCACCGCGCGCGCCTTCGACGAGCGGCCAGCGCGTCCAATGAATCGATGGTGCGCATGGAAGCTTCGGACGACTATTTGAAAGACACCTGGGCCGGGCTGTTCACAGCGGCCGAACAGCTTGCCGGAGCGCGCTCGCTGGATGACGTGGTCGAGATCGTGCGGAGAACCGCGCGCAAGATCACCGGCGCCGAGGGCATCGCATTCGTGCGCTGCGCCGGTGACCATTGCGATTATGTCGCCGAGGATGCGATCGAGCCGCTCTGGGCGGGGCAGCGCTTCAACATGGCCGAGTGCGTGTCAGGCTGGGTCATGCTGCATGGCGAGCCAGCGATCATTCCCGACATATCGGCCGACGACCGCGTGCCGCTCGCGCTCTACGAGAAGACCTTCGTCAAGAGCATGGTGATGATGCCGGTCGGCAGCGGGCCGGCCGAGGCGGCGATCGGCGCTTATTGGTCGCAGGCGAATGCGCCGACCGAGCAGGCCGTCGAGCTCCTCGCCATGCTCGCGCGTTACGTGGCTGCGGCGATGAGCAATGTCGCGCTCCAGGATTCGCTGGAAATCCTGAACCGGACGGGGGCCGCGGTTGCCGCCGAGCGCGATCTCGACCGCATCGTCCAGCTCATCACCGATGCCGGCGTCGAGCTCACCGGCGCCGATTTCGGTGCCTTTTTCTACAATCTGATCGACGAGAAGGGCGAGAGCTACATGCTCTACAGCCTGTCGGGCGCGCCGCGTTCGGCGTTCGAAGTCTTTCCGATGCCGCGCAACACTGCGATCTTCGCGCCGACCTTCGCGGGGGAAGGGATTGTCCGGTCCGACAATATCCGGCTGGATCCGCGTTACGGGCACAACGCGCCACGCAAGGGAATGCCCGAAGGCCATCTTCCCGTGACAAGCTATCTCGCGGTCCCGGTCATCTCGCGCAGTGGCGAAGTCCATGGCGGCCTGTTCTTCGGTCATCACGGCGCGGCTCGGTTCACCGCCGAGCATGAGCGGCTGATGCTCGGCGTGGCCGGCCACGCCGCGATCGCCATCGACAATGCGCGCCTGTACGACAGTGTCGCGGCGGAACTTGCGGGCCGGCATGAGGCCGAGGCCGATCTGCGCGAGAGCAACGACCGTTTTCGCGCGGCCGTCGACGCGATCGAAGGGGTGCTGTGGACCAATAGTGCCGATGGTCGCATGGAAGGCGAGCAGCCTGGCTGGTCCGCCCTGACCGGCCAGACGCGCGACCAATATGAGGGCTATGGCTGGTCCACCCGCGTTCACCCCGAGGATGCCGAACCGACGCTTCGCGCCTGGGAAGCGGCGGTGGCGGAACGTTGCCCCTTTATCTTCGAGCATCGGCTGAAGCGCCACGATGGCGAATGGCGTCACTACAGCATCAGGGCGATCCCGACCTTCGACGCCGGCGGGACGCTTCGGCAGTGGGTCGGCGGTCATACCGACATCACCGACCAGCGCCGGGCAGAGACCGCGCTCAAGGAGCTGAACGCGACGCTCGAGCAGCGGATCGAGGAGCGCACCCGCGAGATCCGCGCGGCGTTCAATCGGCTCGAGGAAAGCGAGCGCCGTTTCCGCATCCTGGTCGATGGCGTGACTGACTATGCCATCTATATGCTCGATGCCGATGGCATCATCACCAACTGGAACGCGGGCGCCCAACGGATCAAGGGCTACAGCGCGGACGAAATCATCGGCAGGCACCTCTCGACCTTCTACACCAGCGCCGACCGCGAGGCCGGCATGCCGCTGCGGACGCTCGAAACCGCCGCCCGCGCCGGCAAGTTCGAGGCCGAGGGCCTGCGCGTCCGCAAGGATGGCACCGAGTTCTGGGCCAGCGTCGTGGTCGACGCGATCCATGATGAGAGCGGCCAGCTCATCGGCTTTGCAAAGGTGACGCGCGACTTGACCGAGAAGCGCGCTGTCGAGGAGCAGTTGCGCCAGTCCCAGAAGATGGAAGCGGTGGGCCAGCTCACCGGCGGCATCGCCCACGACTTCAACAACCTGCTGACGATCATCACCGGTAATATCGACATGGCAACCCGCGCGCTTGACGCGGAGGATGGGGTCCCGCGCGCCAGACGCGCGATCGGCAACGCCATGAAAGGCGCCGACCGGGCGGCGGCGCTTACCCAGCGGCTGCTTGCCTTTTCGCGCCGTCAGCCATTGTCCCCCAAGCCGCTCGATCTCGACAAGGTCGTCGGAGGGCTATCGGACCTGCTCAAGCGCGCGCTGGGCGAACTCGTGAGACTCGAAATCGTCACCAGCCCCGGCCTCTGGCCGATCGAGGCCGATCCCAACCAGATGGAAAGTGCGCTCCTCAACCTGGCGGTGAACGCGCGCGATGCCATGCCCGAGGGCGGAAGCCTCACCATCGAGACCGCCAACGCGCATCTCGACGCGAGCTACGCCGCGGCGCATGCCGAGGTGCCCGCCGGCAATTATGTGGTCATCGCGGTCAGCGATACCGGCATCGGCATGCCCAAAGAGACGCTGGCGCGAGTGTTCGAACCCTTCTTCACCACCAAGGAGATCGGCCGTGGAACCGGCCTTGGCCTCAGCCAGGTCTACGGCTTCGTCAAGCAGTCCGGCGGGCATGTGAACCTCTATTCCGAGGAGGGACGCGGCACGACGGTGAAGATGTATCTGCCTCGCTTCACGGGCGGCGGCGCGAGCGAGGACGAAGCCGTGACCGGCGACGCGGGCGGTCGCGGCAGGTCGGGCGAGACGATCCTGATCGTCGAGGATGATGAAGAGGTCCGGGCCTATACCGTCGAGATCGTCCGGGAGCTCGGCTATCAAGTCCACGAAGCGCACGATGGCGCGTCCGCGTTGAGGCTGATCGAGCGGCCCGACATCGCCATCGACCTGCTGTTCACCGATGTCGTCATGCCGGGCATGTCCGGAAAGGAGCTGGCCGAGACCGCGCGTGAGCTTCGGCCCTCGCTGAAGATTCTCTACACCAGCGGCTATACGCGCAACGCGATCGTTCATGGCGGACGCCTCGACGCGGGCGTCTCGCTGCTCTCGAAGCCGTTCACCTTCCAGGCGGTGGCGGACCGCATCCGCGAGCTGCTCGACGCGGGCGCCGGGACGCGGCTGCTGGTCGCGGAGGGCGACCCGACCGTGCGCCTGCTTGCCGCCGAAGCCCTGGCCGCGGCGGGATATCACCCCGAACACGCGGCCAACGCGAGCGAAGCGCTGTCGATGCTCCGTGCGGCGCAGGGCCGCTATGATGCGGTCATCATCGACGCGGCGCTCCCCGACAAGGATGGCTACGCGCTGCTGGCCGAACTCAGGGCACTCTATTCCGACCTTCCGGTCTTGCTGACGACGGCCATGTCCGAACCGACCGCGCTTGGCGACGCCCGCGCCGCGCTGATCGGCAAGCCTTACTCGACCCAGATGATCCTTGATGCGCTGGCGCGGCTCGGCGTCAGCAATGCGGCGGTCGCCGCCGAAACGCCTCCAGCCGGCGAAGACATCTAGCCTGGCCGCGTGAACGCGACCGCAGCGGCAGGAATGGCGTGCGTCAGAGGTTTCGCCGAGCGCGGAGCGCAGCGCGTGTATCGCTCGCGCTTCGGGCTTAGCCCAGACCGTGTCCGAGCCAGCGCGCGATGGCGGCGACGACGTATGCCTGCTCGACCGGCGTCAGCGCCCGGCCCTTGGCTATACCGTGCCATTTGGCGAGGCAGGACCGGCAGCAGGTCGCGGTCGCGTGCTGGGCGATGAACGCCGGGTGCCCGCGCATCGGGGTCTGTTTGCCGTCATTGACCGGGCTTGCCGGAGCGAGGCGCTTGGCGATGAAATCCGCGGCGTGGTCGAGGACGACGGGCATTCCGCGCGTTTCGAGATACGCGCGCTCCTTCGGCCCCAGCTTGAACCGCGCGCGGAAGCTGGACCCGGCAAGACGAGGGAACACGGTATCGAGATCGCGCATGACACTTCCCATATAGGTGCGGCTACCAATCTTTCTTTGAGCACTTAACGATGACTGCCGCCCAAGCCGACCTCTTCACCACGCCGATCCTGCCCGGTCTTTACTATGCCGACGGGCTCCTTACGTCGGCCGAGGAGCAGGCGCTGATCGCGCGGATCGACGCCTCGCCCCTTGCCCCGTTCCGCTTCCAGGGCTGGCTTGGCAAAAGGCTGACGGCGTCGTTCGGCTGGCGCTATGATTTCGACAATGCCCAGTTCGGGCCGACCGCGCCGCTCCCCGACTGGCTGTTGCCGCTGCGCGCAAAAGCGGCGGCGTTTGCCGGGCTGGCGCCCGCCGACCTCGTCCAGGCATTGCTGATCCGCTATGACCCGGGCGCCGGGATCGGCTGGCACCGCGATCGGCCCGTCTTCCAGCATGTCGTCGGGATTTCGCTGGGCGTCCCCACGACGATGCGCTTTCGGCGGCGGACGGATACTGGGTTCGAGCGTGCGACCGCGCCGCTCGCCCCGCGCTCAATGTATCATCTGACCGGCGACGCGCGGCATCTGTGGGAGCACAGCATCGCCGAGATGGAAGTCACGCGCTGGTCGATCACCTTCCGCAGCCTGTCGGAAAAAGGCCTGCGGTCGGTCCAGTGATGTCTGGCCACCGGTGATCGCGGATTATAATGCCAGCAGCGGCTGTGCGCCCGCACCGCCAAGCTGGGCGACGTCGAAGCTGCGGGCCGGGAGCGGCTGCAGCAGGTCAGATTCCGGCATGGTCTGATCAAGCCAGTCGAGCCGCTGGCGGCGCAGCAGTACCCCGCCCTGCCGCTCCTGATAGCGCGCCACCTCGGGGTTCGCCTCGACGGTCAGGATCGCATAGCTTTCCGGCCATGCGCCAGTCGCGGGACGCCAGACGCCGGCCAGGTAGAACCAGTTGCCATCCTCGAGCGAGAACCGGTAGCGACGCTCGCCTGTCGTGACGTGGAATTCCGACGCCGGGATCAGGCAACGATGGCTGGGGAAGGTGCGCCCCTCCGAGCGCACGAACCGGAACGGGCGGCCGTCAGCCTCTTTCGGCTTGAGACCCCAGGTCAGTTCAACCATTTCGAGCTCGGCTGCGTTGTCCGGATTGTAGCGGATGATCGCCCGGCGGCTGCCGAGCGGCGCATCCGAATCAAAGGGTGTCGCGTTCATGGATGGGAACATAATAAGAACGGAGATCGGTTGCAACATTGCGAGCCGACTGGATCGGAGGATGAATGTGTAACGACTACCGGCTTGAAGTCGACGCCGCCGCGATCGCCGAGGATTTCGAGGATCTGAAGATCAAGATCAGTTTCTCGGAAGGCGTGCCCAACATCCAGGCGCGCAGCGACATCAAGATCACGGATGTTGGCGCCATCGTGCGAACCGCCACCGCCGGTCGAGGCGCGGGCGATCTGGTCCAGCGCCGCTGGAGCTGGCCGGGGCCGGGAGGAAAGCCGTTCTATAATTTCCGCTCCGATGGCCGCGAATTCGCATCCGGGCGCTGTCTGATCGTGGCCGACGGCTTTTACGAGTTCACCAAGCCCGAGGATCCGAAGAAGAAGCTCAAGGACAAGTGGCTGTTCACGAAAGAGGGCGAGCCCTTGTTCTGCATCGCCGGCATCTGGCGCGCGGACCCCAAGGTCGGCGAGGCGTTCACGATGCTGACGATGGAGCCGGGGCCCGACATCGCGCCCTATCATGATCGCCAGATCGCGGTGCTGAACCGGGCCGACTGGGCGGACTGGCTGGATCCTTCCGTTTCGGCAAGGCAGATATTGAAACCGCTGCCAGCCGGAAGTCTGCGGGTGGAGCAGGTCGGCTGACGGCATGACGGATCGTCAGGCCGCGATCCGATCCAGCGCAAGTATCATCGTGACGGCGAGACCTTCCCGGCGCCAGTCGCGCTCGATCGAGCCACGAAACTGACCGGCGAGCGTTCGCGCCGCGAGCGTCGTGCCGAACCCGCTATGATCGGGCGCTGCCAGGACCGTCGGACCGCCCGTTTCGGTCCAGGTCAGCACCAATTGCGCATCATCTATTTCCCATCGGATGGCGACGCGGCCGGCCTTGCTGCTCAACGCGCCATATTTGGCGGCGTTGGTCGCAAGCTCGTGCACCAGCAAGGCAATGCCGTTGGTCGCGTGGTCGCCACAGGCGATCGCCGGCCCCTCGATCGCAAACGGCGAAGCGGCATCTTCAGGAGGCTCATGTGCCTTCACGATCGCATGGACCAGGTCGCCCAGGTCGGTCGCGGGCGGTTCGGATCCAATGTCGCTGACCTTGCGCCGGACCAGCGCATGCGCGTTGGCGAGCGCATGAAGGCGGCCCGACAATGCCTGCGCCATGTCGGCCGGGGTCGCGGCGTTCCGCGCGCTGACCCGGATCATGCCGTCGGCCATGGCGAAGACATTCTTGAGCCGGTGGCTCATTTCCTTGGCAACGGTTTCCTGTTCCTCGAGCGAGCGGCGCAGCCGCTCCTCGTTCCGGGCCATGCGCAGCGCGACGCCGACGAACGAGGCGAGTTCGGCCGCGACCCTGGCATCGCCGCTGTCGAAATACCCATCCTGGTCTGAGACCACCCATAAGGTCCCAAGCGGCTCACCGGCGATATAGAGGGGCACGAGCAGCACTTCGGGCACGACGATCCCGGCATCGGAAATCCATTCATAGACTCGCTCCGGGTACGCGGCGAGTGTCGGAGCGTTGCAGTCCAGCGTCACGCCACAGGGACTATGATCGCGCGGCGTCGTGGCATGTTCGAACCGCGCGAGCGTCCCGCGCAGATGGCGCCACTGGAAGATGTCCGGCGCTTCCTCGGCGTCGTACAGGCTGAGACCGGCCGAGACCGCGCCGGTCAGTTCCATCGCGAGGTCGACGAAGAGCGGCAGCACCGCGTCCGGCTCGTCAGCCATGCGCGTCGCCAGTGCCTGGAGTGCGAGGATCTCGCGGCGATGATCCGCTCTTTTGGGGACGCGCGCCGACAGCGCGTCGGTGATGAAAACGTCGCTGATGGGTGGCGGTGCTGCCAGGCGGTCGGTTGCGCCTTCGCTCATGGACGCGAGCCTAACTCTGTTTCGCCTGCGAAGCGAGTCAATGCGCCGATTTGTCGCTGAGCGCACTGTCGTTCGCCGCGGTCGCGCCACCGGGTGGTCAGCTCGTGGGAACGAGTCGACCGGCTTGGGAATTGAGATCCCTACCCGGGACGGCGGACGGTGCACGGTCCCTCCGGTTTGCGATCAAGCGGGAAAGACCGCGTGAATGGGGAGGACGATGCGCTGGCTTCGCAATAACGGGCTGACGATTGCCTTGATGGCGCTGTTCGCTGCGAGCATTCTCGGCCAATGGATCGCTGGCTGGCATGTCGCCAATGACGATGCGCTCCGGCACGGCGAGCCGCTGATGAGCTTGTCCGCCTATGCGGTCAGCCCCGACTTCCTGTCATCGGTGTTCGAGAATTGGGAGAGCGAGTTCCTGCAGATGTCGGCCTATGTCGTGCTGACCGCGATCCTGTTCCAGCGCGGTTCGGCCGAATCCAAGGACCCCCACGAAACCGATCCGCGCGACGAGGATCTCACGGCGCAAGCCCGCAAGCCGGACGCACCGTCGATCCTTCGCTGGGGGCCGATCTGGCGCGCGCTCTACGCCCGGTCGCTCGGCATTGCGCTCGCGCTGCTGTTCGTTGCGTCTTTCATCATCCACTGGACGCAAAGCGCGAAGGTGGCGGCACAGGACGCGCTGGCGCATGGCGAAGCCGCGCCGACGACGCTCGGCTATCTGTGCGACGCGCAGCTCTGGTTTGAATCGCTGCAGAACTGGCAGAGCGAGTTCCTGTCGACCGCGGTGCTTGTCGTGCTGTCAATCTTCCTGCGCCAGCGCGAGTCGCCTGAATCCAAGCCTGTCGCTGCCCCCCACGGCCAGACCGGCGCGGGTTGATCGCGCTCACGCTTTCTCGTGTTGGTCATCCTGGCGATCGAGCTGCTCGATCCAGTCGGTGAGGCTGAGCGCGTCGCTTGCGTGCGTCTGGGCGCTCATTGTCTCACGCATCGTGTCGAGCGCGAACTGACCGCGCTCGTCGCTTTCGGCGGCGACGGCGTCCCGTGGAATCCACAGCGCATAATCTCGCATATGCGCATCAGCGGCGGTGAACAGGATGCAGATATCGGTGGCGATGCCGGTCAGGATCAGGCGGCTCACCCCGAGCTTGGGCAGGAGCACTGGCAAGTTGGTCGCGTAGAAGCCGGAAAATTGGGGCTTGATGATGAAGAAATCATCGTCCTGCGGCTTGAGCATCCCGGCCACGCGATTGGGTCTGGCGAGAGCGCGTTCGACGAGGCGGGACCGCTCTGAATGCCATTCACCAAAATTGTCGTTGACGTAGATGACCGGATAGCCCGCGCTGATCATCTCCTTCTTGAGCCGGAGAATGGCGCCGGCGGCGCGCGCCGCCTTGGGCTCGAGGATCTCCGACCCGGGAAAGTCGAAGCAATTGATCATGTCGATAATCAACAGCGCTGGGCGCCCGCGTGGCTGGTCGTGGTCCGGGGCCTGCGGCCCGTCTGGTTGATCCCGGTTCACACATCCGCTCCTGTCGTCCCTCAACGTGCAGCGGCGTGCCGGGTTTCGCCTGTTCTTCCTCAACTGATGGCATCACCCGATCAGTGAGAGTCGTCCGCAAGAGCAGCCATATTGGCTTTCAAGTGTTATGGAGGTGGCAGTCCATCGCTGCCGCCAACCAACAGTAGCGAGGAAACACCATGACAAGTAAATCACCTGACGCGATCGCCTTATTGAAAGCCGATCACCGTAAGGTCGAAGAACTTTTCGAGAAATTTGAAAGCGCGACGGCGCCCGACAAGCAGGCGGCGCTTGCGAAACAGATCTGCACCGAACTTGTGATCCACACGATCATCGAGGAAGAAATCTTCTATCCCGCGCTCAAGGGCAAGATCGAGGACGACATGCTCGACGAGGCCTATGTCGAGCATGACGGCGCGAAGCTTCTGATCAGCCAGATCATGAGCGGCGCACCCGGCGAGGATTTCTACGAAGCGAAGGTCACGGTGCTGTCCGAAGAGATCAAGCATCACGTCCATGAGGAAGAAATGCCAAGCGAAGGCATGTTCGCCCAAGCGCGCGCTGCCGATGTCGATCTTGATGTGCTGGGCCGGCAGATGGCTGACCGCAAGGAAGCGCTGAAAGCGGAGTTCGAGGCGAACGGCCTGCCGACTCCGACGGCCCGCACCCTGACTCCAGTCCAGATCGAACTCGGCGAACCTGTCGCCTGATATCCGCGCCGACCTTCGGATCAGCTGGGGTCGGCGCGCTTCTTCGAATGATTTGCGGTGGAAACCGATTGCGGTCGATGGCGTTTCGGGGCCGATCGAACTTTGTGGGGACATCGTGAGACATGCCGAAAATCCAGACGCTAGCTGCATCATTACCAGGCGTGAGCACGCAGGTTCTTGCTCTGCGGGCGGAGCTGACCCAAGGCGCGATGCGGACGGTCGCGAACCTCGCCCTACCGGGGCGCGGCGTCGAGATCCTCGAGGGACGCGAGGCGCTATGGGCGATCGTGCGCCGGCCGGGCAAGGGTGGACTCGCGGTGCGGGCAGTCCATCTGGCGGGTGGCGCGACCAGCATCAAGCAGCGGCGGGCCGATCCGGGGGACGCGCTTTGCCTCGACATCGAAAGCGCCGTCGGCAAGCAGACAGTTACTTTCTCCTGTTCAGCGCCCGATCTCGCCGTCCTGCGGATCATCGTGTCACTCCGGCCGGCGACGCGATTGCTCGTTCCCTTCCTGCCTCGCGATCTCTATCCGCTTGGGGCAAATGACGATCCGCTGCGTGCTGAGGGGCGGGTCGAGGCGGCGCAGCGTGGGCTCAACACTGGCGTTTCTTTCTTCCACATTGATCGCCCTGCATTCGGCAGCGTGCTCTATTTTCAAAACTTCACGGCCTTGTCGGACTATTTCCTCGCCACGGAGACCAAGCCTGATGGCGCCGTCGGCGGCGAATGGCCCGAGATCGGCTACCTCCCGCCGACCCCGCCGCAAAGCGGCACGCCGCCGACCGATCCGCTGCCACAGGGCAAGGACACGATCCTCTCCGACACGCTGCTCGTGTTCCATGACGATGCCGCGTGTGATGAACAGGATAGCGCGCTGCGGTTCATTCAGATGCTCGGCGCCGCATACCGCCAGCTTGACCTCCCAGCGACCGAGTATCGTGACTGGGTCGCGCGCGCCGATCGGACGCTGCGCGATCTCGACACCGCGCCCGAGGCGACGATCCGCCATTATGGTCATCGCTACGCCCACCCTTACACCGATGCGGAATATCCCGACATCATGGTGCAGATGTCTCTGATCACGGCGCTGCGCGATTATGCGGTGTGGAGGAATGAGCCGATCGCGCTGGAGGCCGAGTTCGTTGCGGGCCTGGGCAAATTCCGTGACGCCAAGTTGCAGACGATGCGCCGCTATCTGCCCAATGTCGGCAAGGACAAGGACAAGAACGCCGTCGACAGCTGGTATCTCTACCATCCCCTCCTGAACCTCGGGCGTTTGGCGACCGAGGGTGATACTCGGTCCAAGCGCCTGTTCACGTCCTCGCTCGATTATGCGATCAAGGCCGCGCACCATTTCAACTACGCATGGCCGATCCAGTTCAAGGTCGGCGATTTCTCCATCATCGTGGAAGCGCGCAACGACGACGGACTCGGTCAGACTGATGTCGGCGGCATCTACGCCTATGTCATGCTGCAGGCGTATGAGCTGACCAATGACGACCGCTATCTCAATGAGGCTCGCGCCGCGATCGATGCCGCCAAGGACATGCGCTTTGAGCTTAACTACCAGGCGAACCTAACCGCCTGGGGCGCGTCGGCCTGCATGCGGCTTTGGCGGATAACCAACGAGGAATATTATCTGCGCCAGAGCTATGTCTATCTGGCGAGCTTCTTCCACAATTCGGCGATCTGGGAATCACAGATCGAAGCTGCGAAGCATTACAGTAACTTTCTGGGCGTCACCTGCCTGCACGACGCGCCCTATATGGCGATCTACGAATGTTTCGACAGCTTCATCGCGTTCGAGCGCTATCTCAAGGATAGCGGCCCCGACCTTGATTCCGCCGCGCGGATGTTGATCAGTGAATATTGCAAATACGCCCTCCATCGCGCTTGGTTCTATTACCCCGATGCAATCCCGGCCGATATTCTTTCGTCGGAGGTCCGCAATGGTCACATTGATCGCACGCTCTCCTTTCCGCTCGAAGATCTCTATCATGATGGCCAGCCCGCGGGGCAGGTAGGGCAAGAGATCTATGGCGCGGGTGCGGCATTCGTGTTCGCGAGCCGCATGTTTCACCCCGTGAGCGGCGAAAGCTTCCAGATATTCTGCGACCATTTCCTGATGGCCAGCGAGCGCAACGGCGAGCGTTCCGTGAGCGTCCGGCTGGATGGGGGAGACGGATGCATGGCGAGCCTCAGCCTGGTTCGGCGCGGCCGGACGCAATTGCCGACCTTTACAGTCTACATCACCGAAGGCGACCGGATCCGGCCGAAGCGCCGCGCGGACGACCGTGTTGACTATGCCGTTCCGGCGAATGGCCGGGTCACGATCACCTGGAAAAGCGCGAAGGAGAAGGCATGACTGACTTAGCGGACGCCCACACCCAGCAACCGAGCCTCTCCGGGCGTCGCGCGATCGTCACCGGCGGCACCACCGGCATTGGCCGCGCGATCGCCGTGCTGCTGGCAAGCTATGGGGTCAAGGTCTTCGTCTGCGGCCGTAATGCCGAACATTTGGCCGATGCGTTGGAGCGGATCCGCGAGGTCGGCGAAGGTGACGGCGTCGTGGTCGACCTCACGGATCCCGAGGCGCTGGCGCGGTTTTTCGCCCGTGCGGATAGGTACCTTGGCAGCGTGGATATCGCGATCATCAATGCCGCGGTTCCCGCCGACGCGCTCGTAGAGACACCGGAGGAGGCGATGCGCTATCAAGTCGCCGCCGACTTCACCGCCTATCTGGCGACCGCGCAATCCGCCGCCGAGCGCATGAAAGCCGGCAGCGATATTGTGCTGATCGGCTCGATGTCGGCGGTGTCGCGCAAGGGCGGTTCGTCGATCTATGTCGCGGCGAAGTCCGGCATTCAGGGATTCGCCACCTCTTTCCGCGAGGAACTTGCCGAGGAGGATATCAAGGTCGGGCTGATCGAGCCGGGATTCACCGGCGCTGATTTCCAGTATCCGGTGTTCAGTCCCGAGGATCAGGTCAAGGCGATCAACGATGAGGTGATGCTGCGCGCCGAGGACATCGCCGTCGCGGTCCATTTCATGCTGACCCAGCCTCGCCGGACCGCCGTTTCGCTGATGCGGGTCGAAACGCGGCGCAAGCACCCGTGAGCGCCTTCGCCGTTGACCGGCTGGTTCTGGTCCCCGACGACATCGATCTTTCGCGCTCGCCGCTCGCCGGGCATCTCGACGCCGAGACCTATGTCCTCGGCGCGTTCAACCCCGCCCTGACGCGGCTCGCCAACGGCAACCTGCTCATGATGGTGCGGGTCGCGGAAGCCCTGCGCCAACCGATCCGCGATGGCCATGTCTACGCCATCCGATGGGATGGCGATGGGGAGGGCAATGGCGCTCGATACGTACTCGACGCCTGGCCGCTCGAACATGCCGATACCGCCGATCCCCGCAAGTTCATGCTACGCGGCGGCGGCTGGAAGATCATGGCGCTCACCTCCCTGTCTTGGCTGCTGCCGGTCGAACTGACGGCCGACGGCCTCGATATTGTGGAGATCCATTACGACCGTGCGGTGACCCCCGCCTATGACTTCCAATGCTATGGCGTGGAAGACGCGCGCATCAGCCGGGTCGAAGGCCGCTATCTGATGACGACGTGCTCGGTGAGCCCCGAGCGCCACTCGACCACCCTTTACAGCTCCGCCAACGGTCTCGACTGGGCGTTCGAGGATATTGTTCTCGATCACCAGAACAAGGATATGCTGATCTTCGAAGGCCTGATCGACGGTCATTACTGGGCGCAGACCCGGCCGCTCGGCGACCTTTACTTCGCCTATCCGCCCGGCAGCGAATGGCGAGCCGGTCCGTCCATCAATCTGGCGCTTTCCCCAGACGCGCATTTCTGGAAACCCTATCGGAAACCAGGCATCAGGCCACATGCGGCCACGGTCGCCACCGCCCGCATGGGCGGCGGCACCCCGCCGATTCTGACCGACGAAGGCTGGCTGAGCCTCTGGCACGGTGTCGAGCCCAAGGAGATCGTCGGCATCTACCGAACCTATTGGTCGATCCTCGACAAGGATGATCCGAGCGTCGTGATCCGGACCGATCATGCGCCGCTGCTCGAAGCCAGCCCCGAGCTTACCCATCCGATCGAACATCAGCTCTATGTCCGCGACGTGGTCTTTACCACCGGCATCGCGGACGCGGGCGACCATTATGTCGTCGCGTCGGGTGAGGCGGACCTGGCGTGTCGTATCACGCACATCCCAAAGGCGCGGTTAAGCCGGACTGAAGCCACGCCGCATTCGCGCTAGAGAACAGACCAGTTTCCCCATCGTATTCGTCATCAATAGTTGGTCCGGCTGCGGGAACAGTCAAACGCTTTTGGGGTTTGTTCGATCAGCGCCGGCGTGCCGGCATTTGGTCCTTCAGGAGACTTTCATGTCCGTCATCGACAAGGTCATTGCCGCCGTCACCCCGCCCGAAAGTGAAGAAGCGCGGGTGAAGGCGCGTCAGAAGGCACGGGCCGCCGCCGCGCCCGGCGACTGGTTGTCGCAGATTATCGACCATCATCTTGTCCTTGAAGATGCATTTGCGCGCGTGAAGGCGGCCGGCGATGCCAGCGCGCGCCGTGCCGCGACCAAGCAACTTGGTGTCCTGCTGACAGGGCATGCCATCGCCGAGGAATCGGTGATCTATCCCGCGCTCGCCGAAGCCGGCGAAAAGGCGCATTCCGGCATGGGCTATGACGAGCAGGCACTGGTCAAGGTGCAGATGGCGCTCCTCGAAAAGCTCGAGCCGATGAGCCAGGATTTCATCGACAAGCTGGAGCATATCGAAGGCGCCGTTACGCATCATATGTATCAGGAGGAAGGCACCTGGTTCCTGGAGCTGAAGGACAAGGCGCCAGCCGCTGACCAGGCCAAGCTGACCCAGCGCTATGCCGAAGAATTTGATCGCTATGTCGGCACCGACGCGCTTGCCTGAGACCGGAGACGGCGCGGTGGCGAGGTCATCGCGCCGCCGCCAGCCATGATATTGAGGAGAGGACCATGGCCGAGCAGCTTTCACCTGAAGACCAGCAGAGCGTTGACTCGCCGCGTCGGGGACCGCTCGGCGATGCGCGACCGAACAACGATGATCCCGATCCGCGCACGGCGGGCGGCCAGCCCCAGGAAGATGTCGAAGATCGTCCTTCGGTCAGCACGGTTACGCCCGAGGATTATCCGGAGGACCAGCGTGCCAAGGGATGAGGCCGGTCGGGTCGCGCACGGCGGTCCTCGCACCGGATACGAATAACAGGAAAGGGAAGAAGTGATGGCGGATAACAAGTCGAAAAAGGGCGCAGGCGATCGTCGTCAGGTCGCCGCCGGCGAGGGTTATGAAGTGCGCTATTTCGCGCGCAAGCACGGCATCGCCAAGGAGCAGGCTGAAAAGCTGATCGCGCGGGTCGGCAATGATCGCGAGAAGCTGAATGCTGCCGCCGCCAAGCTGAAGAGCGCATAATGGACGTCTCGAAAACCGGCGTGATCGAGCGCATCGCGCGGGTGCTGGCGGCGCAGCGGTTGAGCAGCAACGCGGAGGGCACCGAGCCGTCCGCCGCACCCGATGTCGATGATGCATGGCCGGACTATGAGGACGACGCCATCGCGGTGCTCAAGACCCTGCGCGAGCCGGATGAGGATATGGCGGCAGTCGGTGACGTGGCGGTGTGGGAGCGGATGATCGCGGCCGCCTTGGGCACGCCGCTCGGCGTGGCGGCGTCGACCGAGCCGCCCGAGCCCAGCGCCTCTGTCTTGCACGAAGGTCCGTGACGGCAATCGGCGCTTCCATGCAGGCCGCTTCCTAATGCGGCCCATGTGTCGCTGTATGTGGCGCTGATTTCCGGTGATAGGCGACCGTTCGGAATGAGCGTCCGACCGTCTGAGCCTCGTGCCCGCGCTACCGCTCGCGGTTTTTTCTGAAAGTGCCGCGCGCGCGACGCAAGGATAAGGGCCGCACAGGCACGGTCCGCGATGAGTATCTGGTGCAAACCACATCGCCTTCGGCGTGGTGATATTGCTGTGATCGCTTGCGTGCACTGTCGTCGCGGTGCGTATTGGAACGGCGCCCCCTAGCCCGATATGCTGCCTGGGCCCAGGCGCTCGGGCTTGGCGCTGGTTTGCGGCAGCGACGAGCCAGGCCGGCTCTAGCGGTCGAGCGACCGTAGGGCCGCAAACACATCGTCCAATGGAACTGGCCTTTTGAGCGCCGGTGGCCTTCGAAGCGCTGGCTGACCGGGCACGGCTGCGGCGTCGGACGCCCAGGATGCGAGAATGGCGCGCTTGACCTCAGGCTCAAGGCTGGGATGCCGGGCGACGTCGAAGGGATGTTCAAAATGGGAGAGGGACATCGGATTGCCTCCTTTCTTGGTGTCACTCCTTCCTCAGGGCGAAAAATCGCCTTCAAAAAGCTAGGGCGCATCCCGTCGCCGTCAAGGGTCAACTATCTCGAATGATACGATAAAAAAATTCGTTCCTCAGGCTTGAACCGAGGCTGGCCGATCCTATTTCGTTGCCGCCGGGTGCCGAACTGGCCCGGAGATGCCGAGGGCGCCGGCTCGATTCCGGCGCTTCTCATGATCAAATTGCTTTGAGGAGGATTTGGCTATGAGGACCAATTTTGACTTTACCCCCTATCGTCGCTCGACAGTGGGTTTCGATCGTCTGTTCGACATGCTTGAAGCAACCGGGCGCAGCGAAACCGACAGCTGGCCCCCGTTCGATCTCGAACAGGAGAGCGAGGATAGCTATCGCATCACTCTCGCTGTCGCCGGTTTCACGCCGAACGAAATCGAGATCGTCGCCCAGCAGAACCAGCTTAGCGTGTCGGGGCGCAAGGCCGACGAACCGGATGGCGGCCGCTATCTGCATCGCGGGATCGCCAACCGGGCGTTCGAGCGTCGCTTCCAGCTTGCCGACTTTATCGAAGTGAGCTCGGCGAAGTTCGAGCACGGCCTGCTCGTCATCTCGCTCAAGCGCGAAGTGCCTGAGGCGGCGAAGCCGCGGCGCATCGCGATTGAAGGGGTGGCGGCGAACGATCGCCTTGAGGCGCCGGGCGACCAGCAGGCCGCCTGATTCTATCCTTCACGGTCGGCGGCGGGCGCCGCCGACCGTGACCGGAGGGAGCGATGCGCGATTCTGATCATGACTATTATCGGCGCCGCATAGCGGACGAGACAGCACTGGTGGCGTCGACGAGGTCCGACGAAGCGCGTCTGGTGCATCGTCAGCTTGCGGATATCTACCGGGCGCGCCTCGCCGAGTGCGAGATTATTCGGGGGAAAGCTGGCCCTTCATCGTCTGGCTTAACGAACGAAGCGGATTTCGCGACCAGGAGGATATTCGTGCCTTCTACCTTGACGCGACGCTGAGACCAATCTCGACCCGTGATGCCCGTTCGGCTCCGTCGAGGGTGAGCTGGCGAATTGATACTAAGCCGATTGACGCGGTCACTCCAGAAAGTTCGCGAGATTCTTAAGCGTCGATTCCATGCCTGCTCGGTGATCTGCCTCGGAAATGCCGGACGGGACATTTTCCGCGCGAAAACTGACCTTGGTCCCGTCGGCGACCGGGGTCAGGCTGGTGGCGATTTGTCATGGTGCCGCTAAAGCTCGGGTCGTCGGCTTCGAACACCACGGCCTCGACGATCTTCGTGTCGGGCAGGATTTCAAGAAAGCGGCCTTCGAAGATGTCAGCATCATCGGTCGACTTTCCGCGACCATGCTCGGTCGGCGGGTAGTGGAACGCCATGCGATAGCCACCGCCGACGCGCGGATCGAAGCTGGAGATCTGGGCGGTCATCCCCTTGGGCGGTCGCCATGAGGCAACAGACTCGGCGTCGAGGAATGCTCGGAAGATCGCCCGCGGCGAAGAGAGGATGACGCGCGAGGCGATATGAATGCGGGATTCGGTCATGCGCCGCTCAGTCTAGGCATAGGAGCGTACCTCGCAAGCGCGGCAAGCCGATATGCGAAAGGCCGCCCCTTTCGGGACGGCCTTTCCATTGTCCGCCGAATGCGGCCAGCTCAGACGAGCGGGAGCCCCGCGGTGGAGGCCAAGCTCAGAACTTCTGCCGTGATCGGCATATGACAATGAGACATCTGACCACCTCCTTTCCGTTATTGACGATAAATCCGATGTGGGATCGAAAACGCCCGCCTTCAAGACGCGAGCGGTGCCAAGGGAAATGCCCGCCTCAGCGGAGCTGGCTGTCCTTGCTGCCGCGACGGTTAATGCCAGAATGGACCGGACGTTTATCGCGCTCGGCCTGGCAGCGTACGCACGTCCGTGCCCCTGGCAGTGCGCGACGTCGCGCCTCCGGGATCTCATCGCCGCATTGCTCGCACTCCTCCAGCCCATCGCCGGATGGAAGCCGCGCCCGCGCGCTCGACAGCGCGTCCTTGATGCTGTCCTCGATCTGATCCTGAACGGCGCCATCGGGCGCCCAACCATTGGCCATGTGCGACTACCGGAAACTCGATGCTGGAGGACCCCGAGATGGGGATTGTGGCGGGCAATTCCAATATATGGGCTGCGGAGTGCGCGAGCCCGTGCGAAGCTAGGGTCGATCAGTCCTTCTTGTTGGGCAGGCCTTTGCGCTTCGTGCTCGCGAATTCCTCGAGCTGCTTTTCGGACATGGACTCTTCCATCTGCTTGGAAGCGCCCTTGAGACTCGATTTGGGTTCTTCACCGCGTTTGGCGGCAAGCGCGGCACCTGCCGCCTTTTGCTGGGCCTTTGACGTCGCCGGCATCGTCTCTCTCCTGTGGTGGTGACGGGATACAACAACATTTCTTTCCGGGATTGGCTCCCGCCGACGGCGCATGGCAGCGACCGCGCACGCGCCGCATCGCGGCTAGGCTAATCCACGAATGGCCGTTGTCGGCGTAACCGGACATTCCTAGTCGCGGCGCCGAGCGGTAGGAATGTCCCAGGGGCAGTCATACCAATTTCGCCATAAGACGTCCTGCTGCCCCCTGTTCTGCCGCGAGATTGCGATTGTATGCCAGCGGCATCCGCGGCGACTTCCACCGCAGCGCATCCATTATCCCCGCCAAATCCTCCCCGCTAGCGAACAGGTCCTGGTTCAGCCCGATCCGCGTCGAATGCGCGCTGATCCCCTTGAGCAGCCGAGCCAAATCCTCCGCCGTCAGATCGGGCAGCGCGCCGAGATCGAACGCCCGCTGGATGAGCGACCGGAAGATCGGCCCGATTGATCCTGGGTGTAGCGCCATGGTGCCAATGTCATGTTCGACGCGCGCCTTCACCGCCGGCTTGGAAAGCGTTTTGCGCAGATCCCAGGTCTCACGGCCCGAGATGCTGTCGATCGGCCGCCCCCGCACGGCGGCGCGGGCCTTGTACCGCCGCACCTGCACCCGTCGGAACAGCGGCCCCACCGTGATCTCGGCCGCCTCGGTCCAGGCCGCGATCGCCGCCACGCTACGCGGGCTGAGGTAGGCGGTTGCCCCCTCTCCGTCCTTGTCGCCCTTGTGGCGCAGGATCTGCAGCAGCCGTGCCTCGGGATCGATCGCCTCCTCGATATGCTCGACCGCGACCGCCACCAGCTCGGAGGCCCGCAGTCCTGTGTCATAGGCGGCCGACAGGAGGGCGCGATCGCGCAGGCCCGGCAGATCGTCGCCGCAGCTCTCGAGCAGGGCGCGGATGTTGAGCCCACGCGCCTTGTCGCGCTCGATGTCGCGCACAGGCCCCTTGAATCGTAATGGCCGTGCCTGCTTCTGCGCCGCCCCCTTCTCGCGCCGAACCGCCTGCAGCCGCAGCTTGACCAGCGGCGCCGGCGTTGGATCCTTCAGATCGAGCAGCTGGTGGATCTTGGCGATCGAAGCCTTGTAGCGGGCGAGCGAGGCCGGTCGGCTCCCCTTCCCCGCCCGCGCGTCGAGATAGTCGGCCACGGTCTCGGCCGTTGCCGGCAGCGCGACCCGGTTGGTGCGCCGGCACCAGGCGTCAAACGCCTCGACGTCGGATTTGAGCGCACGGATGCTGTGGGGCGACGAGGCGGCCTGATAGGCGGCGATCAGCGCCTCGTCGACGGTGATGCGCTCGCCGGCGCGCATCTGCACGATCGTCCAAGCGAGGTCGGTCGGCGCCCAGACGGCCGGCAGGACCGCCTCAGGCGCCGATACGGCGGTTTTCGGCCCTTCCAAGGCGGTTCCAGTGGCCATGACGCATCACGCTCCTCAGCGAGGCTTGTACCGCACCTTACAAGAAGGGGTCAATTCCGCTTATGTGATAACTGCAATTATCAAGCGTTGTATGAATCTCAGCGCCGCCATGCTAGACTGAAGAATGCGCCTGAGGATATATATTCGCTCCTATGCAACCATTTCCTGACCTTTCAATGCCTGTTTGGACGCCAAAGATGGCCCAGCGGATCGAACGCGCCTCTGCTTCGATTGCCCGTCTGGACGCCCGTGTTGCCGTCAGCCCTGTAGCGAATGCCTGGCGCCAACGCGCGGCTTGGTCAGGCTATGCCGCCTCGCTCCGGGGCCAAAGCACCGAAATCGAAGAAATCGACATTTTTGCTCGCGAATGCGGTGTCTCTATCCCGGGTCGGATCAGTCCACCGTCCATGTCGGATGACGCTGGCGACCTGACGCGGTGGCAGGCTGATCTGAGGGATCACTCCGTCCACCACTGGCGAGATGACGTAGCCTATTCGACAGCCACGCCGGACGATTGGCGCAACCGTCCTGCTCTCCTGCGTGCGCTCGAGATGCTCGGTCGCCATGCTCGCGCAAACCGATCAATCGCAAGTTGGCTGAACTTGCCTCGGCTACTTCATTCGATGGAGGTAACGGCCACTCCCCTCCCCTGCCTCGCCATTGCTGACAAAGCGCTTCGACTGACGCCGCGGGACGGTGAGGCCATCGTCGCGCGCTTTCTTCGCCAGATTGCTAAGGCCGCCGTAACGGGCCTTCAACGGCTAGATGCCATGGAAGAACATCGCCTCCTCGCTGCGACCGTAGCGGGCAACATCGTTCGCCCCGGGAAGCTTCTCCCACTTCTCGCACTCTTGCAGCTTCGACCGGTTACGAGTCCGCGAGTTGTGGCTCGGCAGCTCGAGTTGAGCATATCGGGAGCGGGTAAACTTCTGGCGCGCGCCGCCGATGCCGGGTTGCTGGTGGAGATCAGCGGCCGCCAGGCTTGGAAGACTTATCTCGTCACAGACCTTGCAGTAGCATTCGGTTTCGCGCGCCGTTCCGTTGGTCGACCTTTGAAGCCTCCCAAAGTGAGCGAGGCGCTCGATCCGTCACTGTCCCGCTTCGATGTCGAGATGGCTGAGCTCGACGCCATGCTCGCCCGCCTCGGCGTAGGTTCAGACGTCGGCGATGGCGATGGCGTTGATCAAACTTAGTCCATGCGCGGAAGTGCGGCATACGCCGAGACTGTAGATCGGTATCCGACGCCCTCCCTCTCGACGGCTTATGCCTAAAAGGAAAGCAGAAATTATCTGGAACGGGACTTCCAGACGCGCCAATCTTTCACGCTGGCTCCACCCGTTTACGCCCTATCACAGATCGTTGGTCGCTAATCTGAGGGTCCCGCGCTGGACGACGATCGACATTCTAAGCAGGTCAATTCTCCCAAAAGCTCTGGCTCATACACGTCGTCCAAGCTCTCGGGCCATGCCTGCCCCCGAACGGAGCCGACGGCGCATTTTACGCTCCCCTGGACGGCTCTGGAGGCGGGAGCGTCTATGCCTAGGGTAGGACCTCTTAGATAACGCCGCTTTCAATCCTGATTGGTTTGTGAGTGGGCAGTCCGATCCGGCTCCGTGGCTCGCTCCTTAACAAAAGCTCCAAGCAAATACCAGGTTATAGGGTTGTTAGTTGATAGCAACAGGGCAGCTAGTAGCTAGCAGCCAAACAATGAAGCTGGCCAAGTGTCTTATGCGACGGCACACTATCAAGCATATAGCGCTGTCCTCGGCGGTGATAGGGTGTTGGCGGATGTTGAGTGGGTTGTTGCTATCAACCAGCAGGCGTGCGGATAGCGACTATGATGCGTCTTGGTAGCAAGTTGGCCGCGCCTCGGTCGCTTCCAGCTGCCGTCAGACTTGCAATTTTCAAGCGAGCGGGTTGCGACACAATTGCGTTAATGACGCTAGACACTTGCGAGCAAAACGCGGTATGGCAGCGCTTGGTTTTTGGCTGCTACTTAGTAGCAACCAAGCCGCGAGTGGAGAGCAGCATGCCAGTCATTAGCTTCGTGTCCCCGAAAGGCGGGGTGGGCAAAACCACCGCGACACTTCTGCTTGCCGGGGAACTATCTGACGCGGGTGGCACCGTACGCCTTATCGATGCGGACCCAAACCTTCCGCTGGTCGACTGGGGGCAGCTACCGGGACGTCCCGATGCCATCACCGTCGTCGGGTGCCGCGATGAAAACGCGATCATCGACGAGATCGAGAGGGGCGCGTCGGAAGCGCGCTTCACGCTCGTCGACCTCGAAGGCGCGGCGACCGCGACCGTTACGTTCGCAATCGCTCAAAGCGATCTTGTGATCATTCCTTGCAAGGGGTCGCATCTAGATGCCACCCAAGCTGCTCGCGCTATCAAGCTCGTCAAACAGACGGCTCGAGGCACGAGAACCGAGATCGATTATGCGGTCCTGTTCAGCCAAATCCCACCTGCGCTGCGCTCGAACAATCAGAAGGACATCGCGGAACAATTCAACGATGCGGAAATTCCAGTCCTTCCGGTCATGATCTACAACCGCGAGGCTTATCGCGCGATGTTCGCCGCTGGCGGCACGCTTCGCACCATCAACGACAAAGGCGTCGGTAACATGAAGGCGGCGCTCGAGAACGCCGAGGCATATGCGGCAGCCGTGATCGCCAGGCTGCGCAAGGCGCGTACCGTGAAGGAGGCAGCATGACCCGGTCGAGGCTCGATCTCTCGGAGTTCGATGAGACCCCCCCGAACAAGGATCCAGCCAAGCTACGCGAGATCAGTGAAGGGGCGGGCTTTCCTTCACGTCCCGCTGTCCCAGCGGCAGCGGCGCCCGTGCCTGTAGAGCTTCCCCAAGCCGGGACATTTCAACGCCCTCCACGTGTGACCGGTAACCGCCACATCGCCATCAACGTGAGGGTAGATCCCGAAACCGCTGCGAGGCTTTATGCCCTTCGGGACGCGGACCCGACGCGGAAGCGCGTGCTGGCCGACGTCGTGGAAGATGCGACGCTCCTGCTTTACGAACGAGAACTCGGTGGGGCTGCTCGATAGGCAGGGCAGGGGGCTTGCTTGGCGGATGGAAGAGCGACGCAAAGCAACCCCAGTTGGCTGTACCGTGTAGACCGGCGTCAAACGCGTGACTCCACTTCCTCTCGGTTAAACACTTAGAAAGGAAAGCGAAAGTCAACTAGGACGGGGGTTCTGCACGCGCCGATCTTCCGTGCCGACTCGGCAAGTTACCGTTCTATTAAGGATTTGTTCAAAAAATCGTAGGGTTCCGCGATGGACGCAGATCAACAATCCCTGTTAGTTTATATCACATCGGAATCCTGTTTTCGAAGATGTAAGTCCATGACGGATCGAGACCCCTAACGTTTATGCCATCGGTTGTCAGACGTCCGTCGAGTTGCCCCGCCCTGAGCGCCTCGCCGTGAGCGAGAGATAGCTCATCTGAAAAGTCGATAACCTCGCCCCATAAATGCTTGGCGATGTACAGATCGGTTGCCGAGCTTGGCGCGAGGCAATCAGCAGCGACCTTAAGGAGCGATGCGGCTACCGAATGCTGCGAGCCTAGCGAAAGGCCAGCGCGCGACGATTGTTGGCCGGTGTCTCCTTTTCGGCATTCGGTATCTCGTCGTGCAGGTCCAACAATGTCGTCATGTGTTCAGTCCCGCGCCGTAGGGGTCGCGAGATTAGGGCGGGTATTAAGGTTACCGTTGGGCCGACGGTGCAGATCGATCCCGTGGATCGCCTGTTGCCCGAACCGCATCTCGGCGATCACTGTGTCGGCGGTGGTGGACGATCCGAAATAGTTGGCAGGCCCGTGCCACGTGTAGCCCTCGACGATCTGCATACGATACTCGCCGGGGGGCACCGCCAATGTCGCCTCGTCGTCGCGGCGGAAATAGACCGAGATGATATGTTCGTCGGTGTCGCGGTCGTAGAGCTGAACGACGGCGTTGGCTTGGTCGGTCGTCACCCTCAGCCGTGCGGTTGCCTTGTGTGGATCGACATTGCGGTTGACCGTCACGCTCCCCGAGCGGGGAAAGGTCACCGCCGGCTGCATGTCGGGAAACCATCCGTTCCGCTTAGCTTCGCGATAGCCCGGGATCAGGAACGTCAGCGCCGATAGCGCGATGATCCATTTTTGCACAGCACCTGGGCGAGCTTGGCGGCCCGGTCGCCATCGGCCCTTCTGGTAGTCGAACCCGCGGTTCTTGCGCTCGAACCACCCCCCCGTGTCTGCGACCCAGCTGGCGCTGCCGAGCGGCATGCCGTCGTCCATCTCGACGCGGGTCTTGCGCTCGTTCCACTTCGTCGCGCCGGTCCGTTGGCGGTGACGTTCTCGCATGTAATCGCGGTCAGCAAGTCCCATGAGAAACCTCCCGTGCTTCCACCATGCGAAGGGCTTTCGTCCGGGCATGGAGACGGCGGAGTTCGATCGCGAACTCGGCGATCAGATCAGAGAACTCCTCGGCGACGTCGCGCTCGTCATCGCAGGTCGGCGCGAGCGAGGCGGCTGCAAGCACGAGATGCGCGCCGACGATCGGGTGCAGCTCCATCAGGTGGTAGGACTGGGTGCGGAAGCTGTCCGCCAGATCCTCAGGGCTAACAGGCCCATCCTCTCCTTGGTCGATCATCGCCTGATTGCTGCGATCAGCGTTCCCCATCACCAACCTCCCTCGTCTCGGGCCTGGAAACCATGTCGGCCGCACTCAGCCGTTGCTCGGACATCCGCATCCACTGCACCTCGGCCGGGGAGGGGGGTGTCGTCGTCCAGGCCATCCACCCGGCGAACACCACCCCGATCAGCAGCAGCCGAAGGATCAGTTCAGCGGCGAGTCTTCGGCGCGACGCACCGAAGCGGCTGCCAAGCCGCTCCAGTTCCTCGGCGCTCTTCAGGCAGGCGAGCGCGCCCGCGTTGAGGATGCGCGCCGCCTCGGTCGCCGGGTCGAACAGCGAGGCCTCGTCGCTGACGATGGTGGTGGAGCGGACGATCAGCAGATCGCGCGCCAGGTCGCGCATCTCGCCTGCGCGACGGTCGGTCGTACCCATAAGCATCATGCGGCTCGCCCCGCTCAAAATCCTTGCGATGCGTCGCGATCCTGACCGTCCTGTCGTGTTCCGTCTCGTGCGCGACGATGCAGGCGACGGCGGCGGCGACCGAACGGCAGGCGCCGTGCATCTCGCCCGCGGCGATGAACAGGATGCGGCGGGGGCTGCCGGCGAACCGGCGCCGGATGCCGACCAGCGGCATGCGCGGATCACGCCGGGCGAAACCACCGGCGTCGGCGAGGATCGCGGGCACCGCCCACGCGATCCGGTCGCGGTCGACATCGTCCGCCAGCCTGAGCGCCCGCATCCAGACGATCACGCCATCGTAGCCTACAGTGCCGACGCGCTCTGACAGGGCGGCGAGGTCCGCTCCCGAATAGCGCGTGACGTCATGCAGCAGCTCGGCGATGATCCGGCGCGCCAGCCCCAAGGCGGCGGGCGGAACCTCCGCTCCGGCAGTAATAGCCTTGGCAGCGCGGGTCATGTCGCGATCGTGATCGCAATCATGGTCAGCGAAGAAGTCCCAGTTGCCGCGGGCCGGATCGAGCAGGAGGTCGATGTCCGGGTCGGCGAAGCGGGCGGGCAGGCCTTCGCCCTCGTCGACGACGACCAGTCGGCCATCGCCGGCACGCGCCTCGGCGATCAGGTCTGACAGAATATTGGGCGGGATGGTGTCGCGGCTGCCACGCAGGATCAGGGTCATGTCGGTTCTCACAAATCGAGGCTCAGGTTCTTCTCAGGCAGGCCAGGGATGCGGCCGGGTTCCCCGGGCATCGGCGGCAGGCCGCGCAGGTCATCCATGTCCAGCGGTCCGATCCCGAGGCTGTCATCGCGTTCGGCGGCGCGCAGGTCTTCCTTCGTTTTGTCCCTGCCTGCCTCGTCGGGCTTCATCGGATCGACCGCGGTGAGCTCCTTCCAGCTCTCCTCCTTGGAATAATCCGTCTCCGACGCTCCCATTGGTGGCAGGTCATTGAGGGCAAGGCTGGCGAGATCGGGCACGACGATCGGCTCGTTGCCGTCTCGGACGGCCATGGCCGCGCTAAGCGCATCGTCTGCGCCCTTGGTCCGCTCGGCGGGGCCGTCGATGTCGAGGCGTCCGAGGCTTTCGAGCGCGGAGGTCTTGTCGCCGGGGTTGCGGTCGAGCTGGCGCTCGAGCCGGTCCTGGTTGTCGACCACCATCGTCACGTCGTCGCGGACGCGGGTGACGCCGACGTTGAACAGGCGCTGGTTCGACAGGTTCTTCTCGTAGCTGAGCATCACCGTGATCGCCTTGTCGGTGGTGATGCCCTGAGCCATGTGCATGTTGAGCGAGTAAGCGAGGTCGAACCGCGACAGCATCGGGTCGTTCCTCTCGAGAGTGATCGTTTCCTTGTCGGCAAGCTCTACCGTGACGCGGCCGTTCTCGATCTCGGTGACCGTCGCCAGGGCCGAGTTGAGCATGCCGCGCTCCTTGTCGTTGGCGGTCCAGCGGATGCGGTCGCCCTCGTGGAGCGTGATCTCCTTCTTCGTCGTCAGCTCGAGGCGGTCGTTCTTGATCGCCGGGTCGATCTTCTGCGGGTCGAACCGAACCTTACGTCCATTGTGATCGATCTCGACCTTGCCGTTGGCGAGAACCTGGGTGACCTCGTACAGGCCGCGTCTCAGCCCCACCTCGGGCACCTGGCCGCTAACTCGGAGCGACTGACCGACCTTGTAGCTGTCGGCGTAGCGCAGTTCTTCGCGGGTCTTGCTGACGCTTTCGTGGATGGTGACGGCCATGCCGTCTCCGTTCAGCGTGCCCTCCTCGACAAGCCCTGCCTGGATCGTCTCGTTGATCGTGCCGCGTGCCGTCCGACCGGAGGCGAAGACGGCGGTTATGCCACGCTCCTCCGGCGACAACGCCAGCCACATCTCGGCGGCGTGCGTCGCCGGATCGGCATTCTCGACCACTTTGTCGCCAAGTACGCGCAGCGCCTGACCCGCCCTACCGACGTTGGCGAGGGCAGCGACGGTGCGCAGCTGGTCGGTGCGCTGACGGATGTTCTCGTCCATCCGCGCCATCGGCGCGCCGGCGGCCTGCGCCATGGCGAAGGCCTTGCCGGCGTCGATCGAGGAGAGCTGCTGGCGATCGCCGATCATGGCGACCTTCTCGATGCCCATTGCTTCGGCGATCGTCATCAGCTTGAGCATGTCGTCGCTCGACACCATCGAGGTCTCGTCGACGACGATGATCGTGTCCTGCAGCGCCTCGCGCTTCTCGCGCGCGCCCTGCGTGTCGGGCTCGGCGGCGTGGGCCTGGTTGTGCCAGATGAAGGAGGCGATGGTCTGCGCCTCGATGCCGGCACCCTCCTTCATGTCGGCGACCATCTTGTTCTGAAAGGCGAGGCCAAGCACGGTTTTGCCTTCGGCTTCCGCGACGCGGGCGACCGCCTGCAGCATGGTCGACTTGCCGGCGCCGGCGACGCCCTGAACGACGACGTGGCGGTCCTCGCCAGCGACGATCATGGTGGCGGCGGCAAGCTGGCCGGGGTTGAGCTCGTGCGGGCAGGCGGCCTGCAGCCGGTCGGGCGCATCGGCAGGGGCGACGAGGGCGACCGCCTGGCCCTTGCCCTGCTCGACGCGAGCGAGGATGCGCTCTTCGGTGGCCAGTGCCTCCGGCGTGGTGACCGCACTGACCATCTTGCCTTCCACACGGATTTCGCCGGGGATGAGCTTGCCCTGCGCAATGAGGCGTTCGACGCGCGCCTCGACCTGATCGATGGTGACGCCGCGAACACCGAGGTCGAGCGCCTGCTTGGCGACCCGGTCGACATCGAAGGCGGCTTCGCGCTGGTTGAGGATGCGGACGGCAGAGGCGGCGGCCAGCTGCGCACCCGCCTCGGCCGGAGTCTGGGCGATACGCAGGATCCCCTTGTCGACCAGCGGGTCGGGCGAGTGCATCAGGCCGGACAGGAACGCACCGGCGCTTTTTACTGCCTCGACAACGGCGTTGTAGCCGCGCTCAAGCGGCCCGGTGGCCTCGCGCGCCTGTACCGCCTTCTCGGCCGCGGCGACGATATCCTTGCCGCTGAATCCAAGAGTTTCTGCCTTGTCGAGCCATGTCGTCAGCAGGCCGTCGCGATCCTCGACGTTGAGCTTCGGATCGCGGGTGTTCACGGTCACGCCATCTCGCCCTTTAGGCGAGACGATGCCGAGTTCATCCGCTTTCGCCAGGATCTGCTCGCGCCGTTGGCTATAGGCCTCCAGCACCGTCTTGGGGACGCCGGTGATCTCGAACGTCCCGTGTTTGCCGGTCAGCTCGACCTTGTAGCCGAGCTTCTCCATGCCCTCGCGGAGATAGGCATGATAGATCGAGCCGATGACGGTGTTGCTCGCCCATATCTTCTGAGCATCGAGCGCCTGCCATTTGCCGTCCGGCATCTTCGTCATGTTGGCGACGATGGCGTGAATGTGCGCCTGCGGATCGAGCGCCCGGCTCGTGTCGTGCTGGAAGAGCGCGTAAACGAGGTTGCCGGTTCTCACCGAGGTCGTCTTGCCGTCCGCTGTAGTGCGGCCTGCAGCAAGGTTCTTCTCGACCCACGCCATAGTCTTCTGGACCGCTAGCGTCTGCGCGCCATCAGGTCCGAGGATACGCTTGTCGCCGGCGACATAGGCCAGCACCGACACGGATTTGGGCGCGGAGAAGGTCAGGTCGAACCCGGGGCGGCGACCGT
The DNA here is from genome assembly GCF_007785815.1 of Alterirhizorhabdus solaris. Classification (GTDB taxonomy): domain Bacteria; phylum Pseudomonadota; class Alphaproteobacteria; order Sphingomonadales; family Sphingomonadaceae; genus Alterirhizorhabdus; species Alterirhizorhabdus solaris. Next base: position 5,611 of record NZ_VNIM01000010.1, on the reverse strand, counting down.
CCCGGACGTCGACCTTCTCGCCGGACGGCAGTTCGCCCTCCAAGACCTTCGTAAAGGCTTCCCGGCTGACCGCGCCGGACAGTCCCGCCTCGGCCGCGCCATCGCCGCCCCACATGCTGACATCGCCGGCGTGCTCGTCGGTATAATAATCGCCACTGACGAAATCGTCGTTGGTGAAATATTTGCCGGCGCCGGAGGCCGACTTGACCGATGCGATCGAGTGCATCGGTTACATCCCCATCCCGTCATCGTCATCGTCATCGCCAAGGCCGAAGCCATCGCGGGCCTCACGGATGGCAAGGTCCTCCGACTTCGACGCGGAGGCCGGGGCGTCATGGCCCGATCGCGGAGACACGCTGGTCGAGATAAGTGTCGCATCTGGGCCGACGACCTGATCGCCCTTGCTGGTAGCGTCTTCGCCACGCTCGACCAGATCCTCCCGATCTCGAGCATCAGTCCTCGCGGCGGTGGCGTCGAGACGCGTCTCCGCTTCTCGGTTCACCTCTTCGCGCGCCTCCCGGTCTTGGTCCTCGGTGGGCAACGAAAGAACGCTGGCGGCCAGATCGTTCGCCTCACTGCGAGGCTCCTCATCTGACAGGGTCAGGGACTCCCCACGCCCGCCATCCTCATCACCACCGCCCGGCTTCCCTCCACTTCCGCGAACTGCCCCCTCCGGGTCGTCCGGCCTGGCCGGGGGCCGTGCTACGAAGCCCTCGGCGACCTTGGGGTAATCCTCCCATTCGAGGCGGATGCGAGCGGCCGGAAATCCATCAGGAAACTTCACGAACCCGTGCATGCTCGGCAGGTTCGTGATGTCGTCAGGGATGACCAACGGCTCGACCTGTTTGCGCGGGGTCAGGGTCGAGGCGTCGCGGGTGTTGTTGTAGCCGTAGCTATAGCCCTCATCCATCTGGCGGATCTCGCGGTTGCCGATGTAGCGGGCGCACTGCTCGGCGGTGTCGAGGTCGGCTGCGGCGAGGATCAGTTTGGTGCGGGCAAGCGACGACAGGTTGCGCGCATTCTCCTCGCCATAGACCTGGACGAGCTTGTCGAACGAGTGGAGCCCAAGGATCATCGCGCCGCCGAAGTTGCGGGCGGTCTGGAGGCCGCTCTCGATCGCCGGCAGGCGGTGCAAGGCGCCCAGCTCGTCGAACATGAACCAGGTGCGCAGGGACCGGGTTTTCGCCATCGTCATCAGCGAGTGGATGGCGAGGTTCGACCAGAGCGTGAGCAGCGCCCGGTTCATCTCCAGGTCGGTGTAGTTGGACGTGATGAACAGGATCGAGCCGGGCTTCTTGTCGCCAGTCATCCAGTCGCGGATCGAGTATTGTGGACCCTCGTCGGGGAGGAAGCGCAGGACCTGCGCGTTGGTGTTGAACACGGCGCGGATGGACTCCGCCATGCGGGCGGCTTCAGGGGCGGTGAGGGGGTCCGCGATGGTCTTCTGAAGGTGCTTGTGGACCTGCTTGAGGTCGGCGGTCATCAGGTTCTCGGCGAGCGCCTTGTTGGACGTCATGCCCTTCTCGATGAGCTTCATGCACATCTCGATGAACAGGGTGCGTGCGGCCAGCGCCCAGAACGGCTCGGACGAGCCGCCATCAGACGGGATGAGGGCGGCGGCGGCGGCGGTGAACTCGCTGTAGGTTCGGCAGTCGTTGAAGATCGTCCAGGCCGGGCAGCGCTGGTCGAGCGGGTTGAGGATGGTGTCGCGCGACGGGTCGTAGAACGCCTCAACATAGGCGCCGGTGAGATCGAACAGGACGGCGCTGTCCTGGCGCTGGCGCATCTGCGCGATGTGCTTGCGGAGCGCCGTGGTCTTGCCGGCGCCGGTGGTGCCGATGAGCATGGTGTGGGACTGCTCAAGCCGGTGCGGGTAGGGGATGCCGGCGAGATAGTAGGGATGGTGCAGACCGCCTGCCTTGCGTGCCCCAAACGGCAGCTTCAGCACGGCCTCCGCCGTCTTGTCGGGGAAGAGGGATCTGGCCTCCTTCTCGAACTCGGCATGGTTGTGCTGGATGACCTCGCGGTAGAGCACGTCACGCTCGACCAGCATGGCGCCGCGCTCGTGGCGTTCCTGGACGATCGCCTTGCCGCGACGGGCGGAGAAATCGACGTACCAGATGGTCGCGGGCATGGTCGCGAAGCTGGCGATCGCGGTCGAACCAATGAGGCCGCGCACCGCCTTCGACCAAGCAAGCATGACGTCAGGTACGAAGGGAACGTAGCCGATGATCGTGCGGTGGATCGAGCCGTCCGGCAGACGCAGGTTGACCTGCTTGAGGTTGTCCAGCGAGACCCAGTCCCAGAGGCCCGACAGGATGCGCATGCAGATGAGCTGCACGTTGTTCTCGTCGAGGGTCACCGACAGGATGATGAAGTAGGCGATGGCGAACAGGCCGAGCCACATGAAGAAGGGGAGTTTCGCGCCCTGCAGCCACATCAAGACCTGGGTGTTGAGGAGCTGGCTTCCGCGGGTGAAATTGCCCGAGTTGCGTGGCAGTTCGCCGCGGGCGGAATGATGCTTGAGCGGGATCGGACGCCCGTCGCTGCGGATGTCAGCGCGGGCCATGCAAGCGCTCCATCCGACGCGTCGTTTCAGACACTATCCGGTCGTGAAACTCGGGGTGTTCCTCACGGATGATCGTGTCGAGCGCGACCTGCGAATATTCGCAGATTTTGATATGGCGCGTCTGACTCTCGGTCAGCAGCTTGTGGCCGTTGAAAAAGAAGTCGACGGCCCGCCGGATGATCTCCGCGGGCGGATGGCCCTCGCGTTTTGCCATGTCCGTCAGGCGGACATATTGCTCGGGGGTCAAACGAACCGTGCAATGACGGTAGGACATATGCACCAACCTCTAGCAGGAGGCTGGTGGACGCTGAGAAAAGCAGTCTTTGATTACGCCCTATTCCCCAGTGATGCAACGGGAATCAGAGGCCGTCTGGAGCCCCCGTGTTCGCGGCGAACACTGCTACACCGCTGATTTTGGCCGATAATCCATGCGTGTTCGTGGCGAACACAATCTGCACCTCCGCGATCACAGCATGGGCCATACGGTAAGTCGCTGAATACACGAGACAAAAGCAAGCGCAGCTTGCAAGGGTGTGCTATCCATAGTCCCGATTCCCCCCGTGATCGTCGTGCTGCCTCGGTCCTTTCGGTTCGGCGTCCGGTCCCCGGTTTCGGCCGGTTCCGGGTCCGCCGTGAGGCGGCAGCTGGCAGGGTTTGAAAGCGCTTCGCGCGGGATTATTCGCGATGTCGAGCAGGAGAGTCATGGGCTTGGTCTCCGAGGCGAGGGCAGGGGGGTACGAAGCCGCTTTTCCCATCCGATCCGGGCCGCTATGATCGTGCCGTTCAGAGCCCGATCAGCCTGACCGAAAGGCAAGCAGAATGGCGAAGTCACTGGACGCTGAAATGGCCGCGATCGAGGCAGAGGAACGCAAGCTGGCGGCGCGCCGAAAGGCGCATCTGGTGAAGCTGCGGGAGACCGCGATCGGGACGGTCGAGAAGGTGGGGCTGTTGAAGCTTCCACTGGACCGGCTGGAGCGGATCATGGAGGCGGTGAAGACGCTGGGCGTGGACGAGGTCGAGAGGCGGCTCATGGCGAAAGCCTGAGCCGGTTCGAGCCCGCTGGACCACGCCATGGCCGTGCAGGGCTTTATGCCCTGCGCGGCCATTTCATTCAGGGCTGGCAAGACCGGCGAGGCGTAGCGGCTGGGAGCCCGCAGGGGCGATCCAGTTCGCGAGCGAGCCGGTCGGGGCAGAGGCGCAGCCGGCTTGGCAGCATCAGGCAAAAAAAGGGGATGCGCGGCCGTCAGGCCAGCGCATCCCCGGGGACGTTCGACAAGAGGGTTGGGGCGTCGTCAGGCCCATGCAAGACTGAGGTCTCCCTCGATCGGCTAGAGGCTCGCCATGGCGACTAGCGTAGGCACGTAGCGGGACAGCTGCGGATCGTCGTCGAGGCGTTGCCGGATGCGAGGATCGGTCAGGCGTTGGCGCAGCTCGGTGACCGGCACGACGCCGACGCTGTCGGGTTCGAGACCGAGCGTTTCGAGCAGCGCATAGGCGTTGCAGTTGGCGACCTTCAGCTCGGGCGCGGAATCCGGATTGGACGACAGCGACAGGTGGATGTCGCGGGTTGGCCCATAGCGCCAGACTCGGACGCGGCGGCCCCGGAATTGCGCTTCGTCGAGGACGGCGATCGCGTCCGGATAATGATCGAAGCAGGCGGAGACCATGGCGAGGGCGAGGGGGCAGACCCGGGCGTCGAACGAGAAGTCCGCTTCGCTCGGATCGCCATATTCGGGCAGGATCAGGGGGGAGCCGAGACGCACCGTCTGGGCAGCGAGGAGGTCGCGCAGCGACCCGAGCTGGTGGACGGTGATGATGGCCGGGCCGGGCTCGCGAGCGTCGAAGCCGTCATCGATGCGGAACGTGATGGTCATGTCGACCTCCTGCGTTGAAACCGCCTATTCCTCTCCCTCTCTCCTCCAGTGTCCTGACCGATCCCCACGGCGCGACGGCAGTGCTGTGGACAGGCGGTTCAGCAAGGGTGCGGCAGCGGCGCGGGGACGGGCTCGATGCCCGTTCCCGCGCCCCCGCGCCGGCTGTTTCGGAGGCCAACAAAAAGGGCCACGCGGACTCGCCGCATGACCCCTGTAACCGTGTTGGACCGGAAGGGCCGAAGCCCCTCCGACCGTGTTATCCGATCAGCTTGACGTAACCTGCAATCGCGCCGGCGATGACGATCAAGGTGCCTTCGGTGATGACGGCCCACTTGAGGACATCGGTGGAGGTTTGGATACCTTTCAACGTGCCGTCGATGGCCTTTAAGCCCTGCTCCAGCTTTACCTCGATGGAGCTGATCTTTTGGTCCAATGGCTGGACTGCGCGTGCGACGGCCATCTCGATATGCTCCTCGACTACGGCGACTGCCTTCTCGGCTGCATCGTCGTCGATATTAGCGGATTTCAGCGCCCTGAACAATGCGACCTGCATTTCGTCCTCCTTTGTCTTGATGACGAAGCTCACGCGTCGGTCGCGGCGGCGAGGGTCAAGGATCGCGAAGCGACCGCTTTAGCGGCGGTAGGGGGAACGATTTTTTTGCAGAAAAAAAGGTGGGACTCTGCCGTCCTTGAGGCTCGCCGCCGCGGCCGACAGACTGGGACGATTTGAGAGAGAGTTTACCCCGCGGCAGCAGCGCCGGGGCGGGCTCGATGCCCGCACCGGCGCTTCCCCGGCCGATGCGTAGCCAGCGGAGGCCCGTAGGGGCCGGAGCGCCAGCGAGCGAGCCGGGGCGGGTGGACCGTCAGCATCTCGATCATGGCCGATCTGGCGGGCGTCGCCTCACGGGATATCCCACGAAAGCGCCGGCCGCGCAGCGGACGTCCATTGGTCCGCCGGCAGCGTCTGGCACCGTCGTTCACCGTGGCGCGGGGCGAGCTGACCGAAGGGAGCGGTAGCGCCTTACCGGAGGGGGGAAGGCGATCGTCGGCGCGGGCGCGAGGTGTGGCCCGGCGGGGCCATGCCGATGCGTCCGCGCCGACGATCGCCTGGCGTGGGGGGAACCGTAGGGTTCACCCCACATGCGACGGTGCGACAAGGGGCCAGCGG
>NZ_VNIM01000109.1 GCF_007785815.1 Alterirhizorhabdus solaris | reverse complement strand
GACCGATTCGCCGCGCGCGCCTCGGTCGGCGCGCGCGGCGAATCGGTCATGGCGAACCCGGGGCAGGAGAGAGCCGGCGGGCACGCAGCCAGCGGCGGAGGTTGAGCATCGCCAGATAGAGCGTCGTCAGCCCGGCGAGAATGGCGATCAGCCGGAAAACATCGTCATAGGCCAGAATATTCGCCTCGCGCGTCACCTGCGCGGAGAGCAGCGCGCCGCCCTCGGCGCTGCGGAGCGCCGGATCGCCCAGCACCCGGCCATAGGCGCCGGCCCCCGCCTGCACGCGCAGCACCGTCGCCGGATCGGTGAGGCTGATATCCTGCACCAGCGAATTGCTGTGCGCCTTCTCGCGGATAACCTGATAGCTGCCGAGCAGCGCGGAGCCGCCCAGGCCGCCCAGATTGTTGATGATCCCGAACAGCGCGATGAAGCTGAGGACATGGCCCGATCCCTTGGCCAGCGCCCGGCTCATCCCGAACAGCAGCGAGGGGCCGAGGAACAGCGTGCCGGCAAAGGCGATTGCCGCCTGCGTGACGTACATCTGCGGCGCGCGGGTGAGGTTGGTGGCGTGCGAATCGGCGAAGGCGGCGATCGCGACGAGACCGATCGCCATCATCACCGGATGCGACAGGCGATCGATATCCAGCATGATCGCGCTCACCGCGATGCCGGCGACGCTGGCGAGCAGGATGATGGTGAACAGCCCGCCGAGCTGGTCGTTGGTCTGCCCCAGCGTCGTCAGCAGGCCGACCGCCGCATAGGTCTGCTCCGACAGCACGATCCGCGCCATCAGCGTCACCACGGCGAAGCGGACGATGTCGGCGCTGCCCAGCCAGCGCGTCTGCAACAGCGGGTTGGCGCGGCGATGCTCGATCAGGATCGCGCCTAGGATCAACGGAATCGCGGCGGCCAGCGCCCAGCCCAGCCACGGCGCCTCCGTCCACCACAATATCCGCCCCTGCCCGAGCACCGCGCATAGCAGGGCGATACCCGGCGCGAACAGCATGAAGGTGAGCAGGTCCATCGGCTCGAACGCCTTCTTCCGCTCGCCCGGCGGCAGCTGCAGCGCGAGCACGGCCGCCAGCGAGACGAGCGCGAGGCCGAACTCGAACAGGTAGAGCGTGCGCCACTGCGCCGCGCCCAGCAGCTCCGGCGAGAACAGCCGCGCCATCGGCACCGCAAGCTGCGGCACGCCGATGCCCACGACCAGCGCCTTCAGCCGCCATTTCGCCGGGAACGACTGCATGACGTAGTACAGCCCCAGCGTGCTGAGTGCGCCCCCGGCCATGCCGCTGACCGCGCGCACCGCTACCGCCGAGGCGAAACCGTGGACGAAGAGGTGGGCGAAGGTGATCGCGGCATAGGCCGAGACGAAGATCGCGGTGAACAGGCGCAGGCCGAACTGCTGGCGGAACTTGAACAGCAGCAGGTTGATGCAGACGTTCGTCATCACATAGGCGGTCGGCAGCCATGCGATCTCTGCCGGATCGAGGCCGAGCGCGCCCTGCAGATACTGCGTGTTGACCGAGATCAGCGCGTTGCCCAGGCCGCCCGTCAGCCCCACCAGCACGCCCACCGTGCCATAGGCGACGCGCCGCCCGAACGGATGATCGGGCGAGGCGGGCGATCCGGGCATTGCGGGTCGCTCGTGCGGCGCGAACTGCCACTCCGGCTCGGCTGGGCGGCGAAAGCGCATGGCCATCGCCTTAAGCGCAGTTGTGGCGCCGGGGAAGCCGTGCGCGGCAACATGGACAGGCTGTAACTGGCCGCCGTGCCGGCCGGGGGCTAGGGGGTGGCGATGTCCCCGCCAGCCTCCCGCCGTCGACCGTTCCGCCGCCTGCTCGGCGTGGCGGCGCTGGTGGCGCTGATGCTGGCGGTGGCGGCCGGCCTGATGCTCGATAAGCTGGATCGGCTCGGCTATTTCGGCGGGCCGCTGTTCACGCTGTTGCGGCAGGCCGTGCCGCCCGCCGACGGGATCGGCGTCGTGCTGCTGTCGGGCGACATGGGGCTGAACGTGGGGCTGGGGCCGAAGGTGGCGGCGCGGATGGCGGCGGCGGGGCGGCCCGTGGTGGCGGTCAACTCGCTCACCTTCGCCGCCGATGGCCGCACCCCGGCGGAGGTGCGCGCGCTGGTGCGGACGGCCATCACGCGCGCGCTGGCGCTGCCGGGCGTGCGACGGGTAGTGCTGATCGGCCAGTCGTTCGGCTCGGATCTGCTGCATGTCGGGCTCGTCGGCCTGCCGCAGCCGTTGCGGAGCAAGGTGGCGCTGGTCATCCTTGAAGTGCCGACCGACTCGATCTATCTCACCGCCGGTTTCCGCGAATATTTCGAACTGGGCACGCCCGACCTGCAACCGCTGGACTCGGCCCGGCAGCTCGACTGGGTGCCCGTCACCTGCATCCGTGGCGCCGAGGAGACGACGAGCCTGTGCCCGATGCTCACCCTGCCCAACGTGCGGACCGTGACGCTGCCGGGCGGTCACAAGCTGAACCGGGACGATGCCGCGCTGTTCGCGGCGGCGAACGATGCCATCATCCATCACCGTCGCCCATGACCGTTTCCGCATGATCCGGCCCGCATGAGCGGCGCGCGCGCGGCCCGCCTGATGGCCTTCGCCACCCGCTATCGCGCGGCGCTGTCGGGCGGCGTGCTGCTGCTGGTGACGGCGCTGGCGCTGTTCGCCGTCCACTCCCTGCTGGCTGAGGTGCGGCTGGATCATGTCCGCGCGGCGCTGTCGGCGCTGGGGTGGGGGCAGGTGGCGGCGGCGCTGCTGTTCACCGCCGGGAGCTATCTGGCGCTTACCTGCTACGACGTGCTGGCGCTGCGCGTGATCGCTCGCACGGTGCCCTATCGGGTGGCGGCGCTCGCCTCGTTCACCAGCTACACGCTCAGCCACAATCTCGGCCTGTCGCTGCTCACCGGCGGATCGGCGCGCTACCGCATCTATACCGCCGCGGGCCTGAGCGGGGGGGATGTGGCGCGGGTGATCGCCAACGCCACGCTCACCTTCTGGTCCGGCATCGCCGCGCTGTCCGGCATCGGCCTGCTGCTGTGGCCGGTGCCGCTGCATCTGGCCGGGGTGGAGATCGGCGCCGGCGTGCAGCGGGCGATCGGCGTGGTGCTGCTCGGCGCGATCGTGGCACTGGTGGCGTTCGCCGGGCGACGACGATCGGTCGGGGTGTTCGGCTGGCGGGTGGCGCTGCCCACCCGGCGACAGGCGGTGGCGATGATCCTCGTCTCCGCTTGCGATGTCGGGCTGGCGAGCGCGGCGCTGTTCGTGCTGGTGCCGGGGCTGGCGTGGGGCGGCTTTCCCGCCTTCTTCGTCGGTTATGCACTGGCGATCGTGATCGCCGCGATCAGTCATGCGCCGGGCGGCATCGGCGTGTTCGAGGCGGTGATCCTGCTGGCGCTGCCGCAGGTGGACCGCAGCGGGCTGGCGGCGGCGCTGCTCGCCTACCGCGCCTGCTATTATCTGCTGCCGCTGGTGGTGGCCGCCGTGATGATGGCGTGGCGCGAGGGCCGCCGCTTCCATGCCCCGCTCGATCGCCTCGCCACCGACGTGGCGGTGGCCGGACGGTCGGTGATGCACACGGTGGCGCCCGCCTTCATCGCCACGTTGGTGTTCACCGGCGGGGTGATGCTGCTCGTCTCGGGTGCGCTGCCGGCGCTGCCGGGGCGGCTGCGCGATCTGGCGCAGGTGGTGCCGCTGCCGTTCGTCGAGGCATCGCATATCGCCGCCAGCCTCGTCGGCACGCTGCTGCTGTTCCTCGCACCGGGCCTGTACCGCCGGCTGGACGGCGCGTTCATCGCCACCCGCGCGCTGCTGGCGGCGGGGGTGGTCTTCTCGCTGGCCAAGGGCATCGATTACGAGGAGGCGGGCGTCCTCCTCGCGTTGCTGGGCGTGTTGCAATGGTCGCGCGGGGCGTTCTACCGGCGCACCGCCTTTACCGGCGATCTGCTGTCGCCGGGGTGGCTGGCGGCGACCGGCTCGGCGATCCTGCTGGCGCTGTGGATCGGGCTGTTCGCCTTCAAGCATGTCGAATATCGCAGCGCGCTGTGGTGGGATTTCGCATGGCGCGGCGATGCCTCGCGCTTCCTGCGTGCCAGCCTGGCCGTTTCGGTGCTGGCGGTGGCCATGATGCTGCGGCGGCTGCTGCTCGCCCCCGCGCCGCCGCCCGCCGCCGTCGCGCTGACCGGGGCGGCGCTCCACGCCGCGCTCGCCACGACCGACCACAGCGATGCGATGCTGGCGCTGACCGGCGACAAGAGGTTCCTGGTAGCGGAGACGGGCGACGCCTTCCTCGCCTATCAGGTGCAGGGGCGCACGTGGATCGCGATGGGCGATCCGGTCGGCCCGCGCGCAGCGTGGCCCGATCTGATGTGGCGGCTGCGCGGGCTGGCCGATGCCGCGCAGGGGCGGCTGCTGTTCTACCAGATCGGGCCGGAGGCGCTGCCGGTGGCGATCGACCTCGGCTTTGCGATCGTGAAGTACGGCGAGGAGGCGCGCGTGCCGCTGGCGGGTTTCACGCTCGCCGGGCCGGCCGGCAAGCCGCTGCGCCATGCCGAGCGGCGGGCGGAGAAGGCGGGTGCGGTGTTCGAGATCGTGCCCGCTGCCGCCGTGCCCGCACTGCTGCCCGCGCTGGAGGCGGTGTCCGATGAATGGCTCGCCGCCAAGGGGCGCAGCGAGAAGGCGTTCAGCCTCGGCCGGTTCGACTCCGACTATCTCTCCCGTTTCGATTGCGCGGTGGTGCGCGAGGGGGAGCGGATCACCGCCTTCGCCAACCTGTGGGCCACGCCGAACAGGACCGAACTGTCGGTCGACCTGATGCGCCACCGCGACGCCCTGAGCTATTCGGCGATGGACCTGCTGTTCGCCCGGCTGATGGTGTGGGGGCGGGACCAGGGCTACGCCCGCTTCTCGCTCGGGCTTGCGCCGCTCTCCGGCCTCGACGCGCGGCGGCTGGCGCCGTTGTGGGCGCAGGCCGCGAACCTCGTCTATCGGCGCGGCGAGGGGCTGTACGGGTTCGAGGGGCTGCGGTTCTACAAGCAGAAGTTCCAGCCGGAATGGACCCCGCGCTACATCGCGGCCAACGGCGATCTGGCGCTGGCGCGCGGTCTGTTCGATCTCAACCGGCTGATCTCCGGCGGGCGCGGCAGCAGCGCGTGGATGGCCGATCGCTGCGACCCGCTGCCGGGGTTCCCCGGCGCGGCTATCGCGACGTAAACATTTCCTCGCCTCTCCCGCATCGCAACATCGGGGTGGCCTTCCTATCTCCGCCACCGGAATAGAAGGAATACCGCCATGCCCTCGTTGTTCGACCCCATCGATCTTGGTTCGATCGCCGCACCCAACCGTATCCTGATGGCACCGCTCACGCGGGGCCGCGCCACGCGCGATCACGTGCCGGTGCCGCTGATGGCGACATATTACGCCCAGCGTGCCAGCGCGGGCCTGATCCTCACCGAGGCGACCGGGATCAGCCAGGAAGGGCTGGGCTGGCCGGATGCGCCAGGCATCTGGACCGCCGAGCAGGTCGAGGCGTGGAAGCCGGTGACCGATGCCGTGCACGAGGCGGGCGGGCGCGTCGCGCTCCAGATGTGGCACATGGGGCGGGTCGTCCATCCCAGCTTCCTCGGTGGCGCGCAGCCGGTGTCCGCATCCGCCACCACCGCGCCCGGTGAATCGCACACCAACGAGGGCAAGCAGCCGAATACCGAGGCGCGCGCGCTGACGCTGGACGACATCGCCCGGCTGCTCGACGACTATACCCATGCCGCGCGCAACGCGGTGGCCGCCGGTTTCGACGGGGTGCAGCTGCACGCGGCCAATGGCTATCTGATCGACCAGTTCCTGCGCGACAGCTCGAACTTCCGTGACGACGCCTACGGCGGCCCGGTGGAGAACCGCATCCGCCTGCTGACAGAGGTGGCGCAGCGGCTGGTGGAGACGCTCGGCGCGCCGCAGGTGGGCGTGCGGCTGTCGCCAAACGGCGATTCGCAAGGCGTGGACGACAGCGACCCAGAGCCACTGTTCGCCGCCGCCGCCGCATCGCTGGACAAGGTGGGCGTCGCCTATATCGAACTGCGCGAGCCGGGGCCGAACGGCACCTTCGGCAAGGCGGAACGGCCGCCGGTGCATCCGGTGATCCGCAAGGCCTTCTCGCGGCCGCTGATCCTGAATTCGGATTATGATCGCGCCAGCGGGCAGGCGGCGCTGGATGCGGGCGAGGCGGACGCGATCGCGTTCGGCCGTCCGTTCCTCGCCAACCCGGATCTGCCGCGCCGGATGGCGGAGGGGCTGCCGCTCAACAAGGACGACATGGCGACATGGTATGCGCCGGGGCCGAAGGGCTACACCGACTATCCGTTCGCCGACGAGACGGCGGCGGCCTGAGCGCGGAGGCGGGGCGCAACGGGCGCCCCGCCGGCCTGCCTCAATCGAACAACGAGGAAACCGAGCTTTCGTCGGCGATGCGCTTGATCGCCTCGGCCAGCAGCGGCGCGATGGTGAGCAGGCGGATCTTCTCGGCGCCGGCCACCGCCTCGGGCGCGCCGATCGTGTCGGTGATGACGAGTTCGGTCAGCGACGAACCTTCGACCCGCGCCACCGCCCCGCCCGACAGCACGCCGTGGCTGACATAGGCGACGACATCCTCCGCGCCCGCCTGCCGCAGCGCGGCGGCGGCGTTGCACAGCGTGCCGGCCGAATCGACGATATCGTCGATCAGGATGCAGAAGCGCCCCTCCACGTCGCCGATGATGTTCATCACCTCCGATTCGCCGGGCCGCTCGCGCCGCTTGTCGACGATGGCGAGCGGTGCGTTGTCGAGCCGCTTGGCGAGCGCGCGAGCGCGGACCACACCGCCCACGTCGGGCGAGACGACCATCAGGTTCCTGCCGGAGAAACGCGCCTGGATATCGGCCGACATCACCGGCGCGGCATACAGATTGTCGGTCGGGATATCGAAGAAGCCCTGGATCTGGCCGGCGTGCAGATCCATCGAGAGCACACGATCGGCACCGGCCGTTTCCAGCAGGTTGGCGACCAGCTTGGCGGAAATGGGCGTACGCGGGCCGGGCTTCCGGTCCTGCCGGGCATAGCCGAAATAGGGGATCACCGCCGTGATCCGCCGCGCCGACGAACGCCGCAGCGCATCGATGCAGATCAGCAGCTCCATCAGGTTGTCGTTGGCCGGGAAGCCGGTCGACTGGAGCACGAACACGTCCTCGCCGCGCACGTTCTCGTGGATCTCGACGAACACTTCCTCGTCGGCGAAACGGCGCACGCTGGCGTCGGTCAGCGGGATTTCCAGATAGGCGCCGATGGCCTGCGCCAGCGGCAGGTTCGAGTTGCCGGTCAGAAGTTTCATCGCGCGTCCCCGATCGTCATGTCGCGCGCCTCTTAGGGGCTGATTGGAAACGCGCCAAGGCGCGTTTCACGGCACCGGCCCGCACCCCCACCCGACCGCCCACAGAATATCCTGAACGGGCGGTCGGGTGGGGGTGCGGGCCGGTGCCGTCTTCGAATCAAGAACGGGGCGCGGGCGAAAGGGGGAAGCAAGCGGCGTGCGGCCCGACAGGGACGATGCTATGCGCCCGTTGCATGACTGTCACGACCCGCTTCGCGCCTTCGCCCACCGGCCGGCTCCATGTCGGCAACATCCGGGCGGCGTTGCATAACTGGATGCACGCGCGCCATCACGGCGGCCGCTTCCTGCTGCGACTCGATGATACCGACGCGGAACGATCGACCGAAGCGTTCGCCGGGTCGATCCGCGAGGATCTGGCGTGGCTGGGCCTCACCCCCGACGAGGAGGCGCGGCAGAGCGACCGGGGCGCACTGTACGAGGCGCGGTTCGCGGAACTGCGCGCGGCCGGTCGGGTGTATCCGGCCTATGAAACGGCGCAGGAACTGGACCTGAAGCGCAAGGTGCTTGCCGGGCGCGGGTTGCCGCCGGTCTATGATCGCGCCGCGCTGGCCCTTGCCGACGCCGATCGCGCCGCGCTGGAGGCGGCGGGCACCCGCCCGCACTGGCGCTTCCGCCTCGATCACGACACGCCGATCGTTTGGCACGACCTGATCCGGGGCGACCAGAAGCTCGATCCGGCCTTGCTGTCCGATCCCGTGGTGCGGCGGGCGGACGGCAGCTGGCTGTACATGCTGCCGAGCGTGATCGACGACATCGACATGGCCGTCACCCATGTGGTGCGCGGCGAGGATCATGTGACGAACACCGGGTTGCAGCTCCAGATGTTCGAGGCGTTCGGCGCAGCACCTCCCGCCTTCGCGCACGAGGCGTTGCTGACCGGCAGCGAGGGCAAGCTCTCCAAGCGGCTCGGCTCGCTCGGCTGCGATGCGTTCCGCGAGGAAGGGATCGAGCCGCTGGCGCTGCTGGCGTTGCTCGCGCGGATCGGCACCAGCGATCCGGTGGAGCCGGTGGCGGCGATCGAGGCGCTGTTCCATGCGTTCGATTTCAGCCGCTTCGGCCGTGCGCCGGCGCGCTTCGACATGGACGAACTGAAGGCGCTCAACACCCGCATCCTCCACCTGCTGCATTATGACGACGTGGCCGCGCGCCTGCCCGCCGGCATGGATGCCGAGGGCTGGCACGCGATCCGCCAGAATATCGCGACGGTGGCGGAGGCGGCGGACTGGTGGGCGGTGGTGGAGGGGCCGGTCGCTGCCCCCCCGCCGACGGACGAAGACCGCGCCTTCCTGCGTACCGCCGCCACGCTGGCCGCCGGGATCGACTGGGCGGCGGACCCGTGGCCCGCGCTCGCCACGCTGCTGAAGGACGAGACGGGGCGCAAGGGCAAGGCGCTGTTCCTGCCGCTGCGCCGCGCGCTGACCGGGCGCGATCACGGGCCGGACATGGCGGCGCTGCTGCCGCTGATCGGCCGCGATCGCGCGATCGCGCGGCTTGGCGCCGCCTGATCGGGATGCGGGGGTGGCGCGGGCCTGTGCCGGCGCCTATCTTGGTCGCATGGGTGCTCTTCCGCGACCGTCCGGCCCGCGCGCTGTTTGGCGCGATTTCAAGGCCTTCCTCAACACCGAGCAACGCTATCGCTGGATCGGGCTGGCGCTGGCCATCTTCATGCCGGCGTTGATGCTGGCCGGCTTCTACGTCGATTCGAAGAAGGACCCGCCCAAGCCGCAGACGATCTTCGTGCAGAGCTGGCCGGCCGACCGGCCCGATTCGGTCATCATCGAGCAGAACCGGATCGACCAGGCGAAGAAGGAGGCGCGGCTGGCCGAGCGCCAGCGCCAGTTCAAGAAGCTCGCCAAAGACCTCGGGATCGAGTGAGCGACGTCGCCGCGGCCACCGCCGACGCGCGCTGGATGGGTGCGGCGCTGGCCCTCGCCGAACGCGGCGTGGGGCGAACGGGCGTGAACCCCTCGGTCGGTTGCGTGATCGTGTCGCAAGCCGGCCATGTCGTCGGGCGCGGCGTGACGCAGGCGGGCGGGCGGCCCCATGCCGAGGCGGCGGCGCTGGCGCGGGCCGGCGCGGCGGCGGCGGGGTCGACCGTCTATGTGACGCTGGAGCCTTGCGCGCATGTTTCCACGCGCGGCGCGGCCTGCGCCGACCTGCTGGTGGCGGCGCGGCCGGCGCGGGTGGTGGTGGCGCGGGGCGATCCCGATCCGCGCACCGACGGGCAGGGCATCGCCCGCCTGCGTGCCGCGGGCATCGCCGTGACCGAAGGCGTGCGCGCGGCGGAGGCGGCGCGGACGATGGCCGGTTTCCTGGCCCGTCGCCGGTGGGGCCGCCCGCACGTGACGCTGAAGCTCGCCACCTCGCTGGATGGCTGCATCGCGCTGGCATCAGGCGAAAGTCGCTGGATCACGGGGGCGGAGGCGCGCGCCCATGCCCATCTCGAACGCGCGCGGCATGGCGCGATCCTTGTCGGGCGCGGCACGCTCACCGCCGATGCGCCCGCGCTGGACGTGCGTCTGCCGGGCCTCGCGGATCGCGCGCCGGCGCGTTATCTGCTTTCCACGACTACCCCGGCCCCGGAAGGCTGGACCCGGCTGGCGGCTCCCGCCGACATCGCCACCATCACGCAGGACGAACTGCTGGTGGAGGGCGGCGCGGGCGCGGCGGCCGCCTTTCTCGCCGCCGATCTGGTCGACCGGCTGCTGCTCTACCGCGCGCCCGTGCTGATCGGGGGCGGGCGGCCGGCGCTGGGGGACATCGGCCTCGGCACGCTTGCCGCCGCGCACGGCCGCTGGCGGCTGCACGATGCGCGAACGCTTGGCAGCGACCGGCTCGAAGTCTACGAGCGCGATCGCAACTGAAGGCCACCGCACCATGTTCACCGGGATCATCAGCGACATCGGCACGATCGACGCCGTGGAACCGCGCGGCGACCTGCGCGCGCGCATCGCCACCAGCTTCGACACTGCCACGGTTGATCTGGGCGCGTCGATCGCCTGTTCGGGCGTGTGCCTGACGGTGGTGGACAAGGGGCCGGGCTGGTTCGCCGTCGACATCTCGGGCGAGACGCAGGCGCGCACCGCGCAGGGTGCGTGGCAGGCCGGGCTGAAACTCAACCTCGAACGCGCATTGCGGCTGGGCGACGAACTGGGCGGCCACATGGTCACCGGCCACGTCGACGGCGTCGGCGAGGTGATCGATTTGCGCCCCGATGGCGATTCGCAGCGTATCACCATCGCCGCGCCCGCCGCGCTCTCTCCCTATCTCGCGGGCAAGGGCTCGGTGACGCTGGACGGCATCTCGCTGACCGTGAACGAAGTAAGCGACCAGCCCGGCGGCGGCGTGCATTTCGCGATCAACATCATTCCGCATACCGCCCAGATGACGACCTTCGCCGACCTTGCCGTCGGCCGCGCGGTCAACATCGAGATCGATGTCCTCGCCCGCTATCTGGGCCGCATGGAGCAACTCCGCCATGTCCGCTGATCTTTCCGCCAGCCCGAGGACGGGCCATATCCGTCACGGTTTCCTCTCCAGCCCGGAGGAGATCGTCAACGAGGCGCGCAACGGCCGCATGTTCATCCTCGTCGACGACGAGGACCGCGAGAACGAGGGCGACCTCGTGATCCCGGCGCAGATGGCGACGCCCGATGCGATCAACTTCATGGCGACGCACGGGCGCGGGCTGATCTGTCTGGCGATGACGAAGGATCGGGTCGAGCAGCTCGGGCTGGGGCTGATGAGCCGGCAGAACGGCACCCGGCACGAAACCGCCTTCACCGTCTCGATCGAGGCGCGTGACGGGGTGACCACCGGCATCTCGGCGGCGGACCGCGCGCGCACCATCTCGGTCGCGATCGACGGCAGCAAGGGGACCGAGCATATCGTCACCCCCGGCCACGTCTTCCCGCTGGTGGCCAAGCCCGGCGGCGTGCTTGTGCGCGCGGGACATACCGAGGCGGCGGTGGACGTCTCCCGGCTGGCCGGGCTGAACCCCTCCGGCGTGATCTGCGAGATCATGAAGGACGACGGGACGATGGCCCGGCTCGACGATCTCGTCGCCTTCGCCCAGCTCCACAACCTGAAGATCGGCACGATCCGCGACCTGATCGCCTATCGCCGCCGCCACGATCATAATATCCAGAAGGTGGCCGAGGCCACGTTCGAGAGCCGCTACGGCGGCACGTGGCGGGCGATCACCTACCTCAACAAGGCGATCGGCACCGAGTCGCTGGCGCTGGTGAAAGGCCGGATCCAGCCGGACCAGCCCACGCTGGTGCGGATGCACTCGGTCAACATGTTCGGTGACGTGCTGGGCGAGGTCGGCGATCGCGGCGGGCTGCTGCCGGGGGCGATGCGTGCCATCGGCGAGGCCGGGGCCGGCGTGGTGGTGCTCATCAACCGATCGGTGCCGAACAGCGTGACCGCGCTGCTGCGCGCCCGCGAGGCCACCCGCGCGGGCGAGACGACCGACATCAACGAACTGCGCGATTACGGCGTCGGTGCGCAGATCCTCGCCGAGCTGGATATCCACGATATGATCCTGCTGACCAACACCCACCACACGCTGGTGGCGCTGAGCGGCTACGGCCTGAACGTGGTGGGCGAGCAAACGATCGCGATGGAGACGGAGTGATGGCGAAACTGCTCATCGTCGAGGCGCGCTTCTACGATCACCTGAACGACCTGCTGGTCGCCGGCGCGCGTGCCGCGATCGAGGCGGCGGGCCACACCGCCGAGGTGGTGACGGTGCCCGGCGCGCTGGAGATTCCGGCGGCGATCGCGCTGGCGGCCGAAAGCGGGCGCTACGACGGGTTCGTCGCGATCGGCGTCATCATCCGGGGCGAGACCTATCATTTCGAGGTGGTGTCGAACGAAAGCGCGCGCGGCGTGCTGGCGTTGACGCTGGACGGGCTGGCGATCGGCAACGGCATCCTCACCGTCGAGAACGAGGCGCAGGCGCTGACCCGCGCGAAGCCGGACGAGAAGGACAAGGGCGGCGAGGCGGCGAAGGCGGCACTGGCGCTGATGGCGCTGCGGGATCGTTTCGCGGCCTGACGCCGGCCGGCCACGCTTCCGGGCGTCGCCGTTCGACCACGGGCGAATTCGATGAAGGTGGGCCGATCGTTTTATCCCGCCGTCACCCCGGACCTGTTCCGGGGTGACGGCGGGTGCAAAC
>NZ_VNIM01000108.1 GCF_007785815.1 Alterirhizorhabdus solaris | reverse complement strand
TTGAGATGTCTCGTGGGCTCGGAGATGTGTAAAAGAGACACCCCGCCCCGCTGGTGCGGGGGTGCCCCCCCCCCCCGCCCGCGCCGCCGGTGCCGCCTTGCCCGCCGATGCCGCCACTGCCGGCCTGCGCGGTCAGATCGATCGACGCGCCTTCCCGACCGGTGAAGGAAATAGCGCCGCGATCGGCGGTGAGCAGCAGGGCCAGGCCGGTGGCAGTGCCCCCGCGCCCGCCGGCGCCGCCGGCCTGGCCGGTGCCGCCAGTGCCGCCCGCGCCGCCGTTTATGCTGGTCGGGGTGCCGTCGGCGCCACGCGCGCCGGTGGCGCCGGTCGCCCCACGGCTGCCGTTGCCGCCGTTGCCCGCCGTCCGTGCCGCCGCGAGGCCGGCCTCGGCGAAGTTCAGTGTCGCACCGTTGCCGACGCTGATGTTGATCGGGCCGCCATCGGCGTCGCCACCGGCACCGCCGGCGCCGCCCAGGGCGCCATAGCCTTCCTCGACCGAATCGCCACCGCGCCCGCCAAGCGCGAACGCGTCGATCGACAGCCCCTCGACCGATCCCGTCGCCAGGTCGAGCATGAAGGTTCCGGCCGTCGCATCGCCGCCATCGGTGGCCGATGCACCGAAGCGGCCGTTGGCGCCCGCCGCGCCGGTGGCGCTGATATCGACGCGCATGGCATCCTGATAACGGCCGGTGCCGCTGACGATCACGCTGGCGCCGCCGCCCGTCGCCGATCCGCCGCCGGTGCCGCCAGCGGCATGCACGTCGAGCAGGGCCAGCGGCGATACGTCGCCGATGGCGAGGAGATCGATCGTCCCGCTTGCCGCGGTGATATCCGCCCGGCCGCCCGTGGCATCGCCGCCGCGCACGTCTGGCGCGCCGTTGCCGCCCGTCGCGGAGCCATCCAGCGTCGCGTTGAACGCCGTGACGCCGCCTCCGGCCGCCGCCGAAAGCGAGGTGACCCCGCCGATCGCGCCGCCACCCACGCCGCCGCGCGGCACCAGCAGATCGCTGCCGACGGCAGACGTGCCGCCCCCGTTGCCGCCCAGCCCGCGCGTGACGAGCGAGATGTCGGCGGAAATCTCCTCGTCCGGCGCGATCGTGCCGCCGGTCTGCGTGGAGACCGCGACGCGGCCGCCCTGGCCCAGCGCTCCGTCCGCGCCGAACCGGCTGTCGTTCGAGTCGGTGCCACCGCTGCCGCCGGTGCCGCTGGCCGACATGTCCAGATTGCCGCGCAGCACGATCCGCCCGGTGGTGCCGGCCACGAGCACGCCTGCGCCGGTGCCACCGGACGCGGGCAGGGTGCCGACCGCCGCCGCACCGCCGCCCCGGCCGATGCCGCCGATGCCGTCGCCGCCCGACTGGCCCGCGCCGCCGTCGCCGCCGGTGCCGTCGGCGCGTGCGGTGATCGTGCCCGTCGTCAGCACCGCGTTGGCGATATCGATCGTGGCGCTGCCGCCGATGCCCGCGCCGCCGTTGCCGCCGGGGCCGACACCGGAACTCGACTGGTTGATGTCGCCGTCGCCGCCCGCGCCGCTCGCATCGAGGGTGAGGCTGCCGGTGTTGGTGAGTGTGCCGCCGACGAGGCCGAGCAAGGCTCGCCCGCCGGTGCCGATCGCGCCCGCGCCGCCATTGCCATAGGCCGAGGCGTGCTCGCCCGCCTCGCCGAACGCATCGAGCGTGATGCCGGTGGCGGTCAGCGTGCCGCCGGCTTGGCCGACGGTGCCGACCCCGATGCTGGCGAGACCGCCAAGCCCCGCGCCGGTGGCGCCGCCGGCCGCCGTATCGCCGCCGATGCCCGCCGCGTTCAGCCGCAGCACCCCGAGCGAGGCGACGCCGGTCTGGATATCGACGATCACGCCGCCGGTGGGGTTGACGCTGGGGCTGGCAAAGCCGCCGCCGAAGGCCGCGCCGCCGGCAGCAGTGGTGATCGGCGTGTTGCCATAGCCCGCCTCGGCGACGCCGCCGGCCGCGCCGGCGTCGAGCAGGGTGGTGCTGGTCACGGTGATGGTGCCCGCCGGGCCGGTGGCGGCGCGGGTGATCGACAGCGAGGCCAGCCCGCCGGTGGCGGCGCCGCCATCGTGCGGATTGACGTCGTCGCCGCGCGAACGGCCGCCGCTCGCGGTCGCGGCCAGCGTCAGGCCCGCTGCGGTGATATCGCCGCCGGTGGTGACGACCGTGGCGGACCCGCCCGTCGCGGCGCCGCCCGGCCGATAATTGCCCCCGCCGCCGATGCCGCGCGCATTGAGCGTCAGACCGCCATCGAAGGCGACGCTGCCGCCGACGGTGACGTTCAGCGAGGCGCTGCCGCCCGTCGCCGCGCCGCCGGCATAGTCCGGCCCGAACAGGTCGAGCCGTTCGCCCCCGGTCGCATCGGCGCTGATCGTGACAGGGTTGAGGAAGCTGGTCGGCCCGTTGGCGATGGCGATGCTTGCCCGGCCGCCCGCCGCGTCGCCGCCGGCGGCATCGGCGAGGGAGGAGCCGGCCCCGTTGACGCGCGATCCCCCGGTGGCGTCTGCGGCCAGCGTGAGGACCGTGTCGCCCTCGCCGGCATTGTCGATCGAGGCATTGTCCAGCGCCAGCCCGGCGGTGCCGCCACGCGCCGCGCCGCCGCGCAGGTTGCCGCCGCCGCCGGTGCCGCTGGCATCGATCGACAGGCTGTCGGCAATGATGCCCAGGCTGTTGCCGGTGACGCCGCGTACCGAGACTGTCGCACCGCCGGCGGTGACGATGCCCGCCGGGGTGAGGGCGCCGCCGCCCGTGCCGCTGCCGCCGGTGCCGAACGAGTCGGAATTGTCGCTGCCTTCGGACGGGTCGGACCCGCTGCCGCCGCCCGTGCCCGTCGCCGAAACCGTCACGAACGAGCCGGTCTCGCCACGGAAACCGCCGGTATCCACCACCACCAGCGACGCGCGCCCGCCGCCACCCGCGCCGCCCGTGCCGTAGTCGGTGACGCCGACGCCGCCGGTGCCGCCCGTGCCGCTCGCCTCCACAATCAGGGAGATGTCGCGCGCGGTCGTCGACCGGTTGGGCTGGACCGTGGCGTCGGTCAGCGAGACATAGGCGCCACCCACGCCGGCAAGCGTTCCCGTGCCGATCGTGCCGCTCTCCACGCCGCCGAGCCCCGCACCGCCGGCGCCGCCGGCCAGGGTAAGGGAGTCGCCGCCCGCACCACCCGTGGCGGAAGCGGAAATGCTCAGGGCAGCGGTCACGCCTTCGGCCGGGCTGTTGGCGAGGAAAAGGATATGCTGGTCCGACAGGCTCAGCACCGCGCGCCCGCCGCTGGCGGCACCGCCCGCGCCACCGGCAGAACCATACCCCGATTCGCCCGATCCGAAGGACGAGGCTCCGCGTCCACCGCTGCCGGCCGCGAATACCGAGAGACGGTCCAGGTCGCTCACGCCGTCGACCGCGACGAACCGCGCGACCCCGCCCGCGCCGACGCCGCCCGTACCGGGGAGGAGATCGTCGAACGTATCGGTCGCATCGCCGCCGGTGCCACTCGCGTCGAGACGGACGGCGAGCGCCTCGCCGGACGAGGCGAGGACCGAGCCGCTCATCTCGATCGAGGCGATGCCGCCCCGGCCGGCGCCGCCGCTGGCGTTGCCGAACGATTCGATCACCTGCTGGCCGCCGATGCCGCCGGCAAGCAGCGCCAGCGTGGTGGCGGGGGTGAGGGACGCCGCGCGCACGACGCCGTCGCTGCCGGTCGCGGCACTCAGGTCGATCACGGCCGAGCCGCCGATGCCGCTGCCGCCGGTGCCGTTCAACGCGCCCCCGCCGACGCCCGAGGCATCCAGCGTGGCGGTGCCGATGACGCGCACGGAATTGGAGAGACCGCCGACATAGGTGCCGCGTGCGGTGATGCCGGCGGTGCCGCCCTGGCCCGCGCCGCCATCGTTGGCGTCGCCACCCTGGCCGAAGGCGGAAAGCATGAGATCGCCGACAGCCCCGTTATTGCCGACGAGCAGCGAGCCGTTGGTCGTATCGATCGCCGCCGTGCCGCCGATGCCGACGCCGCCGTCCACCCCGGTGCCGTTCGCCAGCAGCGACAGGGAGTCGCCGATCGTCATGCGCGATCCGGCGATGGTGAGCGTGGCCGTGCCGCCCTGGCCGTTGCCCTCGGCCTGCGTCGGGCCGACGACGACCAACGGAACGAAGCGTGGCTGCGCCGCACCGCTGCTGTCCACCGTCACACCGCCCGCGACCGAGACCAGCGCGTCGTCGAGCGCGAAGAGCGAGGCGGTGCCGCCGGTGCGGTTGCCGACGCTGTCGGTGCGATAGCTGGTGAGCGCGATATTGCCGCCGCCCTCGCCGCGCCGGTTGACCGAGACGGGGTTGAGCGCGCCGGTCGCGCCGAACGCCACGCTGTCGCTGCCGAACAGACTCACGTCGCCGGCCACGGTCAGCCCGCCGCGCGTGCGCACGTTGTTGCGGCTGGCGGCGTAGACCGAGGTGAACGAGCCGCCGTCGCCGAACACGATGTCGGTGCTGCCGGCCACCGTGGCGCCGGGATTGGCGTTCTCCGTCTGCGGGGTGAGACCGTCGGAGATGTTGCCGGTGGAAAGCACCACCGCGCCATCCACCACCGAGGCGGTGGCCGCATAGCTGACGGCGCCGCCCACCAGCATGGTGATCGCGTTGTTCTTCGGCACGGCCACCATGAAGGCGCGGTTCGTCTGGCCTTTGGCGGCGTTCAGGCGGGTCGTGCCGGTGTGGCGCAGCGCCACGTTCTGGATCACGTCGTCGGCCGTGCCGGCAACGCCGTCCGCGCCCAGATTGTCGTCGGCGGTGCCGGCCACGCCATCGTTGCCGGTCAGGTCGTCGGCGGTGCCGGCGATCCCGTCCCGGCCGAGGCCCTCGCTGAAGGTGGCGGTGGTGCCGTTGGTGATCGCGATCGAGAACAGGCCCGAGTTGATCGTCATGTCGCCGGATTCGGCGGCGACGTAGGCGGCCTGCGCGGCGCTGACCAACCCGCCCTGATCGATCCGGGGCGCGACCAGCGCGATGTAGTTCGAGCCGAACGAGCCCGCGCCGCTGGCGAGCAACTGCGCGCCGCTGGCGATGCGGATGGTGGACTGGCTGCCGGCCGGGCCGCCGAACACGATGCTGTTCGGATCGACCGCGCCATAGCCGGAGGCGGCGTTGTAGCCGATCGCGTTGGTGGAGAGCAGCAGGCTGCCGACGTTGAACGTGGCGGAGCCGCTGACGAAGATGCCGCCCGGGCTGTCAAACCAGATCGTGCCGGCAGGCGTGGTGCCGCCGAACAGCACGCCGTTGGTGGTGCCGTTCAGGGTAATGCTGCGCGTTTCGGTGGCGGGCAGGCGGTTGAGCACGATGAAGTCGCTCGCCCCGCGCGGGCCGACGAAGGTGGTGGTGCCGCCCGTATCCTGGAAGTTGACCGAGGTGCCGCCGACCTGGGTCGGTTGCCAGGTGATGACGGAGTTCGGGTTGGTGAGCTGGACCTGCGCCTGATTGGCGCCGGTCGCGCCCGAATAGTTGACCGAGTTCGGCAGCGAGATCGTCGCGTTGTAGCCGTCCGCCGCGCGCACCGGCACGGCATGGCCCGTCACCACCAGTGCGGCGGCCACCGCGCCGCCCGACAACAGCGTTCGCCGCGACCGCGAGGCGGTGGGACGGGGTGCGGAGCCGATGGCGGACATACTCTACCTCACAAGCAAGACTTCGGTCGCCGGCACGCCGGCGTCATTCTAGCGCGACCAGGGCACCAGTCGCGTCGTCAGCGATACGAGCAGGCGTGCGTCGTTGCGCCCGGCCTGGAACGGCCCGCGTTCCAGCGCCTTGGCCAGCGACACGTCGATCCGCCCGCGATCACCGTAGGCCGCGCGCACGCCGCCGCCGACCGAGGACAGATCCTGCGGGTTCGGCCCCCGGCCACGCGTCGGCACGAACGGGCGGTTGCGGTTCCACGCCCACGCCTTGTCGTAGAAGACATAGGGCTGGAAGGCGAAGGCATCGCGCGCCTGCGGGGTGATCCGGCCGAGGCGGAACTCCGCCTGCACGCCGACGCCGCTGTCGCCGATGATCGACCCCGGATCATAGCCGCGCCCGACCGTATAGTTGCCGCCCGAGAACTCCTCGTAGCTCAGCAGCGCGCGCCCCGAATATTGCGCACGGGGCGAGAGCGAGAAGGTGATCGTGGGGGAGGGGCGAAATTCCATCACACCCGCCAGCCGCACCAGCGCGGCGGTGGGCTTGCCTTCCTGCCGGCTCGGCACCGTCAACTGCGTGTTCGGGCAGGCGCTGTTCGGGCACGGATCGGTCGCATCGAAGATGTCGAGGCCCTTGCGGCCCTCCAGCGATCCGGCGAGCCGCCAGCGCGGCTCGCTCGCGGAATAGCCGCGTACGCTGTTCAGGCTCGCCCGGTCGATGCTGTCGAAATCGGCGCGTGCGTAGAGCACGCGGATATGGTCCTGATTGCGGAACACCGGCGAGGTGCGGAACCGCACGTTCTGGTTGATGTAGTCGAAACCGAAGGCGCCGCGCAGGTTCAGCGCCTGCGTGCGGATGAACGGGTAGCTCGCTTCGGCCGAGGCGACGAGCGTGCGCGAACGGACCGGGATCGCGCCGGTGGCGATATCGGGCGTGGTCCACGCATAGGTGAAGCGGCCGGACAGCGTCAGCCCCTCGCTGCCGATCCGCCGGTCGTAGCCGAGCTGAAGCACCTGCTGCTCGCTGGTGTCGGCGGTGGAAAACAGTCCGGCGGAAAAGCGGTCGCCCGAGCCGAGCAGGTCGTACACCTCGGCGCGCAGCAAGCCGCCGATCCGCCCGACATCGCGCGAGCCGTAGTTCTGCGCGTTGAAATCCACCGCGATGCGCTGGCGCACCACCGTCACCTCGCCCACCACCTCGCCGGGGGCGGTGCCGGCGGGGCGCAGCGTGAGCCTCACGTCGTAGCCGGGCAGATCGCGCGCCAGCAGCAGGTAGCGCTCGGCCTCGCGCTCGTTGAACGCGGGCTGTTCCTTCAGCCGGTCGAGATAGCCGGCGATCAGTCGCTCGGCCTTGCCCGCGTCGCCGCGCACCTGCACCGCCACCAGCTTGGCCATCAGGACGTCGAAGCGCACGATGCCGTTGTCGATCCGCTGCGCCGGCACCTGCACGGCCGCCAGATAGCCCTGCCGACGCAGGATGGTGGCCGCCGCGTCGCGGATCTCGCACACCACCGCGATCGGCTGCGGCGTGCCGAGATAAGACTCATAGGCCGGGCGCAGCGCCTCCGGCGGTACCACGCGCAGATTGTCGAACTGCGCGGCGGTGATCGTCACCTTCACGTCGGCGAAACGCGGATCGGCGAGCGGGCAGGGTGCGCGTTCCACGCCGCCCTCCACGGTGAGCCGGGAGGGTGCGCGGGTATCGGGGCCGATCGGCGCGCGCTGGATCTCCTCGCGCGTAGCCGGCGGCGCGACCGGGGCCTGCGCGGCGACCTGCGCCATCGTCGGCGATGCCCCCGCCGCCAGCGATGCCGCCAGCGCGGCAAACCCCGCGCCGCGCCTGCAAGAGAGATTCCCCGACGATATCATTGTCACGCCCCCACCAACCCCCTGCACAGGCGCGGCGCGGGCAGGCGATGTGCCATCAGGCCCTCGGTTTCGAAGTCGAAAACGGGGGCCGCCTGGTTCACCGCGTGCCGACGGCACGTGCCGATACGACGACCGGACCTGCCGATCGACGCAATTACATTCCGGCGACCCTCGGAATGTATGAAGACGCGGTCCTGACCACTGTCTTCCAGGCTCTGATCGCTATCAGCGACGCCTGTTTCTTTCAAGCCGCAAACAACCGCGACACCCGCTCAACCGGCCGGCGACACGGCCTCCGGGATCGCAACCGTCTCGATCAGCAGATCGAGCTGTGCCTCGCACCCGTTCTTGATGAGCGCCGATGCCATGCCTTCCAGCCCGGTCGTCGGGTTGGGGCCGAGCAGTGCGAAGGTCAGCGTGGTCGGTGCCGCCGCACCCGGCCAGCTCAGGCGATATTTCGCCCCCGCCGTCACAGGCAGCGTCGCCGGCCACGACTGGGTGGAATCCCCCGCCGCCCACTTCACCGTGGCGCTGCCGCCCGCCGCGCTGCTGATCGTCAGCGTGGACTCGCCGGCGCGATCCGGCCGCCACAGGATCACCCGCGCCGGATCGGTGACGCACTGGGTGGAACTGCGACCGATATCGACGAACCAGATGTTCGGGCTCTTCGCGGTGGCCGTGTTCGCTACCGTCACGCCGCGCACCGCCCCCGGGCGCGCCCGGCGACCGGAAACATCCGCGAAGGTGGCGCGCAGGTCGGCAGGGCGATCCGTCGCCAGGGTGGGGCTGAAGGTGCCGGGGCCTTTCAGCGTGCGCGTGCCGCGCCCGTCGAGGATCACCACCTGATCGTTGGGCTTCAGCACGATCCGCGCGCTGTCCGCCAGCGCCTTGCCCGGCGGATATGCCTTCATCGACGGGCCGCTCGACCGCACCACGAGGGTTTCGGCCGAGGCGCCCGCCGCAAGACCGGCACCCCCTGCGATCGCGAGCGCGATCGGCATGGCCGATGATCTGACGAAGCTATTCCAAGACAAAGCTACCTCCTGGTCCCACCTTGCCGAGACGATACACCAGATTGGCGACTGCCGCATCATCCGGATGGTCCCGACTGTATCGCCCGATCTCTTCGAGCGCCTGAGGATCACCTTCGTCGAATTGGCGCACCCACGCTGTGAGACGCGACACATCCTCGGGGGGCAGATCGGCGCGCGGCTCGAATATCGCGATCGGGGTCGAACGGCCGCGCACCGCCACCCGGCCCATCGGGCGGAAGCCGACGAAGCTCGCGCCCGCCGCCGCCGTCTCGCTCACCAGCACCGTGGTCTTCAATTGCTTGCTGGCTCCCTCCAGCCGCGCGGCCAGGTTCATGCTGTCGCCCAGCGCGGTGTACTGGATGCGCCCCTCGCCGCCGAAGTTGCCGACGATCGCATCGCCCCGGTGCAGCCCCACGCGGGTGCAGCCGATCGGCGGCACGCCCTCTGGCGCGGAACGGCGAAACGCCTCGCCCGCCTCGTACATCGCGATCGCCGCCTGCACCGCGCGCTCGCCATCGTCCGCCCGTGCGATCGGCGCCCCCCAGAAGGCCACCACCGCATCGCCGACGAACTTGTCGATCGTGCCGCCATGTTTCAGCACCACCGCGCTCAGCATGTCGAGGTAGCGGTTGAGCAAAAGGGCGACCATCTCCGGCTCGATCGCATGGCTCAGCTTGGTGAAGCCTTCCAGATCGGTGAACAGCGCGTAGATCTCGCGCTTCTCGCCGTGCAGCGACAGCTGGCTGGGGTCGCGCATGATGAGATTGGCGACGTCGCGCGGCAGATACCGGCCGAGCGCCGACTGCGCGAAGTGCCGCTGCTGCGCCGTGACGGAGCGCGAGGCCGTGCCGACTGCGGCGAAGGCGATGATCCACCCCGCCGCCCAGCCGAACACCGGCAATTGCTGCGTATCGATCCCGCGCGCCTGCGCCCAGTAGGGCAGGAAGATCAGCACGGCGAGCTGGGCGAGCAGCAGCGGTGCCAGCCGCCACGGGCGCGCCTCGATCATGCTCGTCATGCCGCCGGCCGCCACCACCAGCAGCGCCGTCGCCCAGAGCGCCCAGCCCGCGATGGAGCTATACATCGCCCCGTCGAGCAGTTGCGCCAGCATGTGGGCGTGCACTTCCAGCCCGATCATCGTGCCGCCCCGGGTACGGGTCGCCGGCGTCTCGAACTGGTCGAGGTCGAAGATGTCGCCGCCCAGCAGCACGTAACGCCCCTCGATCTGCGAGCGGAACGCCTCGGCCGGAATGTCGCCGGTGAACAACTGCACCGGCAGCTTGCTGAACACCGGCCGTTCAGGATCGGTCGGCGTGCGGAAGCGGATGGCGCCGGTATATTTGCGGAATTCCGGGTGCAGCGGGCTGAGGCTGTTGGCGAGCAGCGGCGGCAGGCTGGCGGGCTGCTCGGGCCAGTTGCGGATCACATTGTCCGTCCGGTCGGACTGGAAGAGGACACTTGCCGGCTTCACCGCCCCGCCCGCGATCGACTTCTGGAAGGCGCGGAGGAACTCCTCCTGCCCGTATTCGACGAAGTCGGGGTTCGTCTCGGCCGATACGAAGGCGAGGTAGGTCGGCGTCTTCATCGTCTTGAAGGCGGCGATCAGCTGCGCATCCTCGGGCGTGCGCTGGTCGATCAGGATATCGATCCCGATCGCCTTGGGGTGCAGTGAGTCGATTCGCTGCAACGCCTTGGCCAGCGTGACGCGATCGAGCGGGGAGCGTCGGCCCGTTTCGATCAGCGTCTGGTCGTTGAACACCACCATCGTGATGCGATCGTCCTGATCCACGGTAGGCGCGCTGCGGTAGGCGCGCACGTCGTAGAGCAGCCGCTCGACATCCTGCGCCAGCGGCAGATCCCAGCTCGTCCGCGCGAAGAAGACGGCGAGCAGCAGGAACAGGGCGGTGCCGGCCAGACGCACCGGCCCGATCCGGCGCAACGTCTCGCGCGCGGTGGCGAACATCGTGCCCCCACCGCCGGCGGCGTGCTTCTCCGGCGCCATCCTGCTCAACGGCCGGCGATCATCGCTGCTTGAGCACGGGCTGCGCGCCATCGCCCACGATCGCGAAGCCCGCCCAGTAATAGGGGTGCGAGGTTTCGGCCTTGGCCATCAGCACGTCCTGTCCGGCGCGGATCGCCTCGCCGATGCTGGTGCCGGGCTTGGCGTTGAACAGCCCGCTGATAAGCCGCTCGGTCGCGCCGTAATCGTCGGGCAGGGGCCAGTGGCTCGCCAGCACCGATCGCCCGCCGGCACCGATGAACGCGCGCACCAGTCCGTCCAGCGCGTCGCCGCCGCCCACCGTCACGCCTGCCTCCCGCGTGGCCGCCACCGTCGCCTTGCCGGCGGTGTCGCAGGCGGACAGGATCACGATGTCGGCATCGAGCCGCAGGTCGTAGATCTCGCGGAAGGTGAGCAGCCCGTCCGACTTCGGCCCGCCAAACGAGGTGAGCAGGGCGGGGCGCGCGGGGCATTCAGGCCGCGGCGCCGTCACCAGCCCGTGGGTGGCGAAGTGGAGGATGCGATATTGGTTCAGATCCGGCTGGGCCAGCAGCGCGGTATCGGAAAAAGCGGCACCGGTGATGACGCGTGCCGAGTTGCGCCCGATTACCGACTGCGCGGTGTTCAGCTCGGTCGCGGCGATCGGGTTGTTCCACGCCGCCAGCGGCCAGTCGCAATCGATCCCGCCGCGCGTGGGGGCAGAGCGGGTCGAGGTCAGCTGCACCAGCGGCGATACCGGCTGGTTGTGGCCGAGCCCCAGATACTCCCGCGGTGCTGCGGACGGCGCGGCATTGCGGACGTCGCGGAAGGCGCGGGCGGAGAGCGAGGTCGACACGTCGATATCGCGGCCCAGCCAGTGAATGCCGCGGAAATCGAACGTATCCGCCTTCGGATCGGCGGCGATCCGCTTGAGATAGGCATCGACCGCCGGCTGCTCCATCACCAGCAGGTTGGCGGGCAGCCGCAGCATCGCACCGTCCGGCTCGAACATCAGGTTCTTCACCGTCGCCAGCTTCGCATCGATCGGCTGCATCAGCGCCATGTAGAGTTCGCGCGCCTGCTTCACGTCGAACGGATAGGTGACGGGCTGGTCGTTCTCCACGATCGAGATCGTGTCGCGCAGCGCGTCCACCTTGCGCTCGAGCGCCTTGGTGCCGATGCCGGTGCGATAGGCGGTGGCGTCGTCGGGGGTGACGAAGATGGCGTAGAGCGCGTCGCCGATCGCAGCGAGCTTGTAATAGGCCTCGCCCGGCCGCAACGCCTTGCGCAGGTCGGCCAGCGTCATCGCCTGGGTGGAGATGGCGCGGTAGCGGGGGAACTGCCCGAGCCTGGCCTGCGTCGCGACCTGATCCGCCGCCAGCGCCTCGATCGCGGTGGCGATCTGGGCGGATCGCTGCTGCTCGTCCGGCGTGGGGGCGGGCAGGGCGGCAAGGCGGGCATATTCGATGCGGCTGCGCTCGATATCGCGGGTGAGGTTGACCGACTGTCGGAACAGCCGCGACGCCTCGTCGCTGCCACCCGAAAGCTCGCGCGCCAGTACCGCCTGCGTATTGGCCACGCCCGGCCGCACCAGCGTCTCGCTGGCGAGGAAGAAGTCTTCCACCAGCGCCGGCTGGCTCGGGATCTGACGGGCCAGCAGCGCGAAATAGGGCGCGAGCAGGTTCTCGAACCCGGTGGTGCCGGCGCCGCTCGCGGTCATCGCGGTGACGACTTCCTTGTAGAGCGTCAGCGCCGGCTGCACCTGCCCGCGCCGGCCGAGGAAGCCGGCCAGCCGCGCCTTGGCCGCGTTGAGCGCGGCGGATTGCGGATATTCGGTTTCCAGCAGCAGCACGCTCTGGCGCAGCAGGCCCTCGGCGCGCGGCTGGTCGTTGCTCGCTTCGGCGACGGCGGCCTGCTCCGCCAGTGTCTGCGCGCGCAGGCGGGTGATCGAGCTGACCCGGCCTTCGCGTACCGCCACCAGTTGCGCCAGCGCCGCATCGAGCGCCGTTCGCGCGCCGGGCAGATCGCCCTGCAATCGCAGCGCCGTTCCCTTCAGCTGCAATGCCTGCGCGTCGAGGATGGTGGCCTTCTCGCCCTGCGTCAGCGCCACCGTCTCGCTCACCCCCAGCCGGCGGTTGAGCGGCACGCCGCTGTTCAGCTCGGCGGCAGCGGTCGCGTCGATCTCGCCGGGGGCGGGC
>NZ_VNIM01000107.1 GCF_007785815.1 Alterirhizorhabdus solaris | reverse complement strand
GTGACATCGCCTCCCTCCCCCCTGCGCCTCGATCTCGATGGGGCTGCGCTCGTCGCCAACTGGCGGTGGTTCGCGGCGCGTGCCGGCCGGGCGGCGTGCGGCGCGGCGGTGAAGGCGGACGGCTACGGGCTCGGCGCGCGTGACGTGACGCGGCGGCTGGCAGAGGCAGGGTGCCGCGATTTCTACGTGGCGACGTGGGGCGAGCTCGATGCGCTCGGGCCGCTGCCGGCGGAACTGGGCGTCTCGGTGCTGCACGGTGTGCGCGCGGAGGATATGGACGCGGCGCTCGCCTCCACCGCGCGGCCCGTACTCAACACGCCGGCAATGGTGGCGCGGTGGCGCGAGGCGGCGGGCGGGCGGCCGTGCGACGTGATGATCGATACCGGCATGAACCGGCTGGGCCTGACCCCGGAAGAGGCGCGATCGGGTCTGCTCGACGGGCTGGTGATCGACACGCTGATGAGCCATCTGGCCTGCGCCGACGAGCCGGAGAGCGCACTGAACGAGCGCCAGCTGTTCGTGTTTCGCGGGCTGAAGGGGGCGATCCCGGCGCGGCGCTACAGCCTGGCCAATTCGGCGGGCGTGTGTCTCGGCCAGCGGTACGCGCTCGATCTCGTGCGGCCGGGGCTGGGCCTCTACGGCGGCACGCCGGGGCCGGCCGCGGCGGGGCGGCTGGCCCAGGTGGTGCGGCCGCATGCGCAGGTGGTGCAGGCGCGCAGCGTGCCGGCGGGTGCCACGATCGGCTACGGCGCCACCTTCACCGCCCCGCGCCCGATGCGCGTGGCGATTCTGAACCTCGGTTATGCGGACGGCTATCTGCGGGCCTTCGGCGGCAACGGCCATGCGCTGGCGGGCGGGGTGGCCTGCCCGCTGGTCGGCCGCGTCTCGATGGACCTGATCGCCATCGACGTGACGGACGCACCGGATACGGGCGAGGGCGACTGGCTGGCGCTGGCCTACGACCTGCCCGCCGCGTCGCAAGCGACCGGGCTGTCGCAATATGAGTTGCTGACAGGGCTCGGCCGCCGCTATCTGCGCCGATGGACATGATGGGTTCGCGTATCGGCACCGCCGCTTTCGCTTTTTTCGCCGGCATCGGCACCGTGGCGATCGGGCTGCTGGCGGCGATCGGGCGGGTGACGGCGTTCGCGCTCACCACCATCCGCCGCGCGCTGACGCCGCCTTATTATCCGGGCAAGCTGTTCGAGCAGATCCTGCATATCGGCTGGTTCTCGCTGCCGGTGGTGTGCCTGACCGCGATCTTCACCGGCGCGGCGCTGGCGCAGCAGACCTTCACCGCCGGTTCGCGCTTCAACGCCTCGTCCACCGTGCCCGGCATCGTGGTGATGGGCATCGTGCGCGAACTGGGGCCGGTGCTGGTGGGGCTGATGGTGGCCGGCCGGGTTTCTTCCGCAATGGCGGCGGAACTGGGCACGATGCGCGTAAGCGAGCAGCTCGATGCGATGACGACGCTGCGCACCGACCCCTATCGCTACCTGATCGGCCCGCGCCTGTTCGCCTCGGTGCTGGCGCTGCCGGTGCTGGTGCTGATCGCCAATTGCCTCGGGATCCTCGGCGGCTATCTGATCGCGGTGTACAAGCTGGGCTTCAACGCCACCAACTACCTCACCATCTCGCGCAACTTCCTGGAGTGGGACGACGTGGCGATGGCACTGGTGAAGGCGGGGGTGTTCGGCTTCTTCATCGCGCTGATGGGCTGCTACTACGGTTTTCGCGCCACCGGCGGTGCGGCCGGCGTGGGCGATGCCACCCGCACGGCGGTGGTGTCCGCCTTCATCCTGATCCTGCTCTCCAACCTGCTCATCACCGTGACGGCCTTCGGATGAGCGTTCCCAAGATCGAGATGCGCGACGTCACCAAGGCGTTCGGCGGCAACAAGGTGCTCGACGGCGTCAACCTGACGATCGAGCCGGGGGAATCGATGGCGATCATCGGCCAGTCCGGTTCGGGCAAGTCGGTGTCGCTCAAGTGCATCCTCGGCCTCGTCCAGCCGGATCGCGGCTCCATCCTCGTCGATGGCGAGGAGGTGGTCGGCACGCGCGGCGCGGCGATGACGCGGATCCGCTCGAAGTTCGGACTGTTGTTCCAGGGCAGCGCGCTGTTCGATTCGCTGCCCGTGTGGCGCAACGTGACGTTCGGCCTGACGCGCGGGCGCAACCGCGAGCCGGCGAAGATGCGGATGATCGCGCAGGAGAACCTCGAGCGCGTCGGGTTGGATGCGCGCGTGCTGAACCTGCGCCCGAGCGAGCTTTCCGGCGGCATGCAGAAGCGCGTGGCGCTGGCCCGCGCGATCGCGCCGCGCCCCGAGATCATCTTTTTCGACGAACCGACCACCGGCCTCGATCCGATCCGCGCCGATGTCATCAACGACCTGATCGTCAGTCTCGTCGACGATCTCGGCGTCACCGCGCTGACGATCACGCACGACATGGCCTCGGCGCGCAAGATCGCCCACCGCGTCGCCATGCTCTACCAGGGCCGGATCATCTGGCGCGGCCCGCGCGACCGGCTGTACGATTCGGGCAATCCCTATGTCGACCAGTTCGTGCAGGGGCGTGCGGTGGGGCCGATCAGCTAGCAGGATCGGCCGAACCGATCATTCTGAGCGACTTTTCGCGTTGGCGCGGCGTTTCAGCCGTCCCTACATTCCGCGCATCAGAAAAGGAGCTACCGATGCTGGGACGTGAAGTACCGAACGTGACCCTGAAGACCCGTATCCGCGACGAGGCCGTCGAGGGGCCGAATCCGTTTCGCTGGCAGGACGTGAACACCGGCGACCTGTTCAAGGGGC
This sequence comes from Alterirhizorhabdus solaris, assembly GCF_007785815.1. Lineage (GTDB taxonomy): Bacteria > Pseudomonadota > Alphaproteobacteria > Sphingomonadales > Sphingomonadaceae > Alterirhizorhabdus > Alterirhizorhabdus solaris. Next base: position 9,976 of record NZ_VNIM01000107.1, on the reverse strand, counting down.
GCCGCGTCGTCGTGTTCGCGCTGCCGGGCGCCTTCACCCCGACCTGCTCGACCGAGCAGTGCCCGGCCTATGAGCGCGTGTACGACGACCTCAAGGCCGCCGGCGCGGACGACGTGTTCTGCCTTTCGGTGAACGATGCGTTCGTGATGTTTCAGTGGGGCAAGAACCTCGGCCTCAAGAACGTGAAGCTGCTGCCGGACGGTTCGGGCGATTTCACCCGCCGCATGGGTATGCTCATCAAGAAGGATCACCTCGGTTTCGGTGATCGTTCGTGGCGCTATTCGATGGTGGTGGACGACGGCAAGGTCGTCGCGTGGTTCGAGGAACCGGGCATCAATGACGATGGCTCCGACGAGGATCCCTATGGTGTCAGCGCGCCCGACCATGTGCTTGAGTGGCTGAAAAACAACCAAAACTAGATTAGGATCGGCCGGCCGCGTTGTTGCGCGGCCGGAACCGTGTTCTCTCGCCACGGGTTGTCCTGCCGAATGATTTCTTGTTCGACAGGATACCCCGATGGCCAGCAGACCCCTGGACGAGGACCGCAACGGCGGCAGGTCCCAGTTCCTCACCGACAGTTTCCAGCGCGGCCTCGCCCACTGGAATCGCGAACGTCTCAAGCCCGCCTTCCCCACCGACGACTGGCAGAAGCTGCTCGACCGTGACATGCGAATGCAGCGGCTCGAGGGCGGTTTCCTTGAGGAACTGCGTGCGGAGGTGAGTTGCGAGGCTGCTGCCGTGCCGACCGACGCCGACGGTTTCGTCGCATGGTTCGAGGCGTTGAAGGATGTCGGCCCGGGGCAGGGCGACATCCTGTTCCCATGGATCGGCGAGACGGCCACCCGCGAGCAGATCCGCTGGTTCTTCGAGCAGGAGGCGGCCGGCGAGGCCGGGTTCGACGATCTGGTCGCCATGACGCAGGTGAAGATCCCCGCGCAGGCCAAGCTGGAGCTGGCACGTAACTACTGGGACGAGATGGGGCGTGGCAATCCGAAGGGAATGCACGGTCCGATGCTCGACCAGCTCGTCGAGATTCTAGACGTGGACCCGGTGATCGAGAACACCGTCTGGGAAAGCCTGTCGTTGGCCAACGCGATGACGGCGATGGCGACGAGCCGTCGGTATGCATGGCACTCGGTAGGCGCGCTGGGCGTGATCGAACTGACCGCGCCGGGCCGGTCGGCTGCGACCGCCGCCGGCCTGCGCCGGATCGGCCTGAGCGATCGCGAGCGGCGTTATTTCGATCTGCATGCGGTGCTGGACGTGAAGCATAGTGCGGACTGGAACCGAGAGGCATTGCGCCCGCTCGTCAGCGAGGATCCGCGCCGCGCGACGGCGATCGCGGAAGGTGCACTGATCCGCCTGCGTTGCGGCGCGCGCTGTTTCGATCGCTACCGCGCCGAGCTCTGGGGCTAGAGGCCGGGTCCGACCGTCGGCGGCTTGGCGCGCGAACGTCGTTTCCGGGTGGGAGCGGGGGGGAGGACAATCGCCTGCCGCAGCCATTCCGCCATGGGTTCCCACAGCAGGCTGCGTGCCCGGCCCCCCACGATCATGCCGACATGGCCCAGCCCCAGCGACAGGCCGGTCCCGATTCCGGCGGCGCTGGCTGCGGGCACGATCCGGTCGGTGGTCGAGACGATATCGAGGACCGGGCAGGCGAGGCGTTCCGCCACCACGGGCGACCCGCCGACCTGCCACACCCCGCGCCCGGTTTCGTCCGCCCCGACGAAATCGTGGATCAGCCCCCGCCCGGCCGCATAGGTGAGCGGCGGGCCGTCATTCGCCCAGTCCTCCAGCGCGATGAAGCCGGGGATCGCCGCGGGCGGCATTGCGCCGCGCCCGAGGCGCTCGAACTTGGCGACGGTCTTGGACGGGTCCAGCTGCCAGAAGCTCGTCTGCAACACCTCCATCGGCAGTACGCCGAGCGCGGTGGCCGCCGGCTCTGCGTGGCGCCACAGGTCGGCCAGCCCGGTCCGGGCCGCCTCGGTGAAGCCCGAGAAGCGCCAGGGTGCCGCGATCAGCACGAGGGCCGAGACATCCGCGCGGGCCGCCGCGGCGAGCGCCATCGTGCCCCCCAGGCAATAGCCGACCAGCGCCGGTCGCCCCCCGATCGCGGCGATCAGCGGCAGCAGATAGCGTTCGACATGCCCCGCGATGGTCAGGTCGCGCTCGTCCGGCGCGGGGCTTTCCCAGTCGAGCAGCAGCGGGCGCAAGCCCTGTCCCGCCAGCCAGCGCAGCAGGGAATTGTCCTCCGCCAGATCGAGTACCGAGGGCGGGTTTATCAGCGAGGGCACGACGATCACCGCCGGCCCGCTGCCGCCATAGTCGCGTAGCGCGACCCGGCCGACGCGCGCCGCCACCGGCATCGGCGGGGGCGGCGGCAGGCGGGGTGCCTCCTGATAGAGCCTCAGCCCGCGCAGCGCATCGCGCAGGCGCCCGGGCGATGCTGCGGTTTCGCTGCGCACAAGTTCAAGGAACAGGGGAAGCGGCCGGGGCTTGTGTTGCGATGCGGCATTGGCCTGTGCTACCGTTTCAGTTCGACGTGAAAGGGACTGCGCAGTGGCTAAATCTTCTGGCGGATCGGGAACGGTCATCATCAAGAAATACGCCAATCGCCGGCTCTATAATACCGAAACATCGAGCTACATCACGCTGGAGCATCTGGCGGCGATGACCCGCGAGGGCCGCGACTTCAAGGTGATCGACGCCAAGTCCGAGGACGACATCACCCACAACGTGCTGACCCAGATCATCATGGAGGAGGAGAACCGCGGCCAGACGATGCTGCCCGTCAGCGTGCTGCGCCAGCTCATCTCGCTCTACGGCGACTCGATGCAGTCGATGGTGCCGCAGTATCTCGAGGCGTCGATGGATGCGTTCCGCCGCAACCAGTTGCAGTTCCGCACCGCGATGGAGGGGGCGTTCACCGGCGGCCCCTTCGCCGAGCTCGCCAAGCGCAACATCGAGATGTTCGAGGCGGCCACCAAGGCGTTCAAGCCGCCGGTCGCGGGCACCGAGGATGCCGGCGACACCACGCCCGCCACGGGTGCCTCCACCTCGGACGAGATGGCGGACCTCAAGGCCCAGCTCGCCGGTCTCCAGTCGAAGATCGACAAGCTGGGCAGCTGAGGCGCCTCAGCGCGCCGGCTTGACGAACTTCAGCGTCATCCGGTCACTCTCGCCGATCGCCACGTAGCGCGCGCGGTCCGCCTCGCCCTGGCTCAGCGACGGGGGCAACGTCCACACCCCCTTCGGCCAGTCGGCGGTGTCCTTCGGATTGGCGTTGACCTCCGATTCGCCGGCCAGCCTGAAGCCGGCCGCCGTCGCCAGCCGGATGACGGTGGACCGCTTGATGTAGCCGCTGTTCTTCTCGCGCGCCGCGTCCGCCGTCTCGGGCAGGCGGTGATCGACCACGCCCAGCACACCGCCCGGCTTCAACGCGCGGTAGAAATCGGCGAAGGAACGGGCGGCGGCCTCGTCGCCCGACATCAGCAGGTTGTGGACGTTGCGGAAGGTAAGCACCGTATCGGCGGTGCCGGCCGGCGCGATCGCCGAGGGCCTGGCCGGATCGAACGTCGTCACGACCGCCTTGCCGAACCGCGCGGGGTTGCCGGCGAGCAGCTTCAGCGTGGCGTCGCGATACTTGCCGGGGGGCTGGGTTGCGGCGATGTAGCGGCCCTTCGCGGCCAGCAGCGGTGCCAGGATTTCCGTATACCAGCCGGCGCCGGGCCAGATCTCCACCACCGTCTGCGTGGGCGTCACGCCGAAGAAGGCGAGCGTCCCGGCGGGGTGGCGATACATGTCGCGCGCGCGGTTGGCGGGCGCCCGGGCGGGGCTGGCGACGGCCTGCGCGACGGTGGCGGGGGGCGACAGCGGCGTGACGGCCTGCACGCCGGCCAGAGGGGCCAGCAACGCGGCGGCAAGCGCAAGGCGCCTCGAAAGGGTGAAGGACATCGTGGCGCTCCGTTCTATGATCGGCCCGGATGATGCGGATGTGGTGAGCGACATGCAAGGTTTCCTGTGGATCGCGGCGGCGACCTCGGCGGGGATCGCCGGGGGCGCCGCGCTGGCGGACCGGCGCCGGATGCGACGGGTGGATCGCGATCGTGTGGGGTGGGTGCCGTGGGGCGGCATCCTGCTGACCGCGCTGTTCGTGTCCGCGATCAGCGTCGCGCTTGCGATCAAGGGGTGAGGTGCGCGGCGGACAGGCAACGGTCTACGCCCCCTTGACCCGGTCCGACCCCGCCACGACCAACGTCTAATTGCCGGCTGCCCCTGACCCGACCTATTCCGAAGCCACTGGACTGGCCGGTTTTCGGGGCAGGAGCAATCATGATGATGAACGCACTCTCGACCGGCATGGACGACGCCGTCGTCCAGTCACTGCTGCGCGATGCCTATGTCGGATCTGCCCGGGTGACGCCGGTGGAGATCGAGATGCTGCTGGCCCGGCTGGACGGCTGGAGCGAAACCCCGGCGCGGCGCAAGACCACCACCCGCTGAACCACATTCCGGCCTGACGGAGGTCAGCCGACGTCTGGCAGGCCCAGCCGGCGAAACTCGATCACCGGGCAGCGATCCACCACCACCTTCAGGCCGGCGGCCTCGGCGCGGGCGGCGGCCGCTTCGTTGATCACGCCGAGTTGCATCCACACCGATTTCGCGGACGCCGCGATCGCGGCGTCCACCGCCTCCCCGGCGGCGTTTGGACGGCGGAAGATATCGACCATGTCGATCGGCTCGCCGATCTGCGCCAGTTCCCGCCAGACATATTCGCCATGGACATGTTCGCCGGTGATCTGCGGGTTGACCGGCAGCACGCGATAGCCGCGATCCTGCAGGAACTTCATCACGCCGTAGCTCGGCCGGTCGGGTCGGTCGGAGGCGCCGACCATCGCGATGGTGCGGGTTTCTGCCAGCAGCGCGGCAATGTCGGCATCGGACGTGATCGGCATCGGGAACTCCTCTCGGGCCACGTGATCCGGCAGCGGTGCGTGGCATGTTCGGAGAGTCAGAACCGTTGAGCGGGCGCAGGGTTCAGCCAGCCGAGCAGATGGCCGGCGATGTCGAGAAACGGCTGGGCGTGCGCCTCGCCCCCGGCGGCGGGCGGCGTGCCCGCATCCGATGCCTTGCGGATCGCGATCTCCAGCGGGATGCGGCCGAGGAACGGCAGCCCCATTGCCGCCGCCGCCGCCTCGCCCCCGCCCGCGCCGAACGGATCGCTGATCGCGTGGCAGTGCGGGCATTCGTACCCGGCCATGTTCTCCACCAGCCCGATGATCGGCACGGTGGACTGGTTGAACAGGTCGATCGCGCGGGTGGCGTCGATCAACGCCAGATCCTGCGGGGTGGAGACGATGATCGCCCCCTTGGGCTTGTGCTTCTGGATCAGCGAGAGCTGGATGTCGCCGGTGCCGGGCGGCAGGTCGACGATCAGCGTGTCCACCTCGCCCCAGTGCGCATCGACGAGCTGGCCCAGCGCATTGCCCGCCATCGGCCCGCGCCATGCGATCGCCTGCCCCGGCTTCACCAGATGCGCCATCGACAGCATCGGCACGCCGAACGACGTGGGCACCGGGATCATCTTCTGGCCCTCGGCCTCGGGGCGCATCCCCTCGGTCGCCATCAGCCGCGCCTGCGAGGGGCCGTAGATGTCGGCGTCGATAAGCCCCACCTTCGCCCCCAGCCGCTTGAGCGCGACGGCCAGATTGGCCGAGACGGTGGACTTGCCGACCCCGCCCTTGCCGCTGCCGACCGCGATCAGCCGGCGCGCCTTCTTCTCCGCCGTCATCGCCACGCGCACCGCCGACACGCCGGGCACGGTGAGGAGCGCGGCCTTGATCGCACCTTCCAGCGCCTCGCGGGCGGCGGTGGAAAGGCCGGTCACGTCGAGGATCACGCTGGCAGTGGCTTCGGCCATGCGCGGGGGGGCGGCACGGCCGCTGGCGACGAGCCCCTTGCCGGAGATCGGATCGGCGACCGAGTCCAGGGCGGCGGCGAGGGCATCGTTGCTGGTCATGATCGCGTCGCATATCCCCCATGCAAGGCAATGACACTGTTTTTCCGTCCGCCGCCTCCTATAAAGGGAGTATGAAAACGGATCCCGGTCGGAAAGAAACGGTCATCGCGATGTTGAACGAGAGTGGCGGCGGGCCGTGGGGCGGTGGCGGCGGCTCCGGTTCCGGCGGCTCGGGCGGTTCTGGTGGCGGCGGCAACAATGGTGGCGGCGGGGATGGTCTCGGCCCGCGCAACCCGTGGAGCCAGCCGCCGCGCAAGCGCCCGGCCGGCGGCGGCGGGCCGACCGCACTCGACGAACTGCTCAAGCGCGGTCGTGCACGTTTCGGTGGCGGGGGCGGCGGATTTTCCGGCGCGCCCAACCCGGCGATCTGGAAGTGGGCGGTGGGGGCGTTCGTGCTGCTGTGGATCGTCTTCACCAGCTTCCACACGATCGGCCCGCAGCAGCGCGGCGTGGTGACGCGGCTGGGCAACTATGCCGGCACGCTGACGCCGGGCCTGCGCTTCACCCTGCCCGCGCCGATCGATCTGGTGCAGCGGCTGGACGTGGACGACATCCGCAACATCGACATCGGTTCTACCGCCGAAAGCGCGCAGAATCTGGTGCTGACCGGCGACCAGAATATCGTCGACCTCGCCTATTCGGTGCGCTGGAACATCCGCGACCCGGAACTCTACCTGTTCGAATTGGCCGACCCGGACGACACGATCCGCGAAGTGGCCGAAAGCGCCATGCGCGAGCAGTTGGCGCGGGTGACGCTGAACGACGCGATCGGCCCGCAGCGCAGCCAGATCGAGGCGCGCGTGGCCGAGCGGATGCAGGAGCTGCTCGACAGCTACCGTGCCGGCGTGGCCGTGCAGGGCGTCGCCATCAAGCAGGCCGATCCGCCGGCGGCGGTGAACGACGCCTTCAAGGAGGTGTCCGCCTCGCAACAGCAGGCGCAGTCCTATCTGAACGAGGCACGCGCCTATGCGCTCCAGCTGACGGCCAAGTCGCAGGGTGAGGCAGCGGCGTTCGACAAGGTATACACCGAGTACAAGCTTGCCCCGGAAGTGACCCGCAAGCGCATGTATTACGAGACGATGGAGAAGGTGCTGGCCAAGACCGACAAGACCATCGTCGAGGCTCCGGGCGTGACGTCGTACCTGCCGCTCGGCCAGCTGCGGCCCGGTGCCGCTACCGGATCGAACACCTCCACCACGACGGCGACGGCGGGAGCGGCCAAGTGAGCGTAACCGAAAAGCTGTTCCGCAACCCGATCGCGTGGGCATTGCTGGCGATCGCGCTCGTCCTGCTTGCCACCAGCGTGTTCGCGGTGGTGCCCGAGACGAAGCAGGCGCTGATCGTGCGGGTGGGCGAACCCAACCGCATCATCAACCAGTATCGCCCGAACGAGGAATTCGGCCACACCGGCGCCGGGCTGATCGCGCGCATCCCGTTTCTCGAATCGATCGTGTGGGTCGACAAGCGCGTGCTCGATTTCGACATGCAGCGGCAGGCCGTGCTGTCCACCGACCAGTTGCGGCTGGAGGTGGATGCCTTCGCCCGTTACCGCATCGTCGATCCGCGGCGCATGTTCGTGTCGGCCGGCAGCGAGCGGCGGGTGGGCGAGGCGCTGAAGCCGATCCTCGGTTCCGCGCTGCGCAACGAACTGGGCAAACGCCCGTTTGCCGCACTTCTCAGCCCGGAACGGGGGGAGGTGATGGACAATATCCAGAACGCGCTGTCCCGCGTCGCTCGTCAGTATGGCGCCGAGATCGTCGACGTGCGGATCAAGCGTGCCGACCTGCCGGACGGCACTCCGCTGGAAAGCGCGTTCGAGCGGATGCGTACCGCGCGTCAGCAGGAGGCGCGGTCGATCCTGGCCGAGGGCGCAAAGCAGGCACAGCTGATCCGCGCGGATGCCGATGCCAAGGCGGCGCGCGTCTATGCCGAAAGCTTCGGCAAGGATCCGGGCTTCTATGATTTCTACCGGGCGATGCAGTCCTATCGGGTCAGCTTCGGTACCGACGGGATCGAGGCACCCGGCACGTCGTCGGTCATCCTTTCGCCGAACAACGAGTATTTCAAGGAGTTCAGCGGTCGGCGCTGAACGGACCCTTTTCCATTCAAGACGGGTTCAGCCGTGCATCGGCAGGGCCGACCGGAATAGAACGCCAGGAGATTGCCATCGTGCGTTATGCCTATGCCATTACCGCCGCCATGCTGGCCGGTGGCGCCACTGCGACCATGGTGCTGCAATCGCCGGTGGGGGCGCAGGTAGCGCAGAACGCACCCGGCACGATCGCGGCTTCCGCGCCGCGCCCGGGCGCGCCCCTGAGCTTCGCCGATCTGGCGGCCAAGTTGCAGCCCGCGGTGGTCAACATCTCCACCACGTCGCGCGTGCCGGTGGCGCAGGGGAACGGCAATCCGTTCGCCGGCACCCCGTTCGGCGACCTGTTCGGCCAGTTCGGCCAGCGCGGTGACCCCGACAACGGCGGCCGCCCCGCGACGCGGGAGGCGACCTCGCTCGGCTCTGGGTTCATCATTTCGGCGGATGGTTATGTCGTCACTAACAATCACGTGATCTCGGGCGGCCCCGCCGCACGAGGCGCCACCGCGCCGACGGTGGACTCGATCACCGTGACGCTGCCGGATCGCAAGGAATACAAGGCGCGGCTGGTCGGGCGCGACGTCGTCTCCGATCTGGCGCTGCTGAAGATCGAGGCGAAAGGCCTGCCGTTCGTCACCTTCGGCGACAGCACCGCCACGCGCGTGGGCGATTGGGTCGTCGCGATCGGCAACCCGTTCGGCCTCGGCGGCACGGTGACGGCGGGCATCGTTTCGGCACTCCACCGCAACATCGGCCTTGGCGGCGCCTATGACCGCTACATCCAGACCGACGCCTCGATCAATCAGGGCAACTCCGGCGGCCCGATGTTCGATCTGCAGGGCAACGTGATCGGCATCAACACCGCGATCTTCTCGCCGACCGGCGGCAATGTGGGCATCGGCTTCGCCATTCCGGCGGAGCAGGCGCGGCCGGTGATCGAGGCACTGAAGGGTGGTGGCAAGATCAAGCGCGGCTATCTCGGCGTCGGCATCCAGCCGATGACGGAGGATATCGCCGCCGGTCTGGGCCTGCCCAAGGACAGCGGCGAGATCGTGGCGCGGGTGGAGCCGGGTGAGGCCGCGGCCCGTGCCGGCATCCGCCAGGGCGACGTGATCGTGAAGGTGAACAACAAGATCGTCACCCCCGACAACACGTTGAGCTACATCGTGGCGAACACGCCCGTCGGCTCGCGCGTGCCGATCGAACTGATCCGCGAGGGCAAGCGCCAGACACTGACCGCCGTGGTGGGCGAGCGCCCGCCGGAGGACCAGCTTGCCGCCGCCGCCGGGGGTGACGACGATGACGACGCAACGCCGGGCGGGCCGGGTCAGGGGGCACAGTCCACCCGCGACTCGATCGGTCTCGGCCTGCAGGCGCTGACGCCGGAAATCGGTCGGCAGCTCGGTGTGCCGGCTACCGTTCGCGGCCTTGTGGTGTCCTCGGTCGACGGCAGCAGCGATGCCGCCTCCGAAGGCATCCAGCGCGGCGACGTGATCGTCTCCATCAACCAGCGGCCAACGCTGACGGTGGCTGACGCGACCGGCGCGATTAACGCGGCCAAAGCGGCCGGGCGCGGTACGGTGCTGCTGTTCGTCCAGCGCGGCGCGGGTGCGCCACGCTATATCGGCGTGAAGATCGGCGCGAAATAAGGAGTGCCGTCGCCCTGTCGCTCATGTCGATGAGCGGACGGGCGACGGCCTGTTCCGACAGGCGGTGACGCTCCGTCGCGACGGGCTTCATAGGCATAGTCCGTTGCTGGGGATCTGCGGGCGGGGGCATGGGGGGTCGGGCGATGGCGGGCGAAACGGGCATTTTCATCGGGGCCACCGCTGACGGGCAGCCGCCGACGCTCAAACTGCGCCGCGCCA
>NZ_VNIM01000106.1 GCF_007785815.1 Alterirhizorhabdus solaris | reverse complement strand
ATCGTCAGGGCACTTCGGCAACGTCAGATGTGTGTAAGGGGCACCCGATACTCCCCCCCCTTTCCCTCAAACCGCCCCGTGCGCCAGCGCCGCCAGCAGCAGCAGCGCCACGATATTGGTGATCTTGATCATCGGGTTCACCGCCGGGCCGGCGGTGTCCTTGTAGGGGTCGCCCACGGTGTCGCCCGTGACCGCCGCCTTGTGCGCTTCCGATCCCTTGCCGCCGTGGTTGCCGTCCTCGATATATTTCTTGGCATTGTCCCACGCGCCGCCGCCGCTCGTCATCGAGATGGCGACGAACAGGCCGGACACGATCACCCCCAGCAGCAGCGCGCCGAGCGCGGCGAATCCCTCCGCCTGCCCCGCCACGGCGGTGATGAGGAAATAGACCGCGATCGGCGCCAGCACCGGCAGCAGCGAGGGCACGATCATCTCGCGGATCGCCGCCCGCGTGACGAGATCGACGGTGCGCGCATAATCGGGCCGCGACGTGCCGAGCATGATGCCGGGATTGTCGCGGAACTGCGCGCGTACCTCCTCCACCACGGCCCCGGCGGCGCGGCCCACCGCGGTCATGCCGAACGCGCCGAAGATGTACGGCAGCAGCGCGCCGAGCAGCAGCCCGACGATCACGTACGGATTGCTGAGCGAGAAATCGACGCTCAGCCCGGGGAAGAACTCTTTGAGGTCGGTGGTGTAGGCGCCGAACAGCACCAGCGCGGCGAGGCCGGCCGAGCCGATCGCATAGCCCTTGGTCACGGCCTTGGTGGTGTTGCCCACCGCATCCAGCGCGTCGGTCCGCAGGCGTACCTCATGCTCCAGCCCGGCCATCTCGGCGATGCCGCCGGCATTGTCCGTGACGGGGCCGTAGGCGTCGAGCGCGACGACCATGCCGGCCAGCGCCAGCATCGCGGTGGCGGCGAAGGCGATGCCGATCAGCCCGGCCAGCTGGTAGGCCACGATGATGCCGACGCAGATCACGAGCGTGGGCATCGCGGTGGACTCGAGGCTGATCGCCAGCCCCTGGATCACGTTGGTGCCGTGCCCCGTCTCCGAGGCCTTGGCGATCGACTTGACCGGGCGGTAGTTGGTGCCGGTGTAATATTCGGTGATCCACACCAGCAGCCCGGTGACGGCGAGACCCACCATCATGCTCCAGAACAGGTCCATGCCGGTGAAGCCCGCGCCCACGGCGGCGCGGGCGACCTGCCCCTCCACCTCGGCGCCCGCCGCCTCGCGCGCGCTGCCGATCACCGCGTCCAGATCGCCCAGCACATAGACCGAGACGGCATAGATCGCCGGGATCGACAGCAAAGCCGTCGTCCAGAACCCCTTGTAGAGCGCGCCCATGATCGACTGGCCCTTGCCGAGCCGGACCATGTAGGTGCCGATGATCGAGGTGATGATGCACACCCCGCCGATCAGCAGCGGCAGGCTCATCAGCCGGCCCAGTTCCGCCGCCGTGCCGCCCACCAGCAGTGCCACCAGCACCATCGTCGCGCCGATCGTGACGACGTAGGTCTCGAACAGGTCGGCCGCCATGCCGGCGCAGTCGCCCACGTTGTCGCCCACGTTGTCGGCGATGGTGGCGGGGTTGCGGGGGTCGTCCTCGGGGATGCCGGCCTCCACCTTGCCGACGAGATCCGCGCCGACATCGGCCGCCTTGGTGAAGATGCCGCCGCCCAGCCGCGCAAAGATGGAGATGAGCGACGCGCCGAACGCCAGCGCGACCAGCGCATCCACCACCGTCCGGTCGTTGGGCGCGTGCCCGGCCGGCCCGGTGAGATACCAGAAGAAGATCGCGATCGAGAGCAGGGCCAGCCCGGCCACGAGCATCCCCGTCACCGCGCCCGCGCGGAACGCGGTGGTCAGCCCCGCCTGCAACGACGTGCGCGCCGCCTCCGCCGTGCGGACGTTGGCCTTCACCGAAATGTTCATCCCGATGAAGCCGGTCGCGCCCGACAGCAGCGCGCCGAGCACGAAACCGATGGCCGAGGTGGCGCCGAGGAAGAAGAACACCAGCGCCGCCACGACGACGCCGACGACCGCGATGGTGCGATACTGGCGGCCGAGATAGGCGCGCGCACCCTCCTGGATGGCGGCGGCGATATCCTGCATCCGCGCGTTGCCAGGCGACTGCGCCAGCACCTGCCGGCTTGTGACGATTCCATAGACGATCGCGATCAGCCCGCAGGCGATCGCCAGATAGACGCTCGGCATCCTCTCATCCCCTTTATCATGTCGTCGCGGCCATACGATGACGCAAGGGAACAGGGCCGCGCGCTTGGGGGCGAACATGCTGGGGATAAGGGGCTTTGGCAAGCGCGGCCGGCGGCGCGCGCCGGAACGGATCATCCTGAAAGTCCGGCCGGAGATACGGAATTTATTTCCATACCCCGAGCGAAGTCGAGGGGCGGGCCACAAGCGCAACGCTCGGTGTCTCGACTTCGCTCGACACAGGGGCGGGGGGCGGCTGGATCAATTCACATGTTGAACGGATAAGGCGTCGGCGTCGAATTCCCGGTCAGCCTTTCAGGATGAGCGGTCGGGGGCCTCTTATGTCAGATCGTGGTGTGCATACCGGAGGGTGCCACGGGGCGCAGGTCCAGCGCCGCATTCAGCAGCGCGGCGCTGGCGAGGCCGGCCAGCAGCCCGGCCAGCATGATCGCCCCGCGTCGCCGCAACCGTGATGCGCCGCCGTCATGCGCCATGCTCGTACCCCAGCCGTTCGGGCAGCGGCATCGCGCCCGCGCGATCGGTGAGGGCAAGCCCCGTGCCCGCCTCGAACCATCCGATCGGGGTCAGGTTGAGCGCGAGAGGTTGACGAAGCGCTAACAACGTCGCGGTGGCGGAGGGCGGGGCGGCGAACAGCAGTTCGTAATCGTCGCCCGCCGTGGCGGCGGCGAGGCGCGCGGCGCGATCCTGCCCGCCCCATGCCGCGAGCGCGGGGGAGAGCGGCACCGCGTCGAGATCGATCGCCGCGCGCAGCCCACTCGCTTCGGCCATGCGGCCGGCGTCGATCAACAGCCCGTCCGAGATGTCCGCCATCGCCGTGACGTGGGGTGCCAGCGCGATGCCGGCGGCGAGACGCGGGGCCGGCCGGCGGTAGCGATCGCGCAGGGTGGCATCGCCCCGGCCGGCGCGGGCGATGGCGAGGCCCGCGCCGGCGTCGCCGATCGTGCCGCTCGCCCACAGCACGTCGCCCGCACGCGCGCCGCCGCGGATCGGCGCGCCGCAGGCGGGCGCGCGGCCGATCGCGGTGAGGCCCAGCGTGCGCGGCCCGCCCGGCGGCATCCGCACCGTGTCTCCGCCCAGCAGCGGCACGGCGAACGCCGCCAGCGTCGCGCCCAGCCCGGCGACGAAGCCCGCATCCCACGTGTCGTCGCCGTCCGGCCCGCCGCCTGCCAGCCCGCAGCCCATCAGCAGGCCGAGCGGGGCCGCGCCCTTGGCGGCGAGATCGGAAAGGTTCACCGCCACCAGCTTCCACGCCACGTCGCCCGGCGGATCGTCGGGGAGGAAGTGGACGCCTTCCACCAGCATGTCGTGGGTCAGCACCAGATCGCCGGCCGCGACCGGCAGCACCGCCGCATCGTCCCGCAGGCCGCGCGCGGCGGGATCGGTGGCGAGCGCACGCAGCGCGGCGATGAAGGCGGCCTCGTGGGTCATGCGCGAGCGGCTCCTCCCCGTGGCGGGGAGGCGCGGTTCACGCCCGGACCGTTTTCGCCACCGCGTCGAGCAGGCCGTTGACGAAGCCCTTCTCGCGCTTGGCGTAGAATGCGTCGGCCACGTCGACATATTCGCTGATGACGCTGCCGGTCGGCACGTCGATGCGGGCGATCAGCTCGTAGGTGCCGGCGCGCAGGATCTGGCGCATCGGCTTGTCGAGGCGCTCGATCGTCCACCCGCTCGCCAGCTTGGCGGTGATCGCCGTATCGATCTCGTCGCGGCGGGCATCCACCCCGCGCACCAGATCATCGAAGAAATCGATCTCGGCGTCGTTGTAGGTCACGTCCTCGATCGTCTTGCCCAGCCGGTGCTGGTGGAACTCGTCCAGCAGCTTGGGCAGCGGCGTATTCTCCATCTCGCGCTGGTAGAGCGCCTGCACGGCGGCGAGACGCGCGGCCGAGCGGCTGCGCGAGCGTTCGTTGATCTTCTTCGTCATAGGTCCGATCCGGATGCCTGCGTGCCCAGCCGCATCGCCACCGAGCGGCCGTGCGCGGGTAGCCCCTCGGCGCGGGCGAGCGCCACCGCCGCCGGGCCGATCGCGGCGATCGCGCGCTCGTCCAGCGAGAGAAAGCTGGTGCGTTTCATGAAATCGAGCACCGACAGGCCGGAGGCGAAGCGCGCCCGCCGCCCGGTGGGCAGCACATGGTTCGGCCCGGCGACATAATCGCCGACCGCCTCGGGCGTGTGCCGGCCGAGGAAGACCGACCCGGCGTGGCGCACGCGGGCGAACAGCGGCGCGGGGTCGTCCACCGCCAGCTCCAGATGCTCGGGCGCGAGCCGGTCGATCAGCGGGGGCGCTTCGTCGAGCGAGGCGAGCAGGATGATCGCGCCGTTCGCGGTCCAGCTCGTCCGCGCGGTGGCGCCGGTCGCCAGCGTGTCGATCTGCGCCAGCACCTCGGCCGCCACCGCATCGGCGAAGGCGGCGTCGTCGGTGAACAGGATCGACTGGCTGGTCGGATCATGCTCGGCCTGGCTGAGCAGATCGGCGGCGATCCACGCTGGGTCGCTGGCGCCATCGGCCACCACCACGATCTCGGACGGGCCGGCCACCATATCGATGCCGACGACGCCGTAGAGCTGGCGCTTGGCCTCCGCCACCCAGGCGTTGCCGGGGCCGACAACCACGTCCACGCGGTCGATCCGGGCGGTGCCGTGGGCAAGCGCGGCGATGGCCTGCGCGCCGCCGATGCGCCACACCTCGTCCACCCCGGCGATCTCTGCGGCGGCCAGTACCATCGGGTTGATCTCGCCGTTCGGCGTCGGCGTCACCATCGCCAGCCGGTCGACACCGGCCACCCGTGCCGGGATCGCGTTCATCAGCACGGAGGAGGGATACGCCGCCCGGCCGCCGGGCACGTACAGCCCGGCCGCCTCCACCGCCCCCCAGCGCGCGCCGAGGCGGACGCCGGCGGCATCCACCGTGTCGCTGTCCGCCGGGCGCTGGGCCGCGTGGTAGGTGCGGATGCGGTCGGCGGCCAGTTCCAGCGCGTCGCGCAGTTCGCCCGATATGCCGGCGAGCGCCGCCTTGCGCTCGGTGTCGCTCACCCGCCAGCCGGTCGTGTCGAGGTCGTGCCCGTCGAAGCGGCGGGTGTAGTCGGCCAGCGCCGCATCGCCGTTCGCGCGCACCGCCGCGACGATCGCGGCGACATCGCGCGAGACGTCCTCGTCCGCCTCGCGCCGGGCATCGACCAGCGTGGCGAAGGCGGCAGCGAAGCCGGGATCGCGCGAATCGAGGCGCAGCGGTCCGCTCATGCCGCCCGCACGCCCGTCTTGGCCGCCACGGTGCGGCGGAACGCCTCGACCAGCGGCACGATCTCGGCCGCGCGGGTCTTGAAGGCGGCGCGGTTGACGATCAGCCGGGCGGAAACCTGCGTGATGACCTCCACCTCGACCAGCCCGTTGGCCTTCAGCGTGCTGCCGGACGACACGAGATCGACGATCCGGCTGGACAGGCCCAGCACCGGCGCGATCTCCATCGCCCCGTTCAGCTTCACGCATTCCGCCTGCACGCCGCGCGCGGCGAAGTGGCGCGCGGTGAGGTTGGGGTATTTGGTGGCGACGCGGACGTGGCTCCACTCCCGCGGGTCGTCGCCCTCGGCCAGTTCGGCCGGCTCGGCGACGGACAGGCGGCAGTGGCCGATGTTCAGGTCCACCGGTGCGTAGAGTTCGGAATAGTCGAACTCGTCCAGCACGTCGGAGCCGACGATGCCGAGTTGCGCCGCGCCATGCGCCACGAAGGTGGCGACATCGAACGCGCGCACCCGGATGAGGCCGATATCGGGCCGGTTGGTGGCGAAGCGCAGCGCGCGGCTCGATTCGTCGGAGAAGGCGGCTTCGGGCACGACGCCGACCGCCGCCAGCAACGGCAGCGTCTCGACGAGGATGCGCCCCTTCGGAATCGCGAGGATGATCGGCTCTGCCATGATGGCCGCGACTTAGGGGAGCGCGCGCCCGTCCGCAAGAAAGGTGAGCGATACGGGCCGTGAGGGGGCGCGGCGAAACCATCCCGGCGCACGCCGGGATGACGGACCCCGTCAGGGATAGCTTACCGTCAGCGGCACCTCGGGGATGGGGATGGACTCTGCGTCGTCACCGGGCACGGTGGGGAAGCGGCCGGCCTTCCAGTCGTCCTTGGCCTGGTTGATCCGGTCGCGCGAGGAGGAGACGAAGTTCCACCACACATGGCGCGGGGTGGAAAAGGCGCCGCCGCCGGCCAGCATCACCCGCCCGCCCGTGGCCGATCGCAGCGTGGCGGCGATGCCGGGGCGCAGCACGTAGAGCGTCATCGGCGCCAGCGGCATCCCGTCGAGGCTGGCCTCGCCGGTCGCCACATACAGCGCGCGTTCGTCCGCGTCGGCGTCGATCGGGATCGATCCGCCGGGCAGGAGCGCGATGTCGGCATAGATCGTCGGCGCGTGCGCGGTGACGGGCGAGGTCGCGCCCCACAGCGTGCCCATCACCACGCGCGCGGTGGCGCCGCCCGCCTCGATCACCGGCAGCGCGGCAGCGGGCACATGCTCGAACGCGGGGGCGATCTCCTCGCGGCCGTCGGGCAGCGCCAGCCAGGTCTGGATGCCCGACAGCGGCGGGCCGGCAGGACGCGCATCGGCCGGGCTGCGCTCCGAATGGACGATGCCGCCGCCCGCCGTCATCAGGTTTACCGCGCCGCCGGTGATCGTGGCGAAGGTGCCCAGCGAATCGCGATGGTCGATCTCGCCCTCGAACAGGTAGGTGACGGTGGAGAGGTTGATGTGCGGATGCGGCCGCACGTCGATGCCGGTGCCCGGCGCGAGTACCGCCGGCCCCATCTGGTCGAAGAACACGAACGGCCCCACCATCGTGCGCGGGCGGGAGGGCAGGGTGCAATGCACGCTGAACCCGCCAAGATCGTGCGTGACCGGCTGGATCGTCTGGAAGATGAGGTCGTCCGTCATGGCGATGCTCCGGCCTGTCCGATGAAGTCCGGCCGGGATAGGCCGCCCCGCCCGGCGGGGCAATCGCGGGCGCCGCCCGGCCGGACCGCCGTCAGTCGTCCTCGTCCTCGCGGCCGACCAGATCGAGTGCGCGGGCCTTTATCTGGCGGGTCATGCACCAGTGGACCAGCGCCTCCTCGCGACCGTGCGTCACCCATACCTCGGTGGGCGCGATCTCGATCAGCGTGTCGGTCAGTTCGTCCCAGTCGGCATGGTCGGAGATGACAAGCGGCAGTTCCACGTTCTTCTGCACCGCGCGCTGGCGCACCCGCATCCAGCCCGACGCCATCGCCGTGATCGGATCGGGCAGTCGGCGCGACCAGCGATCGTTGAGCGCGGAGGGCGGTGCCACCACGATCGCGCCGCGCATGTCCGCGGCCTTCAGCCCGGTCGCCGGGATCAGCGTGCCCAGATCGACGCCGTGCGCCTGATACAGCGCGCACAGCCGCTCCATCGCGCCGTGGATGAAGATCGGCGCGTCGTGGCCGCGCCCGCGCACCTCGGCGATCACGCGCTGCGCCTTGCCCAGCGCATAGGCGCCCACCAGCACGCAGCGATCGGGGTTGGCGTGGAGCGCGGCCAGCAGCCGGTCGATCTCGGCCCCGGTATCGGGGTGGCGGAACACCGGCAGGCCGAACGTCGCCTCCGTCACGAAGATATCGCACGGCACCGGCTCGAACGGATCGCAGGTGGGATCGGACCGGCGCTTGTAGTCGCCCGAGACGACGATGCGCTCGGCGCCGCGCTCCAGCACGATCTGCGAGGATCCCAGCACATGCCCGGCCGGCACGAAGCGAACGGAAACGTCGCCCAGCCGCACCGTCTCGCCATAGGCGACCGGCTGGCCGGTCTGCGGGCCGTAGCGCGTCTCCATGATGGCGAGCGTCCCCGGCGTCGCCAGCACCGCGCCATGCCCGCCGCGCGCATGATCGGCATGGCCGTGGGTGACGAGCGCGCGGGGCTTGGGCTGCGAGGGATCGACCCACGCATCGGCCGAGGGGATGTAGATGCCCTCGGGGTGGGGTTCGATCCATGAGCCGAGGCGCGCCATGCTGGTGATATGGTCGGCGCGTCCCTAAGTTCCAGCGGTGCCTGGAGAAACCGCCGCCCTTCCCGCCCCGATCGCCGACTGGTTCGCCGCAAAGGGCTGGGCGCCGCGCCGGCACCAGCTGGCGATGCTCGATGCCGCGCGCGCCGGGCGCGATGCGCTGCTGGTGGCGCCCACCGGCGCGGGCAAGACGCTGGCCGGCTTCCTGCCCAGCCTCGTCGAGCTGATCGAGGCGCCGGTCGATACGCTGCACACGCTCTACGTCTCGCCGCTGAAGGCGCTGGCGATCGACGTGCAGCGCAACCTGCTCACCCCGATCGAGGAGATGGGCGTGCCGATCCGGGTGGAGACGCGCACCGGCGACACGCCCTCCGACCGCAAGGCGCGGCAGCGGGTGAAGCCGCCGCAGATATTGCTGACCACACCCGAGTCGCTCAGCCTGCTGCTCTCCTATCCCGATAGCGCGAAACTGCTTGGCCATCTGCGGACGATCGTGATCGACGAGGTGCACGCCTTCGCCACGGGCAAGCGCGGCGATCTGCTCGGCCTGTGCATGGCGAGGCTGACCACGCTGGCGCCGGACATGCGCCGCGTTGCGCTCTCGGCGACGGTGGCGGACCCCGATGGCTATCGCGGCTGGCTCTCGTCCGATGGCGACATCGATGCGGTGGCGCTGGTGGAGGGCGAGGCGGGGGCGGAGGCCGAGATCGCGATCCTGCTGCCGCAGGGGCGGGTGCCGTGGTCCGGCCATTCGGGCCGCTATGCAGCACCTCAGGTGATGAAGCAGATCGAGGCGCACCGCACCACGCTCGTCTTCTGCAACACGCGCAGCCTGGCCGAGCTGATCTTCCAGGATCTGTGGAAGGAGAACGAGCAGCAGCTGCCGATCGGCATCCACCACGGATCGCTGAGCAAGGAGGCGCGACGCAAGGTGGAAGGCGCTATGGCCGAGGGGCGGCTTCGCGCGCTCGTCTGCACCGCCAGCCTCGATCTTGGGGTGGACTGGGGCGATGTCGATCTCGTCATCCAGATGGGCGCACCCAAGGGGTCGTCGCGCCTGTTGCAGCGCATCGGCCGCGCCAACCACCGGCTGGACGAGGCGAGCCGGGCGCTGCTCGTGCCCGGCAACCGTTTCGAATATCTCGAGGCGCAGGCCGCGCTCGATGCGGTGGATGCGCGCGAGCTGGACCCGGACATCTTCCGCCCCGGCGCGCTGGATGTGCTGGCCCAGCATATCATGGGCATCGCCTGCGCCGGCCCGTTCAGCGAGGCGGCGCTGCTGGCCGAGGTCAACCGCGCCGCGCCCTATGCCGCGCTGTCGGCCGAGGTGTTCGGCCATGTCCTCCACTTCATCGAATCGGGCGGCTATTCGCTGAAGGCGTACGACCGTTTCAAGCGGCTGACGCAGGATGCGGACGGGCTCTGGCGGGTCAGCCATCCGCGTTTCCTGGCGCAGCACCGGCTCAACGCCGGCATCATCGTGGAGGCGACGATGCTGAACGTGCGTTTCCGCAACGGCCGATCGCTGGGCAAGGTGGAGGAGGGGTTCGCTGCCCAGCTTTCCACCGGCGACACCTTCTTCTTCGCCGGCATCACCTGCGAGGTGGAGAAGATCGACACCGAGGACCTGATCGTCCACGCCTCGAAGAAGCCGGCGCGCATTCCCACCTACGGCGGGTCGCGGATGCCGCTGTCGACCAGCCTCGCCGACCGGGTGCGCGGTTTTCTGCACGACCGCAGCCAGTGGCCGCGCTTCCCCGACGACGTGCGCGACTGGCTGGAGATGCAGGATCGCCGCTCGGTGCTGCCCCGGCCCGGGCAATTGCTGGTCGAGACGTTCCCGCGCGAGGGGCGCTATTACATGGTCGCCTACTGCTTCGAGGGGTGGAATGCGCAGCAGTCGCTCGGCATGTTGCTGACCCGGCGGATGGAGACACGCGGACTGCAACCGATCGGCTTCGTGGCGAGCGACTATGCCGTGGCGGTGACCTCGCTGAAGCCGGTGATCGATCCGGTCCCCTTGTTCTCGAACGACATCCTGCAGGACGAGTTCGTCGAGTGGGTGCAGCAGTCGAACCTGCTCAAGCGCGCGTTCCGCGAGGTGGCGGTGATCGGCGGACTGGTGGAACGGCAGCATCCGGGCAAGCGCAAGACGGGCAAGCAGGTGACCTTTTCCACCGATCTGATCTACGACGTGCTGCGCCGCTACGAGCCGGACCATCTGCTGCTGCGCGCCGCGTGGGACGATGCGCGCGCACGGATGACGGACGTGGGGCGGCTGGCGAACCTGCTCGAACGCGCGGCCGGCACGATGCTGCATGTCGATCTGGAACGCGTCTCGCCGCTGGCCGTGCCAGTACTGGTACTGATCGGGCGGGAACGGGTGACGCACGGCGGCGCCGACGACGCGCTGCTGATCGAGGCGGAGGCGCTGGCGGCCGAGGCCATGGCGGACTGAGCACCTGGAGGGCACGCGGTGGCGCCCGGTGGGGAACTTAACCCCTCCCTAGGGAGTCGTGCGGTAAGGACCGGGGCCGAGCAGGAAGGGATCGTTGCGATGGCCGTGCCACTTCTCACCATCATCCTCGCCTCCGCATCGCTGGGCGGCGGGCTGGATGGCGCGCAGACCGCCTACATGCGCTGTCTGTCGACCGAACTGGATGCGGCGATCGTGCGCCGGATCGACAGCGACAGCTTCTCGCGCGGCGTGACCCGGGTTTGTCAGGACGAGACGGCGGTCTATCGCCGCATGGCGGTCGCCTCGATCGTCGGGCAGGGGGTGGCGGGTGCCTCGCCCGTGGCCGCCAACCAGCGGTTCGACACGTTCGACCGGACCAACCGCGACGAACTCGTCGCCTCGTTCGAGCAGCGGATGAAATTGCGCCGCGGTCCCTCGCGGATCACCGGCCTGCCGATGAACGGTGCCGCCCAGCACGACTGATTGCCTTGGTCGCCATCGCGCGGCATAGCGGCGGCATGGTTCGCTTTTCGTTCTGCGGTACGGAGTTGATGGCACTGGGGCAGGGCGCGCTGTTCTGGCCCGCACGTCGTGCATTGCTGGTCGCCGATCTGCATTTCGAGAAAGCGAGCTGGTACGCGCGCGGCGGCCAGATGCTGCCGCCCTATGATTCGATCGCCACGCTGGCCGATCTCACCGCGCTCGTCACCGCCTGCGACGCCACCGAGGTGTGGTGCCTCGGCGACAGCTTCCACGACCGCCACGGCTGCGAGCGCCTGCCCGACCGGGCGCGGGACATGTTGCGCGCCCTGACCGGCGGCACCCGCTGGACCTGGATCACCGGCAACCACGACGCGGGTTTCGCCGACCATTGCGGCGGCACGATCGTGGAGGAGGCCGAGGTCGACGGACTGGTGCTGCGCCACGAGGCGGACCGGCACGATCCGCGCCCGGAGCTGTCGGGCCATTTCCACCCGCGCCTGTATGTCACGCTGCGCGGGCGACGAATCGCCCGGCGCTGCTTCGTCGCCAGCCCGAGCAAGCTGATCCTGCCCGCGTTCGGCGCGCTGACCGGGGGGCTGGACGCCGCCGACCCGGCGATCGTGCGCGCCGCCGGGCGCCCGGCGCAGGCGCTGGTGCCGGTGGCGGACCGGCTGCTGCGTTTCCCGCTCGCCGCCTGAGCCCGCCGCCGCAGGTCACTTGCGGCCCTGATGCAGGATGCGGTCGATCGAATCGGGCACCAGCCGCTCGGCGAAGCCCGCGACGAACGCGATCAGCAGCATCCGCGCGGCATCGCCATCCCCGGCGAGGCCGAGCGCGGGCGCGATGCCGGCATAGCGCCCCAGCATGTGGCCGCTGAGGGCGGGAAACAGGAAGCCGCCGTTCAGCCCCAGCACCTTGCCGACATCGCCATAGAAGATCGCGAACACCACCAAGGCGAAAATGGAGCCGGTGAGGCAGGACAGCATGATTCCGCTGCGGCCCAGTTCCAGCGCGGCGATCTCGAACAGCGGATCCTCGGCCAGCACCTGGCTGTCGATCGCGCCCTGCAACCGCCGCGTCACGCTCATCACCGCGCCGACCGCGCCTGCCAGCATCACGAGGGCGAGACCGAGAAACAGGGATCGCGGCGCGGTGATGCCCAGCACCGCCGCCCAGTTGAACACCGCGCAGGCCAGCAGGATCAGGAACACCACGGTGGACCACAGCAGCCAGCGTTTCAGCCGCCCGGCGGCGACCTCGCGCACCTGGGTCAACTGGTAGCTCTTGTGCGTGTAGCTGAGCAGCGAGCGCACCTCGGCGGCGATCTGGCCGTCGTCCATCGCGGCGATGTCGGCCATGCGGTTGGCGTTGTAAGAGGCAAGCGCGCTGGGTGTCGCCACCCGGGCGAAGCGGTCGCGCAGTGCCCAAAGCTCCGCGCGCCGGTCGGCCGGGGGCAGCGCCTCGTAATAAAGCCGCTCGCACGCCATCGCTGCGGGCATGTCCGGCCGCGCGCGGATCCGTTGCAGCGCGAGCGCGAGGGCGCGCATGGCCGGGATACGATCGCGGCTGCCCTCGGCGGCGGCGTAGATCACCCCGGCGAACGCCTGCACCTCCAGCTCCGATCGTTCGATCCCCAGCGCCCATTTCAGCCGCGATCGTATCC
>NZ_VNIM01000105.1 GCF_007785815.1 Alterirhizorhabdus solaris | reverse complement strand
CCATCGCCCTGCAGCAGGCGATCGAGAAGGCGGTGTACGGCCTCGTGATGGAGGGCGTGGAGCTCAAGCTGTGGGATTTCGCCGACAGCGCGGCGGGCGCGCCCTTCCTGCTCAAATACCGCGACGAGCGCGACGGCAAATACCCGCAGGAGCGGATCGCGGCCGCGCTGAAACGATCGCAGCTCGCCCCGAAGGTACGCCAGGTCCGCAAGGATGACGAGGAACGCACCAGCGACCGCGCGCCCCTCCCGGCGCGGCGAAGCGGGGGCTGACAAGATCAGGCGTCGCCGTTTCGATCACCGTGTCGAACGCGACGCCGACAATAATCCATCGAATGGCGTTGCAGCGCCTTCCGAGGGAACAAGCGTCTCCAGAGAGAGGCGGATACCGGGGTGGGTCGCCCCGGAACAGAAGGCAGGACGTCGAACCAATCCGTGCCCGGATCCCAACGGCTGATCGACCGGGCAGATAAAAGGACCAGACCCATGAAACGCACTATTCTCGCATCGGTTTCCTTCGCAGCCCTCATGTTGTCCGCCGGCCCGGTGATGGCCGGCGCTTCGAACACGGCTACGATCAATCAGGGCGGCACCGCGCAGAAGGCGGAGACGACCCAGGCCAACGCCAGCACGTCGTCGGCGACAACGACCCAGAGCGGCGCCAACAACACCGGCAACACCACGCAGGCTGGTGCCGCAAACCGCTCGACAATCACGCAGAGCGCGACGGGCGCGGGCGCGACGGCCAACGTCAACCAGAACCGCAATCAGGCGCTGTTCGGTCTCGACGCGGGCCACAGCAACGGTTCGACCGTCACCCAGTCGGCAAGCGGGGCGAAGGTCGTTGTCAACCAGACGGGCGAACTGAACCGCTCGACGGCAGGGCAGACCGGGGCCGCAACCCTCGATGTCAATCAGACCGGGATCAACAACAAGTCGACCGCGAACCAGAGCGCAAATGGCGCCATCGGTAACGTGCGGCAGGAAGGCTTGCCGGCGATCGGCGCTTTCGGCACGGCGCAGGGTGATAACCAGTCCACTCTGACGCAGGACGCCGCCGCGCAGGCCTATGTCTATCAGCGGTCGACCGGCACCAACGGCTTCCCCTCGAACGATTCGACCGTCACGCAGAACACCGGTGCGACCGATGCGATCGCCAACCAGACCCAGGTCGGCGACAACAACGTGTCGGGTGTGACCCAGTCTGGCGAGCGCGTCCTGTCCAACGTGAACCAGGATGGTTCGCTCAACACCGCGACTGTTGACCAGTCGGGTGCCGACAGCATTTCGGGCATCAGCCAGCTCGGTTCCGGCGCGACCGCCACCGTGACCCAGAGCAGCACCAGCAATCTGTCGAACGTCACCCAGCGTGCCGGCGGAAACGTCATTGTGACGCAGGGTGGCGGTCTGGACTCCGCAGCCCGTGGCTACATGGGCCGCGCGAACAATGTTTCCAGCATCGACCAGACCGCGACGTCGGGGGCCGCTCGGGCGACCGTCGATCAGAATGGCGAGGTCAACTTGGCCGGGGTGTCGCAGAGCGCGGCAGGCACGGCAAGCGTCACGCAGAGTGAGTATTACAATACCGCCTCAGTGACGCAGAGTGGCTCGACCGCCGGGGCCAGCGCCACGGTAACGCAGCGCGGTATCGTCGGCAGCGGGCGGTTCTTCGGCGGCAACCGCGCCAACGTGGACCAGTCGACGGCGGCAACCGCCGTCGTGCGCCAGACCGGTGGATCGATCAGCGCCGCACGCGATACGAGCAACGTCACCAACGTGAACCAGAGCGGCCTCGGCAGCATCGCCGATGTCACGCAGGCCGGCCTCGGCAACAATGCGATCGTGAATCAGGCGGCCACCGGCGTATCGCGCGCCTATGTCTACCAGATCGGTGACTCGGTCACGGTTGCGAGCACCAACAACGCCGATATCGCGCAGTCCGGCGCCGACCAGAACGCCGGCGTGGCGCAGCTCGGCAACAACAACGACGGCCGGATCACGCAGAACGGCAGCGGTAACCGGGCCGGCGTGGCGCAGGCCGGCTTCACGGTTGCCAGCCTGTCGGCGGCGCTGAACGGCAACTTCACGGGTGCCGCCCCGATCGGCGACGGCAATGCCCAGAACAACTTCGCTGTCGTTCAGCAGCAGGGCACGGGCAACGATACGGCCGTGCTGCAGAGCGGTGACGGCAACACGGCCGGCGTCACCCAGGATGGCACGGGCAACGATGCGTTCGTCACGCAGAGCGGCATGGGCGGGTTTGCCTATGTGACGCAGGGGGCCGGCAGCATCGGCAACGTCGCCACCATCGCGCAGGGCGGCACCGGCAACTACGCCTCGATCAACCAGTAACGTCTATTCCGGCGGCATCGCCTGCGGGCGGTGCCGCCGGAAAGCCGGTTCTGATCCGACCACTTTACGCCCCGCGCGATCATGTTGATCGCCGATGGGCGAATCAGGAAACAGCCATGAAACGCATCATCCTCGCTTCCGTCTCGGGCATCGCGCTGCTCGCCGCTACCCCGCTGCTGGCGGCCAATTCCACCAGTGAGATCAATCAGGGCGGCACTGGCAACAACGCGCAGTCCAATCAGACCAACTCGACGACCAAGAGCACGTCGAAGATCGATCAGGTCGGCCAAGCCAATAACGCCAACGTCACGCAGTCGGACAACGGCATCGTGCTGAACGCCGACGGCACGGTCTATACCCCGTCGAACACCTCCGAGGTGAAGCAGGGCGGGGCCGGCAATGTCGCCACCGTGTCCCAGCAGCAGCGGACCGGTCGTGGGTCGAACGTGTCGCAGATCGACCAGAGCGGCGCCGGCGCGAGTGGGACGGCCTCCAGCGGCAGCACCGCCGACGTGGTGCAGATCGGTCACAACAAGTCGATCATCACGCAGACCGGCGTCGCCTCGTTCGGTGTCGTTCGCCAGGGTGAAGCGACCCAGGCGGTCGGTGGCAACGTCTCCACCATCACGCAGGACGCGTCCGACAGCGCGCTGATCCTTCAGAACACCGTCACACCGCCGACCGTGGTGGGCAATTACGGCGGCAACCGGTCGACCGTGACGCAGGCAGCGGGCGATAACGCCACGACCGTGGTGCAGAGCGGCCTCTACGCTACCTCCACCGTGGATCAGCGTGGCAATTCCGACGCCTATGTCGAACAGCGCGGCGAATCGCAGACCAGCGATGTCACGCAGGTGGGTGACGACAACAACACCGGTGTTCTCCAGCGCGGCGCGAACGGAAACGTGCTCGTCAGTCAGACCGGCAGGTCGCAGAGGGCGAATATCGACCAGAACACGACCGGCGCGGCTTCGTTGGCGGCGGTGGTGCAGATCAGAGGTTCGGGCAACCGCGGCACGGTGACGCAGACCGGTGACAGCCTGATCGGTGCCGTGGTGCAGGCCGGCACGACCAACGAGGCGGCGGTTTCGCAAACGGGCGCCACCAGCCTTGCCGGCATCGCTCAGGTCGGCACCACGAACACCGCCGGGCTGAGCCAGGTCGCCGCCGGCAGCGCCGCCGGCATCGCGCAGTACGGCACCCGCAACGGCACGACGGTGAACCAGCAGGGCACCGGCAATCAGGCCGGCGTGATCCAGGCCGATGTCGATGCCGCCGCCTTCCCGGCCGCTCTTGCCGGGAGATTCGAGGGTCTTGCCGCCGCCGAGCAGGTGTCGCGCAACGCCGCCAACGTCTCGCAGAGCGGGTCCGACAACCGTCTTCTGTCGCTGCAGCGGGGCAATGATAACCAGGCGTTCCTGACGCAGACCGGGACCGACGGCAAGGTGACGTCGATCCAGGGTGGCAGCTTCGGCCTCGTCACGATCAGCCAGGGTGGCATCGGCAACGAGGCGCGTGTCGTGCAGGCGCAGGGCAGCAGCAACAATACCGCCGCCATCTACCAATAAGGTCCGGCATGGTTCGTCCGTCGTCACGGCGGCGGGCGGACCATCCACGTTCCCGGCGCGTTTCGCCGCGAAAGGATATCGGGATGATCGTTCGTTTAACGAAACTCGGCATCACCGGCCTGATCGCGGTGCTGGCAGGGGTCATCGCCACGCCGTGCCTCGCGGCGGGCAGCAGCGCCTACATCGCCCAGATCGGTGACGGCAATGTCGGCACCGTCACGCAGCAGGGGGCGGTGAACGCCCGCGCCGATCTCCGGCAGGCGGGCGGCGGCAACAGCGGCAGCATCGAACAATCCGGCCTGGGCGCGATGAGGGCCCGGCTGGCTCAGGTGGGATCCGCCAACAACGGGATCGTGCAGCAGAACGGGCCCGCCGATAACGAGATCCTGCTTGCCCAGACGGGCAGCGGCAATATCGCCCGGTCCCGCCAGACCTCGACCGACGCGACCAATTTCGCCGCGCTGACCCAGACCGGGGCGAACAACGTGATGGCGCTTGCCCAGAACGGTGCCGGCAACAACGCCACGCTGAACCAGGTCGGCAGCGGCAACGCGATGACCGCCACGCAGAATGGCGACGGAAATCAGTTGAGCTGGACACAGATCGGCAGCAATCTGGCCGACATGGGTATTATCCAGTCCGGTGGTCAGGCGATGAAGATAACGCAAACCGGCGCCGGTAAATGACGCGCGGCCTGCGCCATCGCCTGTGTGCGCTGATGGCGTGGGCGGTCGCCCCGATCGGCGTGCCGGCAGCGGCGCAGACGCTGGAACCGGCGGGTGTTGTCGGCCAGATCGACGTGGCCGCCCCGCGTGGTGATCGCGCACGGGCCGGGCAGATCAGCCAGCCCAGCCGCATCGTGACGCCGGGCGGTATCGCGCCGGCGGGATCGACGCGCCGTGGCGCACAGCCCGCGCAGATCGCCGCGCCGGGCGATGCGGGCGCGCCGGTGCAACTGACGCCCACCGGACGGTCGGCCAGCGGACCGGCGCAGGTCGCCCCGGCACCGCGGAGCGCGCAGGCGGCCCCACCGCTTTCCACCCCCGCGCAGGGGCGCACCGGCGCGACGACGCGTGTGGCGGGGCGCGATCGCTGCGATCCTGCCGCGAAGACCGCCGCGCGCGTACCCTGCACGACGGTGATCGAAACGCGCGGCAGCGAGTTCCCGCCACCGGGCGTCGAGCCGCTGTCGCCCGAACAGCGCCTGTTGGTCGAGGAGCGCGTGATCCCCCAGCGGACGCTGGACCAGCAGCAGGCGGCCGGCGATGCGATCGCGCGCAGTGCCAATCGCCGGGTGGGGCGCGATGGCGCGGATGCCTCGGCGCCGGCCATGCAGGGGATCGCGTCGATCGTGCTCGCGCCACCGCCCGCCGCGCCGGCACGCGAAGATCCGACCGCCGGCCTCACGCCCGAGCAGGCCGCCGCCGCCACCAGCACGCTCGGCGCCATAGGGACGACCCAGCCATGACCTCCGGTATCGCCCTGATGCTCGCCGCGCTGGCGGGCGTACCGCAGCCCGCCCCGATCAACCTGGTGGTGCGGGAGGAGGGCGGCATGGTGCGGCTCACCGTCGTCGGCCTCGCCACCACGCCCTATCACGCGCATTATACGCTGGAGGTGGCCGGGCAGGGGCCGGGGGGGATCAACCGCACCAGCCAGGGCGGCGCGGCGACCTTGCGGCCGGGCACGCCTGCCACCTTGCTGACGGTGGCGCTTGGCGGGGGTGGGGCGGGGCGCTGGACCGCCACGCTCGTCGTGACGCCGGACAAGGGCGCGCCCTACCGGCAGGAGCGCGGCTCGAAGGGGTAGGTCACCACGTCGATGGCACCGGATGATTTTCGCGAACCCATCCGGCGGGCGGGGCGTTTCATCCCCCGAAAGCGGGGATGTGATGAGCGAACAGCGGGACGACAAGCCGGAGATCAAGCCGTTCACCGGGCCGGCGGGCGGATGGGGTTCGTTGCGTTCCGTCGCGGAAATCCTGCCACGCGAGCGGGTTTCGCCCACGATCGTCGCGGAACTCACCCGGCAGAACAAGCATGACGGCTTCGCCTGCGTCAGTTGCGCGTGGCCCAAGCAATATCCACCGCATACCGCCGAGTTCTGCGAGGAGGGTGCCAAGGCGACCGCGTGGGAGCTGACCGGCCTGCGCACGACGCCGGCATTCTTCCGCGAACACAGCCTGACCGAACTGCGCGGCTGGACCGATTATCAGCTGGAACAGCATGGCCGGCTGACCGACCCGCTGAAGTACGATCCCGAAACCGATCGCTACGTGACGATTCCCTGGGAAACCGCTTTCGCCGAAATCGGCGCGCGGCTGAAGGCGATCGATCCGAAAGCAGCGGTATTCTATGCCTCGGGCCGGGCCAGCCTGGAGACATCCTATCTCTACCAGCTGCTCGCGCGGATGTACGGCAACCAGAACCTGCCGGACAGTTCGAACATGTGCCACGAATCGACCTCGGTCGGGCTGAAGGCGGCGATCGGCGTACCGGTGGGCACCACGCGGCTCGATGATTTCGAGCATTGCGACGCAATCCTGTTCTTCGGCCAGAACGTGGGCACCAACAGTCCGCGGATGCTCCACCAGCTGCGCTCGGCCCGCAAACGCGGGATCGAGGTCATCACCTTCAACCCGCTGCGCGAGCGAGGGCTGGAGCGGTTCACCGATCCCCAGAACCCGATCGAGATGGCGACCGGCGGCGAGACGGTCATCTCCACCCAATATCATCAGGTGCGCGCCGGCGGCGACCTCGCGGTGATGACGGGCATCGCCAAACATCTGATCGAGGCGGACGACGCGGCGCTGGCCACCAATGGCGAGGCGGTGCTCGATCACGGTTTCATCGCCAAGCATACCCACGGCTTCGCGCCCTTCGCCGACAAGATGCGCGCGACCGGGTGGGACGAGATCGTCGCCGCCGCCGGCCTCACCCGCCCGGCGATCGAGAGCGCGGCCAAGGTCTATGCCAAGGCCAAGGCCGTGCTCGGCATCTACGGCATGGGGCTGACCCAGCATGTGAAGGGCGTCGAGAACGTCCGCATGCTGGTGAACCTGCTGCTGTTGCGCGGCAACATCGGCCGCCCCGGCGCCGGGCCGTGCCCGGTGCGCGGCCACAGCAACGTGCAGGGCCAGCGTACCGTGGGCATCACCGAGAAGTCGGAGCTGGCGCCGCTGGACGAGATGAAGGCGCGTTACGGCTTCGAGCCGCCGCGCGAGAAGGGGCTGGACACCGTCGAGGCATGCCGTGGCGTGATCGACGGCAGCGTGAAGGCGTTCGTCGCGCTCGGCGGCAACTTCCTGCGCGCGGTGCCGGAGACGGAGGACATGGAGCGGGGCTGGGCCGAGCTCGACCTGTCGGTGCAGATCGCCACCAAGCTGAACCGCAACCACATCGTGCCGGCGCGCGGTGCGACCTATCTGCTGCCCTGCCTCGGCCGGATCGAGCTGGACCGGCAGGCGGGCGGGCCGCAGACCGTGACCGTGGAGGACTCCACCAGCGTGATCCACCCCTCGCGCGGACGGGCGACGCCTGCGAGCGAGAACCTGCGATCGGAAACGGCGATCGTCGCCGGGATCGCGCAGGCGCTGCTGCCGCCGAACCCGAACGTCAACTGGCAGGCATGGACGGGCGATTATGCCCTGATCCGTGACGAGATCGCGGCGGTGATCCCGAAGTTCTTCAAGGACTTCAACGCGCGACTAGCCGAACCGGGCGGTTTCTGGAAGGGTAACAAGGCATCCGAGCGGGTGTGGGAGACGCCCTCGGGCAAGGCCGAGTTCCTCGTACCGACCGGGCTGGACGCCGCCGGCTTCGCGGATGCCGAAGGGCGGTACCGGCTCATCACCGTGCGGTCGAACGATCAGTTCAACACCACCGTCTATGGCTATGACGATCGTTTTCGCGGCATCAAGGGCACGCGCATGGTGGTGCTGATGAACCGCGCCGACATCGCCCGCGCCGGGTTGACGGACGGGCAGATCGTGACGCTGGAAAGCGATGCCGGCGATGGCCGGACGCGCCGCGTGGCAGGCCTGCGCGTCACCACCTACAGCGTGCCGGACGGCTGCATCGCGGCCTATTATCCCGAGTGCAATCCGCTGATCGCACTGGAACACCACGCCGAGGAAAGCCACGTACCGGCCGCCAAATCAGTGCCGGTGCGGATCGTTACGGCCCAGGCTGTGGGTTCGTAGTTTAAGGCGGGTGCGTATTGAGGCGGGAAGGACGGCGGCAGGGGAATTCCGGGCGGACTTGTCGAGGGGGGGCGATGCGGCCCACCGCGAGCGCCTCGACCACCTTGGTCCGGACCCCGCTTCCTTCTCTGATCGAAACGATGGTGGACCCTCGTGTGCAGGCCATACCAGCCGGCAGGTTGCGCCACGGCGAGCCGGCGCGCAGTGCGTAGAAGGGTCGTTTGGCACCTGCCGGTCATCCACCCGTGCCGCATCACGCGAGTCGTTCGGTAAGCAACGACCCGATCAGCCACTCCGCTTCGCTCAGACCGTATCGCGCTACCCAGAGGCCCTCCGCCGGAACCCTGGACCAGCCGCCCCTCCTCGCCGCAACCGTTACAAGTTCACGATCTAGCCGCGCAGGCGCGCGCCCACCTTCTCCGCCGCCTTTACGATCCGCCCGGCGATCGCGGTGAGGTCGGATTCGGTGAAGCTCTTGTCGCTCGGTTGCAGCACCACCTCCACCGCCAGCGACTTCTCGCCCTCGGGGACGCCGGTGCCGGTGAACATGTCGAACAGCCGGGCATCGACGATCGCGGCCTTGTCCGCGCCGCGCACCGCGCGGACGAGATCGTCGGCGGGGCGGTCGGCGGCGATCAGGAAGGCGAAATCGCGCGTGACGGGCTGGAGTGCGGGGGGCGCATAGGCCGGGCGCATCCGTCCGCTTGCCCGCTTGCCCGGGATCGCATCGAGGAAGATCTCGCCCGCCATCACCGGCCCGGCAAGCCCGAACGCCTTGAGCGTGGCGGGATGCAACTCGCCGAACTCGGCCAGCACCGTCTTGGCCCCCAGCCGCAGCGAGGCGGAACGGCCGGGATGATAGACCCCCGACACCGCCGCCATCACCTGCAACCGGTCGGCCGGCGCCCCCGCCGCCGCCAGCAGCGCCACCGCCTCGGCCCTGGCGTCATGCGCATCGAAGCCGGTCGCCTTGCCCTGCCGCCAGTCGCGTGCCGAACGATCGCCGACGAGGACAAAGCCCAGCGTCGGATGTTCGGCATCGGCGGCATAGCGGCGGCCGATCTCGAACAGGCGGATCTCGGACGCGCCGCGATCGGCGTTGCGCCGCGCCGCCGCGAGCAGGCCGGGCAGCAGCGAGGGGCGCATCACCTTCAGCTCCTCGCTGATCGGGTTCGCCAGCGTCCATGCCCCGCCGCCGAACGCCGCCGCTTCGCTTTCCGAGAGGAAGCTCCACGTCACCGCCTCGTTCAGCCCGCGCGACGCGGCGGCACGGCGCACGCGTCGCTCCAGCAACTGCGCCGGGGTGGCGGTGGGGACAGCGACGCCCTCGGCGCGGGGAAGCGGGACCGACGGGATCGCGTCGATCCCCTCGATGCGGATAACCTCCTCGACCAGATCGGCGGCCCCTTCCACGTCGCGCCGCCAGCTGGGCGTGGTGACGGACAGGCTGTGGCCGTCACTGCTCTCCGCAACGGCGAAACCCAGCCGCTTCAGGATCGCGGCCTGCCGATCCGCCGGCACCGCCAGCCCGCCCAGCCGGGCGGTGAGGGCGGGATCGAAATGGATCGTCCGCTCGATCACCGGCGCGGTGCCGGCGACGACCGCCGCCGACGCCTCGCCGCCCGCCAGATCGAGCACCAGCCGCGTCGCGATGGCGAGGCCCTGATGCAGGAAGGCGGGATCGACCCCGCGCTCGAACCGGGTGCGCGCATCGCTGGCAAGGCCCAGCGCCTGCCCCGTGCGGGCGATGCCCTCGGGATCGAAATACGCGCACTCGATCAGCACGTCGGTGGTGGCTTCGGTCACGCCCGAATGCTCGCCACCCATGATGCCGCCGATGTCGTGCACCGCTGCGTCGTCGGCGATCACCGTCATCGTCTCGGCCAGCGCATAGGTCTTGCCGTTGAGCGCCTCGACCTGCTCGCCGGCCCGCGCCTTGCGGGCGACCAGCGCGCCCTCCAGCTTCGCCACGTCGTACACATGCAGCGGGCGGCCGTGATCGAGCATCACATAATTGGTGATATCGACCAGCACCGAGATCGGCCGCTGGCCCACCGCCGTCAACCGCTTCGCCAGCCATTCGGGCGAGGCACCGTTGACGACGCCGCGCACCACTCGGCCGTGGAAGGCGGGGCAGCCGGCGGGGTCGTCGGTGCGGATCTCGACCGGGCAGGGGAAGCCGCCGGCGATCACGGGCACATCGAGCGGTTTCAGCGTGCCGAGGCCCGCCGCCGCCAGATCGCGCGCGATCCCGCGCACGCCCATGCAATCCTGCCGGTTGGGGGTGATCGCCACGTCGATCACCGGGTCGTTCAGCCCGGCAAAGTCGGCGAAGGCAGTGCCGACCGGCGCGTCTTCCGCCAGCTCGATGATGCCCTCGTGCGCGTCGGAGAGTTGCAGCTCGCGCATCGAGCACATCATGCCCTTGCTCTCGACGCCGCGGATCGCCGCCACCTTCAGCGTCAGATCGCTGCCCGGCACATAGGTGCCCGGCGCGCCGAACACGCCGACCAGCCCGGCGCGCGCATTGGGCGCCCCGCACACCACCTGCACCGGCTCACCCGCGCCGGTGTCGACCGACAGCACCTGCAGCTTGTCCGCCTGCGGATGCCGCTCGGCCGTCAACACGCGGGCGATGGTGAAGGCGCCCAGCTTCTCGGCCGGGTTCTCGACCCCCTCGACCTCAAGCCCGATACGGGTGAGCGCGCCGACGATCCCGTCGAGCGAGGCGCTCGTGTCGAGATGGTCGCGCAGCCACGAGAGAGTGAACTTCATGCGCCGACTCCGCCGCTGAGGGTAGGCACGTCGAGGCTGGCGAAGCCGTAGTGCCGCAGCCAGCGCAGATCCCCGTCGAAGAAGGCGCGCAGGTCGTCCATGCCGTATTTCAGCATCGCCAGCCGGTCGATCCCGCAGCCGAAGGCGAAACCCTGCCATTCGGCCGGGTCCAGCCCGCACGCCGCGATCACCTTGGGGTGGACCATGCCGCTGCCGAGGATCTCCATCCAGCCGTCCGGCTCGGCCCCGCCGATCACGCGGCGGCCGGCCTTGTCGCGGGTATAGCCCACGTCCACCTCGGCCGAAGGCTCGGTGAACGGGAAGTAGCTGGGGCGCAGGCGCAGCACGATGTCGTCCCGCTCGAAGAACGCCTTCACGAACGTCTCCAGCGTCCACTTGAGGTGCCCCATGTGGATGCCGCGATCGATCACCAGCCCCTCCACTTGATGGAACATCGGCGTGTGCGTGGCATCGCTGTCCGAGCGATAGGTGCGGCCGGGTGCGATGATGCGGATCGGCGGCGGCTGTTTCAGCATCGTGCGGATCTGCACCGGCGAGGTGTGCGTGCGCAGCACCTTGCGCGTATCCGGCTTGAACAGGCCGAGCCAGTCCCCGGTCATCTGCTCGGGGTCGTCCAGATAAAAGGTATCGTGCATCGCCCGCGCGGGGTGGCTCTCGGGGATGTTGAGCGCGGTGAAATTGTGCCAGTCGTCCTCGATCTCCGGCCCGGTCGCGACGGCGAACCCGAGGTCGGCGAAGATCTCGGCCAGTTCGTCCATCACCTGGCTGACCGGGTGGATCGACCCCTGCGGCGCGGTGGCGACCGGCAGCGTCATGTCCAGCCGTTCGGAGGCGAGGCGGGCGTCGAGCGCGGCGGCCTCCAGCACATCCTTGCGGGCGGCGATCGCATCGGCCACGCGGGTGCGCAGCCCCTGGATCAGCGGCGCCTGCCGCTGGCGTTCGTCGGGTGACATGCCGCCCAGCGTCTTCATCAGCGCGGCGATCTCGCTCTGCTTGCCGAGCGCCTTCACCCGCACCGCCTCGATCGCGTCGAGGTTGTCGGCGGCGGCGGCCTGCGCGAGCAGGGTGGAACTTATGCTGTCGAGATCGCTCATCGAAATCCGTCTTCCTGCGTGTGCAGCGGCCATAGGACGAACCGGCGCGTCAACGCAAAGGCCGGTGCGCCGAAACGCAAAGGGGCGCGGATGGCTGGTGCCGTCCGCGCCCCTTTGGTTCAGGCCCTGGCCTTTAGGCGGCGACGCGCGCGTCTTCCGGCAGGGCGGCTTTCGCCTGCGCGATGATCGCGCCGAAGGTTTCGCCCTCGTGCATCGCCATGTCGGCCAGCACCTTGCGGTCCAGCTCGACGCCGGCCAGCTTCAGGCCATGCATGAACACGCCGTAGGTCAGGCCCTCGGCGCGCACCGCTGCGTTGATGCGCTGGATCCACAGTGCGCGGAACGACCGCTTCTTAACCTTGCGATCGCGGTAGGCATACTGGCCCGCCTTCTCGACCGCCTGCTTGGCGATGCGGATCGTGTTCTTGCGACGGCCATAATAGCCCTTCGCCTGTTCGAGTACGCGCTTGTGGCGCGCCTTGGTGGTAACGCCGCGTTTGACTCGTGCCATATCTCAATCCCTTCCGTTACAGGCCGTATGGCGCCCAGAGCTTCACGCGTGCCGTATCGGCGACGGCGAGCACGCTGGTGCCACGGTTCTGGCGGATGTACTTGGAGTTATGGCTGATGAGCCGGTGGCGCTTGCCAGCGAAACCATGCTTGATCTTCCCGGTGGCCGTCAGCTTGAACCGCTTCTTGACCCCCGACTTCGTCTTGAGCTTGGGCATTTTCGTCTCCTCAGCAGCGACGTCAGCGAATCGCCACGGCAGCCCATACCGGCCGGGCGGTTCATCCAATCGCGGAAGCGCGGGCCTATAAGGAGAGTCCGCCGCCTTGGCAACCGTGGCCCGATGGCGCTCAGCCGCTGCCCGGAACCTCGTCGTCACCGTGGCGCAGGCGACGGATTTCGGGGGCGGTCTCCTCCTTTGCC
>NZ_VNIM01000104.1 GCF_007785815.1 Alterirhizorhabdus solaris | reverse complement strand
CAGCGGCACCGTCCGCACGATCCAGGTGACCGGATCGCAGCGGCTGGAGCCGGATACGGTGCGTTCGTACGTGAAGCTGCGACCCGGTGACGCCTATACGCGCGAGCAGCTCGATCAGGCGCTCAAGGACCTCTACGCGACCGAATTGTTCGCCGACGTGCAGATCAAGGACGACGCCGGCGCGCTGACCATTCAGGTGCGCGAGAACCCGGTCATCAACCGCATCGTGCTGGAAGGCAACAAGCGGCTGAAGTCGGAGAAGATCAACCCCGAGATCCGCCTCCAGCCGCGCCAGATCTTCACCCGCTCCAAGGCGCGCGCCGATGTCGGCCGCATCATCGAGCTGTATCGCCGGCAGGGCCGCTTCGCCGCCACCGTCGAGCCGAAGATGGTGCTGCTCGACCAGAACCGCGTCGACGTGGTGTTCGAGATCAACGAGGGCGCCAAGTCCAAGGTCCGCAAGATCAACATCATCGGCAACGAAAAGTTCTCCGATGGCGAGCTGCGCGGCGAGATGGCGACCAAGCAGTCCGGCCTCACCAAGATCTTCTCGTCGGGCACCAGCTACGATCCCGACCGGCTGGCCTACGACCAGCAGAAGATGCGGCAGTTCTACCTGACCAACGGTTATGCCGATTTCCGCGTCGTCTCCGCCGTGGCCGAGCTGACGCCCGACAAGCGCGACTTCATCATCACCTACGTGGTGGAAGAAGGCGATCGCTACAAGTTCGGCGACATCGACGTGGACAGCGAGATCCGCGACATCAAGCCGGAAACGCTGAAGGCGCTGATCCCGGTGAAGACCGGCGACTGGTACAACGCCAAGGTGATCGAGGACACGGTCGACACGATGACCGAGACGACGGGCCTGTTCGGTTTCACGCCGGACATCCGCCCCGACTTCGTCCGCGACAAGGAAAAGCTGACGATGTCGGTGACCTTCAAGGTCAACGATGCGCCGCGCGTCTATGTCGAGAACATCGCGATCAACGGCAACACGCATACCAAGGACAAGGTGATCCGCCGCGAGATGCGGCTGGCCGAGGGCGATGCATTCAACAGCTTCCGGGTAAAGCGGTCGCGCGACCGCATCCAGTCGCTCGGCTATTTTCAGGACAAGCTGGAGATCGAGCAGAAGCCCGGCTCCGCGCCGGACCGGGTGGTGCTGGAAGCGAACGTCGAAGAGAAATCGACCGGCGAGCTGCAGGTGTCGGCGGGCTTCTCCAGCCTGGAGAAGTTCATCGTCAACCTCTCGATCACCGAGCGCAACTTCATGGGCAAGGGGCAGGAGGTCCGCGCGAGCGTCGATTACTCGACCTACTCGAAGTCGGTGAACCTCGGCTTCACCGAGCCGTATCTGTTCGACAAGAACATCGCGCTGGGCGGCGACGTGTTCCGCCGCGACTATAACTCGTTCAACTTCGTCGGCAACGATCGCCGGACGAACTACAAGCAGACGACCACCGGCTTCCAGGTCCGCCTCGGCGTGCCGCTGACCGAATATACCTCGCTGGCGCTGCGCTACGGCCTCAGCCTCGACGATGTGACGCTCGACAAGGGCTCGTTCTACACCGATACCAACGGCGACGGCACGATCGAGTGCGACCCGCTGCTGGCCGGCCGTTACCTGTGCGACGCGATCGGCAACCGCACCACCTCGTCGGTGGGCTACAGCCTCGTGTTCGACAACCTCAACAACCGCATCCGGCCGAGCCGGGGCCAGCGCGCCGTGTTCAGCCAGGATTTCGCCGGGCTGGGCGGCAGCGTGCGCTACATCCGCACCCGGTTCGAGGGCGACAAGTATTTCAACGTCGGCTCGGGGTTCATCTTCAACACCCACCTCGAGGGCGGGTACATCAAGGGGCTGGGGCAGGACATCCGCCTGACCGACCGCTTCTTCCTCGGCGAGCCGCAGATCCGCGGCTTCGGTATTCGTGGCGTCGGCCCGCGCATCACCCGGCGGCAGTTCGTCACCGACCCCACCACGGGCGTCGCGTCGCTTCCGCTCACCTTCGCCGCCGACCAGAATAGCAGCACCGACGACGCGCTGGGCGGCAATGCCTATTATCTCGGTCATCTCGAACTCGAGATTCCGCTCGGTTCCGGCGCCAAGGAACTCGGGCTGCGGCCGTCGATCTTCGCCGATGCCGGTGCGGTGTTCAGCCTGAGGAACCCGGGTACGCTGCCGCCGCAGACGAACCCCATCACGCTGTATCGCGATTCGGCTGGCAACATCACGCGTCTGGCGACCGCTGCTGACGGCACGGCGAACACGCTGCAGCAGACCATCGGGCCGTTCGCCGAGCAGTATCAGGGCAATTCCGCGAGCCCCCGCGTGTCGGTCGGCATCGGTGTGAACTGGAATTCACCATTCGGACCGTTCCGTATCAACGTCGCCAAGGCATTGCTCAAGGAGCCGGGTGACAACACCAAATTGTTCAGCTTCAACGTAGGGACACAATTCTGATGAAGACCATGCTCAAGGCGCTTGCCGCGACCGTACTCGTCGCGTCCCCGCTGCTTCCCGCCGCCGCGCAGGTCGCCGCCGGTCAGGGCGTCGCGGTCGTCGATTTCGAGAAGGCGATCAACGACACCGCCGCGTTCAAGGCCGCGACCACCGCGATCCAGACGCAGTACAAGCCGCAGATCGACGCGTTCAACGCACGCAGCCAGGCGATCAACACCGAGCTGGCCCCGGCGCAGACCGAGATCCAGACGCTCCAGCAGAACCCGGCGACCGCCAAGGCGACGCTGGATGCCAAGGTGAACGCCTATCGCACCCGCGCACAGACCGCGCAGGCCGAGCTCGGCCGCCTGGCCCAGCCGTTCGGCCGCCCGACCGCTTTCGCTCGCGAGCAGGTGGCCGAGAAGGTCGAGCCGGCACTGCGTGCGGCGATGGCGGCCAAGCGCGTCAACCTCGTCATCAACCCGGAAGCGGTGATCCTGGCGACGCCGGGCGGCGACATCACGCCCGATCTGACCGCGCAGCTGAACGCGACGGTGAAGACCGTCTCGACGACGCCGCCGGCCAATTGGCAGCCCGGCCAGCGCCAGCCTGCCGGCCGCTGAACCGGATGAGCGAGGACGCGAAGGCGGCGACCGGCCCGCTGGATATCCGGCGGGTGATGGCGGCGCTGCCGCATCGCTACCCGATGCTGCTGGTCGACCGGGTCGAGGAGCTGATCCCCGACCAGTCGATCGTGGCGATCAAGGCGGTGAGCATCAACGAGCCGTTCTTCGCCGGCCACTTCCCCGGCCGGCCGATCATGCCGGGCGTCTTGATCGTGGAGGCGCTGGCGCAGGCCGCCGGCGTCCTCGCGGTCGAATCGCTGGGCCTCGCCGGCACCGGCAAGCTCGTCTATTTCATGGCGATCGACGAGGCCAAGTTCCGCACCCCGGTGGAGCCGGGCGTGCTGCTGCGGCTTGAGGTGTCGTTCGTCCAGAAGCGGTCGAGCGTGTGCAAGTTCGCCGGCCGCGCGCTGGTGGACGGCAAGCTGGCGGCACAGGCCAACTTCACCGCGATGATCGCCGACCCGCCGAAGGAGTGATCCTTTTGTCGGGTGGGTGATGATCCCGGAACGCCCTCACGGGGCCGATCGCGGAGGGGCGCTCGCCCTTGGATGGGCGTGACGCTTCCCTTCGGTCGTCCGCTTTCTTTCCGGGAGCCGCCCCTTCCCCCGAGTGAAGTCGAGGGGCGTCGAGGGGTGGGCGCCGTGTCTGGACTTCGCCAGAGCCATGGTGTTGCGGCACCATGCTCGGTTTCGTCACGCGCCGACCATGTATCCTTGGCCGGCACTCGAACGAGGGGGGCTTGTTACCCCTCGCGCGCCAGATAGGCGGCAAGTTCGCTTTGGGTGTTGATGTTCGCGGGGTCACGTTCCAGCGACACCCGTCTCGCGTCGATCGCGGCGATCCAGCTCCGCATCGCGCGGTCGTTGTCCCCCTCCAGCCATGCCGCCAGCCTGTCGGCATCGGCCGCGTGCCATAGCCCCAGCAGCGGTTGCCCCCGCACCACCGCGGGCGCGGGCGCGAGCCGGGCGGCAAGATCGAGCGGCAGGTCGGGCAGGTCGCATCCGCTGGTCAGCACCAGATCGTGCCCGGTGGCCCGCGCATGGGTGAGCGCGCCCGCCAGCGCGCCGAGCGGGCCGAGGCCGGGGCGGGGGCGATCCGCCACCGTGGTCAACCCCGGCCATTCGCGCCCGACGATCACCAGCGCGTCGCACTGCGGGGCAAGGCGGGCGGCGACATGCTCGATCATCGCCCGTCCGCCGATCGGTGCCGCCGCCTTGTCGCCGCCAAAGCGACGCGCCGCGCCGCCGGCAAAGATCGCGCCGAGGATGGTCATGGCCGTATGCGCCTCGCTCTTGGCCGGCATGGGCGGAGCGGCCTCATGCCACCTGATCCCAGGATCGGCCGTACGCGAATGAAACCGTCTCCCGTCCCGAGGCTACAACCACCTTTACTCAGCCCCCGATCTTCACGCGCACGCCGCCAAACACCCCCCGGCCCGGCGTCGCATAGCCGACCGCGTCCTGATAACGGCTGTCGAAGGCGTTTTCGATCCGGCCGAACGCCTCGATGTTGGGGGTGAGCGCATAGGCGATGCGCGCGCCGCCCAGCACATAGTCGTTCAGCCGCACGCGCAGCGCGGGGAAGGCGTCGAAATCGGTGTCGCGCCGCGTGCCGACATAGGCGAGCGAGGCGCCGAGGGTGAGCGGGCCGCTCGTCCAGCCGGCGGCCAGATTGCCGCTGTGGCGCGGGCGGCGCACCTCGCGCAGGGTTGCCGTGGCGGCGACCTGCTGGTCGCGCGCATCGATCAGCGTGTAGTTGGCGGTGACGGCGAGGCCGGCGACGGGCCGGACCTCCACGTTCGCCTCGATCCCGCGCCGGCGGCTGCGCCCGGTGGCGTTGGCGGTGGAGGACAGGAACGTCGCATTGTCGAACACGGACACGATCTCGTCACGCAGGCGGTTGCTGAACGCCGTCACCTCGGCCGACACCAGCGTCGAGGTGTAGCGCACGCCGGCCTCATAGCCGCGCGAGGTTTCGGGCGTGAGATTCGCGTTGCCGACGAAGTTGCCGGGAAAGAAGCCGTAGAGATCGAAGAAGGTCGGCTGGGCGATGCCCTCGCCGTAGCTGCCGACCAGCGACAGCCCCGGGGCGACCGTCAGAATGGCGCTGGCACGCACCGTGGTCTCGTTGGCGAAGCGGTTGAAGTCGTCGTGGCGCACGGCGACGTCGGTGGCGAGGACGCCGTTCCAGTCGGCGCGCCATTCACCGACGTAGGTCATCCGCCCGCGCGTGCGGCGCTGGTCGGTCGCGCCGAAATACTGCGTGTCGCTGGCGCGGAACGTCTCGTCCTCGCGTTCCAGCGCGCCGATCAGCGTGTGGCGGGTTTCGCCCAGCGACAGGCGATGGATCAGCTTGCCACCCACACGGAAACGATCGCCCGTCGTGCGGTTGAGCGGGGTGCCGCCGTCGCGGTTTCGGTTGTCGCTGGCGAGATACTGGCTCTCGATCGTGCCGCTCCAGGCTGCATCCGCATCGCGGCCCAGCGTCGCCCACGCGCGCACTGCGCCCGTTTCGGTGCGGCTGGCCTCGGCGGTGTCGGCACGCTGGAAGGTGACCGGATCGAGGCCGTCGAACTGGTTGTCATGCTCGATATAGCGCGCGACGATGCCCAGCTCGCCATCCGCGCCGGGGCGGGCGACGGCCTTGAGGCTGGCCGTCTTCGTCTCGAACCCGTCGCGATCGCCGCGCCCGCCACCCAGCGAGTCGATGCCGTCGCCGCGCAGGTATGCGGCGGAGGCTGACACGCCGACCGTCTCGCCACCCGTCACCAGCGAGGCGGTGCCGCGCGTGAAATCGCGGCTGCCATATTCAAGGGCGCCACTGGCGCGCGGCGTGCCCAGCGGATCGGGCGTCTCCAGCGCGATCACGCCGCCCAGCGCCTCGGACCCCCACAGCGCCGATTGCGGCCCGCGCACCACCTCGATCCGGCCGAGGCCGTCCGCGCCGAACGTCTCGAAGCGGGCCTCGTTGCCGGCGGCGGGATCGTTGAAGGCGATGCCGTCGATGAAGACGAGCGTGTGGTTCGCCTCCGCGCCCCGGATCCGCACCTGCGTCTGCGCGCCCTGCGATCCGGTGGTGGCGACCGAGATGCCGGGGGCCAGGCGGATCAGGTCGAGTGCGAACGGGCTGCCGAGCGCCTCGATCCGCGCCTCGTCGATCACGGTGACGGTGGCGGGCGACACCGCGCGGTCGACCGGCACGAGCGCAGCCGACACGACGATATCGGGGGCGGCGGGCGCGGCGGTGGCGGCAGCGGCGGCGAGAATCAAGGCGATGGTCATGGCAGTCCCCCAAACGACACATGTCGTCTCGGCGGACCGGCCGGGATTGCCCCGTGCCTTTCCACGCGCTTGCGGCTGGACCCGGCCGGGCGCGGACGACGGCGATGGCAGGTTCCAGACTGGCCACCCATCACGGGTGGCTTACTGTTGCGGGCACAGCGCCGGAATTCCGCCGGCTTCCCTTTCAACCGTCCCCGTCCCCCTGTCGGGGGCGGACGGCACCTTCGCTGCGCTGCGGCATGTTTCGGGCGGGGCTGCTTGTCAAGCCTCGGCGCCACGCCTTGTAAAGTGCGGCGCGGGCGGCTAGAGGCGCGCCTTCGCATCCCGGCTGGTCGGAAACCAGCCCTTCCCGGAGAATGCACGATGAAGAAGAATATCCACCCCGACTATCATATCGTCAACGTCCAGATGACGAACGGCACCGTGTTCCAGACCCGCACCGTGTGGGGCAAGGAAGGCGATACGCTGACGCTCGACATCGACCCCACCGTCCACCCGGCCTGGATCGGCGGACGCGGCGGGATGCTGGACGCGGGCGGCCAGGTGGCGCGCTTCAACAAGCGTTTCGGCGGCCTCACGCTCGGCAAGAAGTAAGCGGCGCGCCTTCGGGCGCGACGGAAACGACAGGCGGCGGATGGGGCGATGGCCCTGTCCGCCGCCTTTCTGTCCCGGGCCTAGCGCCGCAGCGCCTGCACCAGTCCCGCCGCGATCGACAGCGCGATCTCCGCCGGGCCGAGTGCGCCGATGGCGATGCCCGCCGGTCCGTCGATCCGCGCCAGATCCTCGGGCGTGAACCCCGCCGCCGTCAGCCGTTCCAGCCGTTTGGCGTGGCTGCGGGTGGAGCCGAGCGCGGCGATGTAGCCTGTGGGGGAGCGTAGCGCGGCGATCAGCGCCGGGTCGTCGATCTTGGGATCGTGGCTCAGCGTCACCACCGCCGTTGCCGGATCGGGGCGCAGCGCCGCCACAGCCTCGTCCGGCCAGCGATCGTCCAGCGCGATGCCGGGGAAGCGCTCGGCGGTGCGGAAGCGGTCGCGCGGATCGATGATGGTGGCGCTGATGTCCAGCCCGCGCGCGAACATCGCCAGAGGCAGCGCGATCTGCACCGCACCCACGATCAGCAGCC
The DNA here is from genome assembly GCF_007785815.1 of Alterirhizorhabdus solaris. GTDB lineage: Bacteria > Pseudomonadota > Alphaproteobacteria > Sphingomonadales > Sphingomonadaceae > Alterirhizorhabdus > Alterirhizorhabdus solaris. The sequence goes on along the minus strand of NZ_VNIM01000104.1, from coordinate 5,772 downwards.
GGCGCGGCGGCAGGTAGCGGTTGACGAAGCAATCCGGCTCATCCGCCTCGCCTTCGCGGCTCTCCCCGCTCTCCAGATCGGTCGCGATCGCCAGCGCATCGCCCTCGGCGCGCGCCGCCATGATCCGGTCGAGCAGGGCGGGGGGGAAGCCGCCCGCGCGCAACGGCTGGACGATCACCTCGATCTCGCCGCCACACGGCAGGCTGGCGGACCACGCCGTTTCCTCCGCCACGTCGAAGCGCAGGCGGCGCAGGCTGCCGTCGGCGATCGTCTCGGCGGCGGCGGCAAGCACCTCGCCCTCCACGCAGCCGCCCGAAACCGACCCCTCGAAGCTGCCATCCTCCGCCACCAGCATGTGGCTGCCGCGCGGGCGCGGGGCGGACCCCCAGGTGGAGGTGACCGTGGCGATCGCCATCGGCTGCGCCCGCCAGCGATCGGCTGCATCCGCCAGCCGTTCCAGTTCGCTCCTGATCTCGTCCGGCTTCATCGGTTTCCTCGGCATATCATCATCGTGGCCGAACGCGCGAGGCAGCAAACCGCCCCATCGAGCGTTGCGCCATCCTTCGGCCACGGTTGTTGGCCAGAACGTGACCCTATGTTTCCTAAGGAGCCTCGATCCATGCCGAGCGACACGACTGAATCATCGATCGCATCGGCGGCGACGAGTGCGATCGATGTGGGCGTGAAGGTGAGCGAGATCGCGCTGGCCTCCGGTGTCGTGGTCGGCGCGCGGCTGTGGCTGATCGGTGCGGCGCTGCGCAATCCCTTCTCGGGCGACTATCGCGAGCTGGGGCGGATGGTGCCAGAAAAGGTCTTTGCGCTAGCCCAGTCCGGGATCGCCCTGGTCGACCGGATCGGCGCGGCGCAGCGCGACATGATGGCGCAGATGGTCGACTCCGAGAATCTCATCGTCGGCGGCGTGCCCACCCCGGCGACGCTGGTGAAGCTGGCGACGGAAACCGGCAAGCGGGGTACGCGGGCGATGATGTGGCCGCTGACCACCAGCGACGCCGCGCTTGCTCCGGTTCACCGCACCGTCACCTCCAACGCCCGCCGGCTGGGCAACGCCGCGCGCAAGGCGGCCTGAGCCTACGCGGGGTAATCCGCGCCGACGAAATACAGGCCATCGGGCGGGGCGTTGAGGCCGAGCGCGTCACGATTGCGGGCATCGCGCGCGGCGGCGAGGTCGGCGGCGGTCCACTTGCCCCGGCCCACCAGCATCAGGCAGCCGACCATCGAGCGGACCTGATGATGCAGGAACGACCGCGCCTCTGCGTGGACGGCGATCTCGGCGCCGTGCCGCACCACGTCCAGCCGCTCCAGCGTGCGCAACGGGCTGTCGGCCTGGCAATGGGCGGAGCGGAACGTGGTGAAATCATGCCGCCCCACCAGCGCCTGCGCGGCATCGTGCATCGCCGCCGCATCGAGCGGGGCAGCGACCTGCCATGCGCGCCCGGCGGCCAGCGCCAGCGGCGCGCGGCGGTTGGCGATGCGATACACATAGCGGCGGCGGATGCAGGAAAAGCGCGCGTGCCAGTCGTCCGCGACTTCTTCGCAGGCAAGAATGGCGACGGGATCGGGTCGCAGCAGCGCGTTCAGCGCCTCCATCAGGCGGAAGGCGGTGATCGGGCGGGCAATGTCGCAATGCGCCGTCATCGCCTCGGCATGGACACCCGAATCGGTGCGGCCGGCAGCGTGCAGCGCCACCGCCTCGCCGGTCACGCGCACCGCCGCCGCCTCGATCGCGCCCTGCACGCTGGGGCCGTGCGCCTGCCGCTGCCAGCCCATGAACGGGCGGCCGTCATATTCGATCGTCAGGCGGAAGCGCGTCACCAAAGGCGCGTGCCGGCGGGGAACGGGAAGCCGCGCAGCAGATCGGCCGGGGTCATCGCGCCGCGCCCGGCGCGCTGCACCAGCGTCGGCCGGATCGCGCCCGTGCCGCAGGCGATCGTCAGCGCGTCGTCCAGGATCTCGCCGGGTGCGCCGTGGCCCCCCGTCACCTCGGCGGCGAGGATACGCAGGCGTTCGCCCGCATGCTCGAAGAAGGCACCCGGTGCCGGGTTGAAGCCGCGCACCTGCCGCTCCACCGTCTCGGCGGGCCGGGTGAAATCGAGCCGTGCCTCGGGCTTCTCGATCTTGGCGGCGTAGGTGACGCCGTCTTCCGGCTGCGGGATCGGGGGAAAGCCGGGCAGGTCCGCCAGCACCCGCGCCATCAGCCGCGCGCCGGTGCGGGCCAGTTCGTCGGTCAGGTCGCCCGCCGTCTTGCCGGCGACCGGCGTCGCCTCGGCCAGCAGCATCGGCCCGGTATCCAGCCCGCGCTCCATCTGCATGATGGTGACGCCGGTTTCCGCATCCCCCGCCAGGATCGCGCGCTGCACCGGCGCCGCCCCGCGCCAGCGTGGCAGCAGCGAGCCGTGGACATTGAGGCAGCCGAACCGGGGCGCCGCCAGCACCGCCACCGGCAGGATCAGCCCATAGGCCGCCACCACCGCGACATCGGCGTCGAGCGCGGCGAACTCCGCCTGCGCGGCCGGATCGCGTAAGGTCACCGGCACATGCACCGGCAGCCCCAGCGCCTCGGCACGCTGCTGCACGGGCGAGGCGTTCAGCGCCTTGCCGCGCCCGGCCCGGCGCGGCGGCTGGCAATAGACCCCGGCGATGTCGTGCCCGGCGGTGACCAGCGCATCGAGCGTCGGCACCGCGAAATCGGGGGTTCCCATGAAGATGATCCGCATCCCTCTCTCAAACCCGTGGCACGGCGGCGCGCAAGCCCCTATCTGTTTCGGGCATGGCCTCTCCCGAAATCGATGCGCTCACGCAGGCGCTGGCGCGGTTGCCGGGTCTTGGTCCACGCTCGGCCCGGCGGGCGGTGCTGCACCTGCTGAAAAAGCGCGAAACGGCACTGGCGCCGCTGCTGCGCGCGCTGGAGACGGTGAACGCCCGGCTCGTCTCGTGCCACCTGTGCGGCAACCTCGATACGGTCGATCCGTGCGCGATCTGCACCGATGGCCGGCGCGACGCCCGCCTGCTGTGCGTGGTGGAGGAGGTCGCCGACCTGTGGGCGCTCGATCGTTCCCGATTGTTCCCCGGCCGCTTTCATGTGCTCGGCGGGCGGCTGTCCGCGCTGGAGGGGGTGCGGCCCGAGGATCTGACGATCGACGCGCTGGTGGGCCGGCTGGCGGCTGGCGGCATCGACGAGGTGGTGCTGGCGATGAACGCCACGCTGGAAGGGCAGACGACGGCGCATTACATCGCCGAGCGGATCGAGGCGTATCCGGTCCGCGTCACGCAACTGGCCCACGGCCTGCCAGTGGGCGGCGAGCTCGATTACCTCGACGAGGGGACGCTGGCGCAGGCGTTGCGCGCCCGCCGCCCGCTCGGCTGATTATTGACGGACGGGCGGCGCGACCCTATTTTTGATTGATGGCCATCCACCCCATCCTCGAAGCGCCGGACCCCCGGCTCAAGCTCGTCTCCACCCCGGTCGAGACGTTCGACGCCGCGCTCGGCACGCTGATCGAGGATATGTTCGAGACGATGTACGATGCGCCCGGCATCGGCCTTGCGGCGGTACAGATTGGCGTGCCGAAGCGCGTGCTGGTGATCGACCTGCAGGAGCCGGGCGAAGATGGCGAGCCGGTGCGCACGCCGCGCGTGTTCGTGAACCCGGAGCTGTTCGATCCCTCTGACGAGCGCCGGCCCTACAACGAGGGCTGCCTGTCGGTCCCGGATCAATATGCCGAGGTGGAGCGACCGTCGACCGTCCACGTCCGCTGGCAGGACGGTGACGGCTCGCGGCAGGAGGCGGCGCTCGACGGGCTTCTTGCCACCTGCCTGCAGCATGAAATGGATCATCTCGAGGGCATCCTCTTCATCGACCATCTGTCGAAGCTGAAGCGCGAGATGGTGCTGAAGAAGCTGGAGAAGGCCCGCCGCCGGGCTGCCTGAGCCGTCATCGCCGCGCGAATTGACGCCCGGCGCTTGCCAAAAGTCGCGGTGACCGCCAAGGTTCACTCTCTGTTCCGTCAGGGGTGATCCATGTCTGCGCTTTCGCTCATCGCCGTTCTCGTCGCGCTCGCCATCGGCCTGGGCTGCGGCTGGCTGGTCTGGGGGCGCGCCGGGGCGGCGCTGGCGGCCGAACGGAACGACCTGCGCGAGAAATTCGGTCGGGCCATCGCCGACCTCAACCTCGCGCTCGGCGAATCGCGCCAGCTCGGCCCGCTGCGCGAGGATCTGGCGACGGCGCGGCGCGAGCAGGAGGCGTTGCGCACCGACACCGCCCTTGCCCGGCGTGAGGCGGCTGACGCGGCGGCGGAGGCGCGCGGCCTCGCCGCCGATCGTGCGGCCCGGATCGAGGCGACGGACGCGCAAGCGGTGCGGCTTGCCGATGTGCAGGCGGCAGGCGCGGCGTTGCGTATCGATCTCGATGCGGCCCGGCGCGAGACGTTCGCCGCGCGCGAGGAATTGCGCGGCCTGCGCGCCGACCGCGAAGCGCGCGACGAGGCGGCCGAGGCACAGTTGCGTCAGTTGATCGAGGCCAAGGAGGCGTTGAGCGCCCAGTTCGGCGAGGTGGGCGCTCGGCTGCTCGATGCGGCGCAGCGCCAGTTCCTCGAACGTGCCGACCAGCGGTTCAATCAGGCGGGCAATGCCAGCGAGGAGAAGATCAAGGCGGCGCTGGCCCCGGTGGAGGCCACGCTCAAGCGCTACGAGGAAGGCGTCGCCCGCGTCGAGGAGGCACGCCGCAGCGAGCAGAACCAGCTGACCGGGCTGATCGACGCGATGCGGACCGGGCAGGAGGCCGTGCGCGGCGAGGCGGCGCGGCTGGTCAACGCGCTGCGCGCCGCGCCCAAGGCGCGTGGCCGTTGGGGCGAGCAGCAACTGCGCAACGTGCTGGAAACGTGCGGGCTTTCGGAGCACGCCGATTTCCAGACCGAGGTGTCGGTATCGGGCGAGGAGGGCCGCATCCGGCCGGATGTGATCGTGCGCGTGCCGGGCGGGCGGGCGCTGGTGATCGACGCCAAGGTGTCGCTCAACGCCTATCAGGATGCCTATGAGACGGTGGACGATGCCGAACGCCACCGCCATCTGGCCGCCCACGCGGCGGCAATGAAGGCGCACGTCAACGGCCTGGGCGGCAAGGCCTATTGGGCCGAGTTCGAGGAGGCGCCCGATTACGTCATCATGTTCGTGCCGGGCGAGCATTTCCTGTCGGCCGCGCTGGAGCATGACCCGACGCTGTGGGATTTCGCGTTCGGCAAGCGCGTCTTGCTGGCGACACCGACCAACCTGATCGCGATCGCCCGCACCGTGGCGGCGGTGTGGCGGCAGGAGAAGGTGGCCAAAGAGGCGAAGGCGATCGCCGGGCTGGGCAAGGAGATGTACGACCGGCTGGCGACGGCGGCGGGGCACCTGAAGAAGGTGGGCGGCGGGCTGACCACGGCGGTGAACAACTACAATTCGTTCGTCGGCTCGTTCGAGCGAAACGTGCTGAGCACCGGCCGCAAATTCCGCGACATGAATATCGAGACGGGCGCGAAGGAACTGGAGGAGGTGCCGCCGGTGGAGGCACTGGCCCGCTACGGCGACGAGCCGCTGCTGCCCGCGCCGGTGGAGCGCGAGGCCGCGGAATAGGCTTCAGGTTTCCTCGTCGTCCCAGCGAAGGCTGGGACCTCGGGAGGCGCGAGGTGCCCGTCAGGCGAAGATCCCGGCGTTCGCCGGGATGACGAGGAGGGGGCGCGGTGGTTGCGAGCGCAAACGGGGGCGGCTGACGGC
>NZ_VNIM01000103.1 GCF_007785815.1 Alterirhizorhabdus solaris | reverse complement strand
GCCACACCCCCGCCCCGCCCGCGATCACCCGCGCCACGCTGGCGCGGGTGATCGCGGGCGGGGCGGGGGTGTGGCTGCTCGACGAGCCGGGCAACGGTCTCGACACCGCCTCGCTCGATCTGCTGGCAACCGCGATGGCGCGGCACCGGGCGGGCGGCGGCATCATCCTGGCGGCGACGCATCAGCCGCTGGGGCTTGGCGATGCCGCATCGGTGGTGCTGGCATGAGACTATTGGGCCAGATCCTGTGGCGCGACCTGCGCCATGCCTATGCCGGCGGCGGATCGGGCGGCGGCGCGCTGCTGCCGCTGATCTTCTTCCTGCTGGTGGCGACGCTGTTCCCGTTCGCGATCGGCCCCGATGCGGCGCTGCTCGCAAAGGCGGGCGGCGGTGCGCTGTGGATGGCGGCGCTGCTGGCGGCGTTGTTGCCGGTCGACCGGCTGATCGCCCCCGATGCCGGGGCGGGCGTGCTCGATCAGCTGGCGGTACGCGGCATCGCCGAGGAGGCGGTGGCGGGCGCCAAGCTGCTCGCGCACTGGCTCGGCTTCGGGCCGCCGCTGATGCTGGCGGCGATCCCGGCGGCGGGGCTGCTGAAGCTGGACGGCGCCACGCTGCTGCGGCTTGAGGCCGGGCTGGCGCTCGGCACGCCGGGCCTCGCCGCGCTCGCGCTTGGCACGAGCGCGCTGACGCTCGGGCTGCGCGGGGCGGGCGCGCTGGCCGGTCTGGTGATGCTGCCGCTGGCGGTGCCGATCCTGATCTTCGGCGCGGGCGCGCTCGGCGATCAGGGGGCGGGGGCGCTAAAGCTGCTGGCCGCCGCCTCGCTGCTGCTGGTGGCGGGTGCGCCTTTCGCGGCCGGGGCGGCGCTGCGCGCGGCGCGGGAGTAAGGGGACGTCAGGGCACGATCTCCTGCCCGTCCCACGCGAAGATCCGGCCGCTCTGCTGCACCGTCAGCCCGTCGATCACGTCGAGCAACTGACGGGCGGCGCGGGCGGCGTCGAACAAGCGTTCGGCCGGCACGCGCGCCTGAAACGGGCGGCTGAGCGCGGTATCGACGGTGCCGGGGTGCAGCGCCACGCATATCGCCTGCGGCCTGCTCCACCCCAGTTCGATCGCGGCGCATCTCACGATCATGTTGAGCGCCGCCTTGGAGGCGCGATAGCTGTGCCAGCCGCCGGTGCGATTGTCCGAGATGCTGCCCACGCGGGCCGACAGCGCGGCGATGGCGGACCGCTCCCCGCGATGGAGCAGCGGGGTGAAATGCTTGAGCGCCAGCGCCGGCCCGATCGTGTTCACCGCGAACTGCCGCGCCATCGTCGCCGCCTCCAGCTCGCGCAGCGCGCGTTCGGGCGCGGCGCCCTCGGTGTGCAGCGTGCCGGTGGCGATGATGACCAGATCGAGCGGTTCGGTGATCCGCCCGGCGGCGGCGGCGATGCTCGCCTCGTCGGTCACATCGATCATGCCGGCAGCGATCCGGCCGGATGACGGCGCGGGATTGCGTGAGAGTGCGTGAACGCGGACGAAGCGATCATCCGCCGCCAGCGCCGCGACCAGCGCCCCGCCGATCCCGCCGCCCGCCCCGATCACCGCCGCATGGGCGCCCTGATTGTCCGTGTCCATGGCACCCGAACGAGTGGCGGGCTGCCGGGTGCCGCCGGCTCGTAATCGTGCCTTCGGGGGCCGGGATCGATACCGACCCGCTTATCTTGAGCAGCCGTTGAGGTTGCCGAAATGGCGTCTCGAAGGAGGGTGGCGGATGCGTTCTTCAAGACGGGCCTTCGCCAAGCTCAGTCCTTCCTCAGGATGAGCGGACAGTCGGTTTTCCAGGCTCAGAGACTGACCGAGAGTTCGATTCCTAGCTCCATGCCCCGAGCGAAGTCGAGGGGCGGGCCACGCGCGTGACGCTCCGTGTCTCGACTTCGCTCGACACAAGGGCGCTCGGCGGGATCAACCCGGATGCCGGCGAAGGTCATGGCGGAGGCCAAGAGCTCGCGGCCTCTCAGGACGAGCGGGTCGAGGAAACAGCCGCCGCCGTCCGCCCCCTCAATGCGCCGGCGTCGCCTGCCGTGCGAAGGGCGCGACGTCGGCGGGGGCGGCGGCGCCCGCACCCTTGTCGGCGCCCTCGCCCTCGCCACCGTCCGGCCCGCTCCACTTGAGCGTGATCGACATGCGGCGGTTGCGCGGGTCGTAGATGTCGCCGGGGATGAACGGCTCGCGGTCGGCGACGCCCTCGATCCGGGCGAAGCGGGTGGCCGGCACGCCCGCCGCCGCCAGCGCGGCGCGCGTCGCCTCCGCGCGGTTGCTCGACAGCGACCAGTTGTTGGTCGACCGGCCGGCGGCATAAGGCAGCGCATCGGTGTGGCCGCGCACGATCACGTCGTTGGGCACGGCGGCGATCACCTTGGCCACCTCGCCCATCAGCCGCCGCGCATCGGGCAGCAGGCCGGTGCCGCCCACCCCGAACATCGCGAAATCGGACTGGTCGACCAGATCGATCCGCAGCCCTTCCCGCGTATCGGTGAAGCGCACGTTCTTGAGCAGTTTCGCCAGCCCCTTGTCCTTCTTCATCGCCTGGACCAGCTTCTTCTTGATCGCGGTGAAGCGGGCGCGGTCGTTCTGCCTCATGCTTTCCCTTCCCTTCTCCCCGCCGGTGGCGTCCTTGGGAATGGTGATGCTCTTGGTGCCGGTCTGCGCCGCCTTGTGCGGATAGTTTTCCTTGGCCATCAGCGAGTCACCGCCGAACGGGCCGTTCGATCCGGCGCTCTTCTGCCGCATCTCCACCAGCGTCGGGGTGAAATAGTCGGCGATGCCCTTGCGCTGCTTTTCGTCGGTGGCGCCCAGGATCCACATCAGCAGGAAGAAGGCCATCATCGCCGTCACGAAATCGGCATAGGCCACCTTCCAGGCGCCGCCGTGGTGGCCGCCATGCCCTTCCGCAATGATCTTCTTGACGATGATCGGGCGGATCTCGGGCTCGTTCTTGCCCCTTTTGGCCGGGGTGGCCGCCTTGCTTGCCATCGGATCAGCGGCTGCGCATGCCGTCGAACACGTCGGCGAAGGCCGGCTGGTTCGAGTGGGTGATGCCGGAGCGGGCGGCCTCGATCACCAGCGGCAGCGGGTGGCCGTTCAGGCTGGCGATGATGATCTGCTTGACGACGTGATAGATCGCCGCGTCGCTCTCGATCACCTGCTTGCAGCGGCCGGCGAACGGCCCGAAGATGCCGTAGGCGAGCAGGATGCCGAGGAAGGTGCCGACCAGCGCCGAGCCGATCATGCCGCCCAGGATGGCCGGCGGCTTGTCGATCGAGCCCATCGTCTTCACCACGCCCAGCACGGCCGCGACGATGCCGAGGGCGGGCAGCGAATCCGCCATGTTCTGCAGCATGTCGGCGGGGCGGATGGCATCGTGGTGGTGGGTCTTGATCGCGTTGTCCATCACGTCCTCCACCGCCATCGGGTCGAGCGTGCCGGACGAGACGACGACCAGCCGCAGCGTATCGGTGATGAGGTGGACGAGCGTGCTGTCCTTCAGCAGGCGCGGATATTCGGCGAAGATGCTGGACGACTTGGGGTCCTCGACATGCGCCTCCAGTGCCACCGGGCCATCGGTCCGCAGCATCTTCATCAGCGAGCTGACGAGGAAGATGACGTCGAGGAAATCCTGCTTCTTGTACGCCGGCCCCTTGAACACCTTGGCGAAGCCGCCGCCGAACTGCTTGATCTCCTTCATCGAGTTGCCGGCGATCACCGCGCCGATGGCGGCCCCACCGATGATGAGCATCTCGTGCGGCACGGCGTGCAGCACCGGCTCCAGATCGCCGCCGGTGATGGCGAAGCCGCCGAACACCATGGCAAGCAGCACGACGAGACCGATCGCAGCAAACATCGAACACCCCTTTTGGTCAGTGGGCGGCACCGTCACTTGGTCCGTGGTGTCCGCCCGTTAAGGGTAACGGCGGGGGGGCTAAGGATTTATGCCTGCCGGGGAATTAAGCCGGCGGCGGGCACCCTGCGCGCCCGTGCCGCCGCCGGTTTTTCGGGCGCGGACGGGTATTCCCCGACGCGAGCGACGGTGCCGATGGCGCAGCGTGTCCGCAACGCCGGCATAATGGGGCGGCGGCGGGGCGGTTACGGGGCTGGGGTCAGCCCAGCAGGTCGAACAGCGTCTGCTTGCTGATCCGGGCGAAGGCGGCCTGTGCCGCCTCCAGCGTCACCAGCTTCGACTGGAGGCGGGCGACGGTCGCGGGGATGTCGGTCCCCTCCAGCGAATCGCGTTCCTCCTGCAGCGTCACCTTGCTGTCGGCCAGCCGCGTGCTTGCGGCATCGAACTGCGCGGCGCGCAGGCCCTGCCCGGCATGGACGTCGGCGACATGGCTGGTGGCCGAGGCGATGTCCGTCACCGAGGCGTTGACCGCGGCGGTGCGGGCGGCACCATCCGGCATCTCGATCGCGGCGGCGGCGGCGTTCAGGATGGTGGCGAGGTCGGTCGGGCCGTTGGCGGTGGGCACGTTGCCGAACGCCTCCGCCTTCGTGGTGGTGGCCGACAGCGAGATGCCGCGCCCGATCGGGATGGCGATCGGCATATCCTCGGGGAAGATGGCGATTCCGCGCGAGTCCGTCTGCTTCGAATAGCTCTCGAAATCGGCGACGATGCCGCGCAGTTCGGTGGCGTAGGAGGCACGATCGGCCGCGCTGGCGGTGGCCGAGCTGCCCGCGATCATCAGCTCGCGCGCGCGATCGAGGCCGGTGGACACCAGCTTGAGCGAGGAGTCGGCGGTGTTCGCCACGGCGGCGGCGGTATCGGCGTTGGCCGCCCAGGCCGCCTCGTTCGCCTGCTTGCGGCGGATGTCGCCGACGCGCGCCGAGGCGCTCGGGTCGTCGGAGGCGGTCTGCAGCCGTTTCTCGCTGGAGATGTCGGTCTGCGCGCGCGAGATATCGCTGGCCAACCGGCTCTGGCGGTTGATCTCGGCGGTGACGCGGAAGCGGGTGGCTCCGATCATGGCGGACTCCTCAGAACAGGTTCAGCACGGACTGGAGCGTCTCGCGGGCGATCTGGATCAGCTTGGCCGAGCCGGAATAGGCCTGCTGGTAGCGCAGTAGCTCGGCCGCCTCACGGTCGAGGTCGACGCCGCCCACCTCGTCGCGCGCGGCGAAGGCGTTGTCCCGCCGGGTCGTGGCGGCGGCGGATTCGGCCTTGGCCGCAGATACCGACAGCGCATGCTGCGTCACGATCGCGGCGAGGCGGTTCTCCGCCCCGTTCTCGCGCTGCGACTGCAGCTGGGCGAGGTTGCCGTTGCTGGTGCCGTCGGTGGAGGCGGCGGCGATCGCGGCGGGATCCTCCGTCGTCAGCCGCAGCCCGGCGGCCCCGCCGGTCGCGGTCAACAATGCCGCGCCGGGCGTACCGGCGGGAGTGCGCCCGGCGGCCTGCCAGTCGTTCACCTGCTTGGCGAAATCGCTCGCGATCGAATCGAGATCGGCACGGCGGCCGGCGATGGTGGCGGCCACGTCGACCAGCCCGGCCAGCGCGCCGCCGGAAGGCGATGCGATCTTCAGCTCGCCGCGGGTCGTCGATTCCAGCGAGAGCCGCCCGTCGGTGGCGGTGCGCAGCTCGAAACTGGCGGCGACGTTGCCGTCCACCAGCGTCAGGTCGCTCGACCCGGCCAGCTTCACCGTGGCGGCGCCGTGCGCGTCGAGCGACACGTCGATGCCGACCTGCTTGGAAATGTCGTCGAGCAACTGGTCCCGTGTGTCGGACAGGCTGGTGGCGGCGGCGGAACCGGGGGCGGCGCGCTTCAGCGCGTTGTTGATCTGCGCCAGCGAATCCATGTTGCCGTTCAGCGCCTCGACCATCGCCGAGGCTTCCGCCTTCACGCCCTGGCCCGCGCGGGCCAACGCATCGGCGCTGGTGCGGATCGTCGTCGCCGCCTCGCCGAGCGTGCTCAGGAAGCCCTGGCGCGGTGCGGTGCCATTGGGATTGGCCGAAAGCGTCTGGCCGCTGGTGTAGAAAGCGGTGAGGGCCACGCCCGCGCCGGTGTCGCCGTCGTCGATCGCCGTCTCCACGTTGGAGAGCCAGCGCAGGCGGGTATCGGCGCGGCCGGCGTCGGCCTGGCTGACGCGCGATTCGCTGGCGCGGAAATCATCCCATGCGCGCACCACCTGCCCTTGCGTGACGCCGCCGGAGGTCACCCGGTTGGTGGAGAGCGGATCGCTGCCGAACGAGCCGGTGGATTGCTTCAGCGTGACGCTGCGGCGCGAATAGCCGTCGGTTTCGGCGTTGGCGACATTGTCGCCGATCACCGAGAGGGCCGATCGATAGGCCGATACGCCCGAGGCGCCGATGCTGAGAAGGTCGCTCATTCGCTCGAGTCTACGGCAGGACCGGTTACCGCTTTAGCCGGCGGTGCGATTTTGGCCTGCGCGGCATGGCCGGCATCATATTGCCGCATCAGCATCTGCGCGATGCCGAGGCCGCCGGCATCGGCCATGCTGTCCGCCGTGCGGGAATCGGCCATGTCGCGGAATTGCCCGGTGGCGCTGGAATCGAACACGCCCTCGGCCAGATCGGCCTGCCGCATCGATCCGATCATCTGCCGCGCGAACACCGCCTCGAACTGCTTGGCCACCGTCTGCATCTTCGCGCGCTCGGCCGTCTGCGCCGGCTTGGCAGCGGCGCCCGCGATCGGGCGCGGCCCGGAAGCCGGCCCGGTCACAGGATCACCAGATCGGCCTTCATCGCGCCGGCCTGCTTGAGGGCTTCGAGGATGGCGACGAGATCGGCCGGCGAGGCGCCGATCGCGTTCACCGCCTTCACGATGTCGGCCAGGCTGGCGCCGGGGTGGAAGTTGAACATCGGCCGGCGCTCCTCCTCCACGGCGATGTTGCTGTTCGGCTCCACCGCCGTGCGCCCGCGCGAGAAGGGGGCGGGCTGGACGATGGTGGGCTTCTCGTCCACCTTCACGGTCAGCTTGCCGTGGCTGACGGCGGCGGGCGCGATCCGCACCGCGCCGTTGATGACGACAGTGCCGGTGCGCGCGTTCACGATCACGCGGGCGGGCGCATCGGCCGGATCGACCGGCAGATTCTCGATCTGGCCCATCAGCAGCGTGCGCGCCTCGGCGCCCTGCGGCGCGGTGATCGCCACCGACACGGCATCCACCACGTGCGCGCGGCCGCCGCCCACCGCCAGGTTGATCGCGTTGGCGACACGGCTGATGGTGGTGAGGTCGGCCTCGGCCAGATTGAACAGCAGCGTGGGGGTGGAGGCGAAGCCGGCCTCCACCGCACGCTCCACCGTGGCGCCGCCGGGGATGCGGCCGGAGGTGGGGATGTTGACGGTCAGCTTCGATCCGTCCGCCGCATCGATGCCGAGGCCTCCGACCGCCAGGTTGCCCTGCGCCATCGCGTAGATCTGCCCGTCCGCGCCGTTCAGCGGCATCATCAGCAGCGTGCCGCCGCGCAGGGATTTTGCCTTGCCGAGCGCGGAGACGGTGATGTCCAGCTTCTGCCCCGGCTTGGCGAAGGCGGGCAGGTCGGCCGTCACCATCACGGCGGCGGCGTTCTTCAGCGCGGGGTTGACCCCGGCCGGCAGGTTCAGCCCGAATCGCGAGATGACGCCCTTCATGCCCAGCGTGGCGTAATCGAGGCTGTCGTCGCCCGTGCCCGAAAGGCCGATGACGAGGCCGTAGCCGGTGAGCTGGTTCGACCGGACCCCCTGAAAGGTGCCGAGATCCTTGATCCGCTCGGCATGCGCCGGCAGCGCGCTGAACAGACCGAGGAGCGCGGACGCGATGAGGGTAAGGCGACGCATCGCGGCTCCTAGAACGGGCTGAGGATGGAGAAGAAGTGGCTCAGCCAGCCGGGCTTGCTGGCGCGCGCTATATCGCCCTTGCCGGCATAGGCGATGCGCGCATCGGCGACCCGGGTGGACAGCACGCGGTTGTCCGGGCTGATGTCGGCGGCGCGGACGAGGCCGGAAAGCTGGATGTTCTCGTCGCCCCGGTTCAGCGTCAGCAGCTTCTGCCCGCGCACCAGCATCGTGCCGTTGGGGTACACCGCCTGCACCGTCACGCTGATCTCGCCCGACAGGTTGTTCGACTGGCCGGCCACGCCCTTGCCGTCGAACTTGCCGCCGCCGCTGACACCGATATCGCTGGGATCGAACAGCGAGAGCGGGCCGGTGCTGGGCGGGGTGAGGCCGAAGCTGCCGTTTCGCGCGGTCGATGCGGTCGAGGTCTTGCTCGCCTGCGTGCGCTCCACCAGCAGGATCGTCAGCACGTCGCCCACCGAGGCGGCGCGCTGGCCGCTGGTGAGCGGGGCATAGCCGTTGGCGGCGTGGAAGATCGCGCCGTCGGCGATCACCGGCTGCGGCGGCTCCGCATAGGCCGGCGTGAAATCGGGCTTCGGCTCGCGCTTGCGGGCCTGCGCCGAGGTGGCGTTGAGCGACAGCACGACGACGCCGGCCATGGCGATGGCGACCGCGACGCGCAGGGTATCGTTCCGCATCACCGCCTGCCTCACATCTGCTGGTTGACGTATTGCAGCATCTCGTCGGTCGCCTTGATCATCTTGGAATTGACCTCGTAGGCGCGCTGCGTCTCGATCATGTCGACGAGTTCCTCGACGACGTTGACGTTCGATCCCTCCAGCGATCCCTGCCGCAGCGAACCGCGGCCATCGAGGCCGGCGGTGCCCACCTGCGCCGCGCCGCTGGCGCCGGTTTCCTTCAGGATGTTGTCGCCCAGCGCCTCCAGCCCGGCGGGGTTGGCGAAGCGCGCCGTCTCGATCTTGCCCAGCTCGGTCGCCTCGCTGGCGCCGGTGAGCGTGGCGGAAACCGTGCCGTCGCTGCCGATGGTGATCTTGGTGGCGCCTTCCGGCACCTGGATCTGCGGGATCAGCGGCTTGCCGTCGCTCGTCACCACCGTGCCGTCCGCCGTCAGCGAAAAGTTGCCGGCGCGGGTGTAGCCGGTCGAACCATCCGGCATCTGCACCTGGAAGAAGCCGTTGCCCTCGATCGCGATGTCCAGCGCGTTCTCGGTCGTCTGCAACGTGCCCTGCGTGTCGATCCGCTCGGTCGAGGCGATCTTCACGCCGGAGCCGAGCGACAGGCCGGTGGCGAACTTGTTGTCCCCGTTGGAAGGCGCGCCCGGCGCGGTCATCGACTGATAGGCGAGCGTCTCGAAACTGGCGCGGTCGCGCTTGAAGCCGGTGGTGTTCACGTTCGCGAGGTTGTTCGCGATCACGCGCATCCGCTCGTTCTGGGCATCGAGGCCGGTGCGGGCGACGTGGAGGGCGGCGTTGGTCATGACGGATCAGCTTTCGGCTATGGTTGCGGTCATCACAGCAAGGCGCGTGCCAGTTTGACCCCCGCGTTTGGGCTGGAGGCAGGGCGTCATCAATCCGGCAGCCGCATCAGGTCGGCCGAGGCGGTGTCCAGTTCCTTGGCGGTGGTGAGCAGCCGCACCTGCGTGTCCCACGAGCGGCTGGCGTCGATCATGTCGACCAGCGCGGTACTGGTGTTGACGTTCGATCCCTCGATGCTGCCCGCCGTCACCTTGGCGTCGGGATCGGCCGGCAGCGCGCCGCCGCCCTTCACCCGGAACAGCCCGTCGAGCGATTTGGCGATCTGCGTGCCGGTCGGGCTGGCCAGCTTCAGCCGGTCCACCAGCTGCGGCTCGGCGGCGGCATCCGCCCCCTGCGGCACGATGAAGATCGATCCATCGGCGGCGATGTTCAGCTTGTCGTAGGGCGGCAGCGTGATCGGTCCGCCCTCGCCCAGCACCGGGTGCCCGTCGCCGGTGGTGAGCAGGCCGCTGTCCGAGACGGCGAGGTCGCCGCGCCGGGTATAGGCCTCCTCGCCGTCGTCGCCCTGCACGCCGAGCAGTGCGTCGCCGTCGATCGCCACGTCCAGATCGCGCCCGGTGGCGGTGACGGCACCGGCGCTCATGTCGGCGGAGGTGACCTCCTCCGAGGAGGGCGCGCGGGAGCCGAAGCCCTCGCCGGTGATCCACAGCGGCCGCACGCTCGCCAGTTCGGCGCGGAAGCCGGCGGTGTTGGCGTTGGCGAGGTTGTTCGCCGTCGTCGTCTGCCGCGCCATCGCGCCGCGCATGGCGGACAATGCCGTGTGGATCAGCCGGTCCATGATTCAGGCTCCCGTGTTCGGTCGGTCAGGATCAGTTGGTCTGGATGATCGTCTGGGTCAGCGTGTTGGCCGTCTCGATCGCCTTGGCGTTCGCCTGGAAGTTGCGCTGCGCGGCGATCAGCGCGACGAGTTCGTCGGTGATGTCCACGTTCGACAGTTCCAGCGCGCCGGACTGGATCTGGCCGTTGCCGTTGGACGAGGCCTCGCCCACCACCGGCGGGCCGGAATCGCCGCTCGCGCCCCAGGTCGCATCGCCCATCTGGCGCAGGCCCGAGGGATTGGAGAAATTGGCGATCATCACCTTGCCCAGCTTCTGCGTGGTGCCGTTGGAATAGCTGGCGCTCACCAGCCCGTCATTCCCCACCGACACGTTGCTCAGCGTTCCGGCCTCGACGCCGTCCTGCGTGAGCGAGGCGACCTTGAAGGTGCCGGCCGCCTGCGTGGAGGCGGTGCCGTAGTTCAGCGTGAGCGAAATCGGCGCGGCGGCACCGGACGGCAGCGCGGCGCCGAAGCTCACGTCGCCGACCGGCGACTTGATGACGCCCTTGTCGTCGAAGGTGAGCGAGAGCGGCACGGCCGGCGACGTGCCGGTGCCGTCGGCGTTCTTGGTGGAGCTGGCCTCGGCGTTGCCTACGAACATGCGCGCTTCCCACGTGCTGTCGGTGCTGCTGGCGGTGGGGGCGGCGGTGCGGGTGTAGTAGATCGTCGCGGGCTGGCCGTTGCCGTCCGCATCGTACACCGTGGTCTGCGCGGAATAGTTGTAGCTATTCGGATCGTAGCGATCGAACGCATAGGTGGCGGGCGCCTGATAGACGGCGCGGTTGGCCGGCAGGTCGGCGGCGGCGGGCAGGTTCAGCTTGATGTCCAGCCGGCTCGTCGGCTTGGCGTCGCCCGAGGTGAGCGGCACCTGCAGGCTTTTCGCGGCGGCAAGGCCGGTGGCGGTGACGCCGCCCGAGGTATCGACCGGCATCACCTGCAGATAGTTGCCGCGCGAGTCCGTGACGTAGCGGTCGTTGTCGACGCCGAACGCGCCGTTGCGGGTGAACGCCACGCCGCCGCCGGTCTGGTCGCTGCTCGTCACGAAGAAGCCCTGGCCGCTGATCGCCAGATCGAGCGCCCGCTCCGAAGCGGCCATGCCGCTGCCCTGCGTGAACTGCTGGGTGATCGACTTCAGCCGCGCGCCTTGCCCTGCGACGCTGGCCGCCTGCAGCGACGAGTTGGACACGAGATCGCCGAAGTCGGCCCGGCTCTTCTTGAAGCCGTTCGAGCTGACGTTGGCGACGTTGTTCGAGATGACCGAGAGATCGGTCTGCGCGGCCTTCAGGCCGGAAAGCGAGGTGTAGAAGGACATGGAAGCGAACTCCTGAAGGGATCAGCCGAGGCGCTGGGCGTCGGTGGGGGAGATGAGGCCGAGGGAGGTGACGAGCTTGGTGGTGGTGCCGCCGGCGGGAGACTGCACGGCGGAAATGCCGGCCCATGTGGCGGTGGTGCTGGTGACGCGCCCGTCCGCGGCGGCGGCGGTGACGACCACCTTGAGCGGGCCGCTGGCGCTGGTGCCGTCCGCCGCCCTGCCGTCCCCCGCGAAGGAGACGGGGCCGGCGGGCTGCTTGCCCAGCGCGAACTCCTTCACGACCGCGCCATCCTCGGAAACGAGGCTGATGCCGACGTTGGTGGCATCCTTGGCCAGCGTCACCTCGCCGGCATAGGTGCCGTCGGACAGCGGCGTGGCGGTGGTGGAATCGACGAGCGCCGACCGGCCGATCCACGAGGCGGCATCGCCCACGCGCGATCCGGCGATGTCGCTGGCGATCGTCTTCAGGCTGGTGTTCATCTCCGAAATGCCGGCGACGGACGAGAATTGCGCCATCTGCGCGACCATCTGGGTGTTGTCGACCGGATCGAACGGATCCTGCGTCTTCAACTGGGTGGTCATCAGCTTCAGGAACGAGCTCTGGTCCAGCGTGCCGCTTTTCGCGGCGGTCGCGGTCTTCGCGGCGGTGGTGGTGGCGAGCGCCAGCGTGGCGGTGTTGTTGGTGACGGTGGTCATTTGCCGAGCCTCAGCGTGTCCAGAGTGAGCGATTTCGCGGTCTGCAGAACCTGGACGTTGTTCTGATACTGGCGGGCGGTCTCGACCATCTCGACCATCTCGGCGGCGCTATCGACGCTGGCCTCCCACACGTTGCCGTCCTTGTCGGCGAGCGGATGGGCCGGGTCGTGCCGCTTGGTGGGCGCGACCTGGCTGGTATCGATGCGGCTCACCTTCACGGTGGCGACGCCGGGGGCATCGGTGACGGGCATGAACACCGGCTTCATCGAGCGGAAGGCGCCCGCCTCGCTGCCGGAAACGGCGCCGGCGTTGGCGAGGTTGGAGGCGGTGGTGTTCAGCCGCACGAGCTGCGCCGACATGGCGCGCCCGGCGATATCGAAGACGGACATCGGACCTGCCATGATGCTTATTCTCCCTTCAGCGCCTGCATGACGGTGTTGATCCGCCCTTCGAGAAAGGAGAGCGTGGTGCGATACTGCACGGCGTTCTCGGCGAAGATCGTCTGCTCGGTGGAAAGCTCCACGGTGTTGCCGTCGAGCGAGGGCTCCAGCGGTACGCGGTAGCCCAGCGCATCGCCGGCGGCCTTGTCCACGCTGGCGCCATCGGACGCGGCGGCGAGCGCCTTGCCGAAATCGATGTCGCGCGCCTTGTAGCCGGGGGTCGCCGCGTTCGCGATGTTGGAGGCGAGCAGGGCCAGCCGCTGGCTGCGCAGCGCCAGGGCATTGCCATGCATGCCGAAGAGCTGATCGCCCACGCCTGCCATCCTAACTTTCCCCTTAAGGTTGCGCCGGTGCTGCCGTTCCTTGGCTTGGCAGCGCCCGTCGTCATGTCAGCAGCGGTTCCGCAAAGGCCGTGCCAGTTGCTGATCGTCGCGGATTTACAGGGATGCCGTCGGTGTTGCCGGGACCAGCCGGCAAGGTTTTGCCGGGTGCGGCAAGCGCCTGCCGGTTGCCGGCGGGCGCATCGCGCCGAACAAGGGGGAAGCATGGACGGCATCGGCCAGATCGCGCACTTCATCGATCCGCTGTCGCTGGCGATCGTGGTTGGCGGCGCCTTTGCCGTCGCAGTCGTGCGTTCGACCCGGGATGACGTGGCGCGCGCGTTCGCCGCCCTCGGCCCGCTGTTCCGCGCCGACCCGCAGGCCGATGCCACCGCCGCCGTGCGCGCGGTGAACGCGATCGAGGCGTTGGCGCACGTGCGCGGCATCGCCTGCGTCGATCGCGTCGATACCGCCGGGCGCTTCCTGAAACGCGCCGCCTTCCACCTCTCCGATGCGACCAGCGCCGACGGTTTCGCCGACTGGGCACGCGACGAGATGGACGGCCGCCGATCCCGCCATGATGCCGCCGCCGGTTTCTGGCGCGCGGCGGCCGATGCCGGCCCGGCGATGGGCATGATCGGCACGATCATCGGGCTGATCGGCATGTTCTCGCAGATGGACGACGCCGCGCGCATCGGCCCGTCGATGGCGCTGGCGATGCTGACGACGCTGTACGGCGTCGTCATCTCGGGCGCGATCGCC
Organism: Alterirhizorhabdus solaris; assembly: GCF_007785815.1. Classification (GTDB taxonomy): domain Bacteria; phylum Pseudomonadota; class Alphaproteobacteria; order Sphingomonadales; family Sphingomonadaceae; genus Alterirhizorhabdus; species Alterirhizorhabdus solaris. Next base: position 207 of record NZ_VNIM01000103.1, on the reverse strand, counting down.
GGGCCGATCGCGGCACGGCTGGAGCGACTGTCCGAGGCGGAGCGCGAATGGCAGGGCCGCTCGCTGGAACGGCTGGAGCGGCTGGCGCGCACCGAACTGGGCGCCGTCTCTTTTTAACCACTGACGCTGCCGACGACTCCCTTCCTGTTGGTTTCTGTGGGTGCCCCTACTCTTAAAAAAAAAATAAATAATAGTAAATTGGTGTAA
>NZ_VNIM01000102.1 GCF_007785815.1 Alterirhizorhabdus solaris | reverse complement strand
CGATCCCGTCCGCCGTGGGGCCGGGGTTGACCGGATCGCGCGCGACCATGCGGTTGACCAGATCGATGATGGCGCCGCTGTCCTCCACCGGCAGCCCCATCAGGATCGCCGTCGCGCCGACCGAGATGTAGCTGGCGAAATCGCCGTTGAGGTCGAAGCGGCCCCTGGCGATGCACTTGTCCAACTGATCGCGGATCAGCGTGGTGATCTGCGGCGTCAGCTTGCCGACGTTGCCCTTCATGAACGGGCTGGCGAGCGCCATGCGGAACTGCGAATGGATCGGCGGATCGAGGAAGAGGAACATCGACTTGGGATCGAGCTTCGGCTTGGGCGGATCGCCGCGATGATGCACCAGCATCTGGCTGCGCGGGAATACCTGCCCCTCGGACTCGGTGAAGTTCTTCGCGTCCATGAAGGCGTTCCACACATCGTCGTAGCGACTGATGGCGTAGGCGTCGTACTCGGGCATGAAGTAGGCGCGGTGCTCCTCGCGCAGCACGGGGTACAGGCTCTGCGGATCGCGCCGCGCCTCGTCCGAATACGGATCGTAGCGAAAGGCGGGCTTCAACTGGGGATCGGTCACGGGTCGTCCTCGAGGCTTGGCCAGTGGCAGGAATGCAATGCTGCCTGCGCGTTATCGCCGTCCATTGCACCTGTTCGGGTGGCCGGTGTCAAGCGACGGCGGGAACGATCGTGGGCAAGGGGCGGCATCCGTGGCAACCTGCCCGCGATTTCCCGCGGGGAGATCGGAGGGCGCCGGCCCGGCCCGGGCAGAGAGGAAACACCATGACCAGACCCACCCTGCTCGTCACCGGGGCGGCCGGCGGCATGGGGCGCGCCTGCGCCCGGCTGATGGGCGCCACGCACGATCTGGTGCTGACGGACGTCTCCAGCGCCACGCTGGACGGCTTCGCCGCGGAACTGGAGGGCGAGGGCTATGTCGTGCGGCAGGCGCGGGCGGGCGATCTGGGCGACGCGGCGCTGCTCGCAGCGCTGGTCGGCGATGTGGGCGAGGACGGCCCGGTCACGCTGGTCCACACCGCCGGGCTTTCGCCGGCGATGAGCGACTGGCGGACGATCGTGCGGGTCAACCTGATCGCCACGGTCCGGCTGCTGGACGCGGTGGAGCCGGTGCTGCGGCCGGGATCGGTGGCAGTGCTGATCGCCTCCACCGCCGGGCACATGATGCCGCCGATACCGGCCGTGCAGGCGCTTCTCGACCGGCCGCTCGACCCCGGGATGATCGAGGCGCTGGCCCCGATCGTCGAGGACATGGCGGGCGGATCGGCGGCGCATATGCCGGGCATCGGCTACTCGCTGGGCAAGCAGGCGGTATTGCGGCTGGTCGAGCAGCGCGCGATCGCGTGGGGCCGCCTGGGCGCGCGCATCGCCAGCATCTCCCCCGGCCTGATCCTGACGCCGATGGGCCGCCGGGAGATGGCCGAGACGGAGGGGGCCACGGCGATGCTGGAGGCGGCGCCGGTCGGGCGCGGCGGCCGGGCGATCGACATCGCGCTGGCCGCGCAGTTCCTGGCGAGTGCGCAGGCGGGCTTCATCAGCGGCACCGATCTGCGGGTGGACGGCGGATCGGTCGCGGCGTTTCGCTTTCCCGGATGACGGGCCGGCGCGGGTGGGACATAACGGCGGCGATCGTACCGGCGCGGCTGTGGCGGCGCCAGACGATCGGCCGATCCCGTCGGCCGGCCCCAGAGGAGTCGCTCGCCCATGTCCGAAGCCTATATCATCGACGCGGTCCGCACCCCCCGCAGCATCGGGAAGATCGGCAAGGGCGCGCTCGCCCACATGCACCCGCAGCATCTCGGCGCGACGGTGCTGCGGGCGCTCAAGGAACGCAACGACCTGACCACCGCCGACATCGACGACGTGATCTGGGGCACGTCGGCGCAGTTCGGCGCGCAGGGGGGTGATCTGGCGCGCATGGCCGCGCTCGATGCCGACTTCGACATCAGGGTGAGCGGCGTGACGCTCGATCGCTTCTGCGGCAGCGGCATCACCGCCACGGCGCTGGCGGCCGCGCAGATCAAGTCGGGCGCGGAGGATCTGGTGATCGCGGGCGGCACCGAGATGATGAGCCAGGTGATCGACTATTCCGGCAAGGCGAGGCAGGCCGGACTGACGGGCGGCATGGGATCGAACCTGCGCCTTCAGGAGAAGCACCCGCAATCGAACCAGGGCGTTGCGGCCGACGCGATCGCCACGATCGAAGGCATTACGCGCGAGGATCTGGAGGCGCTAGGCGTGGAGAGCCAGCGGCGCGCGGCCGTGGCGATGGCCGAGGGCCGGTTCGACGGCTCGATCGTGCCGGTGCTCGACGACGCCGGCAAGGTCGTGCTCGACCACGAGGAATATCCGCGCCCCGGCACGACCGCCGAGACGCTTGCCGCGATGAAGCCGGCGTTCGAGGCGCTGGCCGACATGCCGAGCCGGGAGGACGGCCCGACCTTCCGGCAGCTCATCAACCAGCGCTATCCCGATATCGACATCAGGCCAATGCACCACGTCGGCACCTCATCGGGCGTGGTCGACGGCGCGGCGGCGTTGCTGCTGGCGTCGGGCGACTATGCGCGGGCGCACGGGCTGAAGCCGCGCGCGCGGGTCGTCGCCACCGCCAACATCGGCGACGATCCCACGCTGATGCTGAACGCGCCCGGGCCGGCGGCGCGCAAGGTGCTGGCGAAGGCCGGCCTGACGAAGGACGACATCGACGTGTGGGAGGTGAACGAGGCGTTCGCCGTCGTCGTCGAGAAGTTCATCCGCGACCTCGATATCGATCGCGCCAGGATCAACATCAACGGCGGCTCGATCGCGCTCGGCCATCCGATCGGCGCCACCGGCGCGATCCTGATCGGCACCGCGCTCGACGAGCTGGAGCGGTCGGGCGGACGCTATGCGCTCATCACCATGTGCGCGGCCGGCGGCATGGCCCCGGCGATCATCATCGAGCGGGTGTGATCGGCAGGACGGGCCGGCCGGTCGGCGGCGATCAGAACGCCGGCGCGGCCAGCACCGCGCAATAGGGCTTGCGCGCGCGCCACAGCAACAGCGCCGCGACCGGCGCGGTGATGAGGATCGTCAACGCCAGCGACCACGGCAGCGCCGCGTCGTCGCCGAACAGCCGGTCGGTAAAGCCGGCGACGACCGCCGGCCCCAGCCCCAGCCCCAGCAGGCTGAGGCAGAACAGATAGACGGCCGACACCTGCCCGCGCATCTGGTTGGGCGTGATCTCCTGCAAGGCCGCCGCCGCCCCGCCCCACGGCATCGAGCAGGCGAAGAGGAAGAGGGTGACGAGCACCAGCGCCACGCCGGCCGACGGCACCAGCATCGCGGCGATCCCGGTGGGCGCGGCGGTCGCCAGCGTGATGAGGCCGATGCGGATGTTGCTGTCGAGGTAGCCGCGCGTCCGCAGCCGCACCGTCAGCCAGCCGCCGAAGAACACGCCGAACCCGCCGCCGATCATCACGGCCAGGCCATAGCGCAGCCCCGCCTCGGCGATGCTCCAGCCGTGCACCCGGATGAAGAAGGTGGGGAGCCACGCCATCGATCCGTTCCACATGATCCCCGCGACCGAATAGCCGAGGATCAGCAGGCCATAAGCGGAACGCCGGTCGCCGATGTAGCGCAGCACCGCGCGCAGCGAGGGCTGCGCGTTGCCCGTCGCCCCATGCAGGCCGGTGTGCAGGCCGGTCCGCGTCGGCTCGCGCAGGCTCAGCACCCACAGGGCGACCAGCAGGCCGGGCAGGCCCAGCGACACGAACACCGCCTGCCAGGGCTCCAGGCGGCCGACGACCGGCAGATCCAGCGGCGGCATCAGCGTGATGATGGTGCCGCCGAGGATCGTCGCCACGCCCGCGCCGATATAAGCGGCGCCGGTATAGATGTTGATCGCGCGCGGCAGTTCGCGCGCCGGGAAAATGTCGCTCAGCATCGAATAGGCACCGGGCGACAGCGCCGCCTCGCCCACCCCCACGCCGATGCGGGCGAGGAACAGCTGGCCGAACGAGCGGGTCAGGCCGCATGTCGCGGTCATCAGGCTCCACACCGCGATGCCGATCGCCACGATCGTCGTCCGCCGCCGCCGGTCCACCAGCCGCCCGATCGGGATGCCGAGCACGGTGTAGAACAGCGCGAAGGCGATGCCGTGCAGCAGGCTCAGCTCGAAATCGCTGATCCGCAACGAGGCGCGGATCGGCCCCACCAGCAACGTCAGGATCTGTCGGTCGATGAACGAGAGGGTGTAGGCGACGATCAGGACGAACAGCGTGTACCAGGCGTAGCGATTGCCGGCGGCCGGCGCGGAGGTGGTCGTCATGGCCGGCATGGTCTCACAGGGGGCGATGTCCGGTTCCTACCGGAAGCGGAGCCGCCCTGCATAGGATGTGTTTCGTAAAGGTCCGCCGCCCCCGCCTTCAGGCCGGGCCGGGGGCGTGCCGGGTGTCGACGAGGCCGCCGATCAGCAGCGTGAGCGCGCGCGCCATGTCCTCCAGCGTCTTCGCCGGATCGTCGGCATGGGCGACCGCGAGGGCGGCCTCGTCGACCGCAGCCAGGATGATCTGCGCCATCGGCTCGATCGGCACCGCCACGATCCGGCCCTGCTCGGCCAGCAGCGACAGGGTCTGCACCCAGCCGGCATAGGCGAATTCCGATCGCAGGGCGCGCCACCGCTCCCACCCGAGAACGACCGGCCCGTCGATCAGGAGGATGCGCTGGATGTCGCGACGGGTGGCGAGCAGGTCGAGATACACGCGCAGCGTCGCCATCGCCCGTTGCAGGGTGTGCCCGGTCATTGCCGCCGTCGCCGCCTGCGCCTCCTCGGAGATTTCCAGCGTCACCGCGCGATGGACGATCTCGAATAGCTCCTCCTTGTTCCTGAAGTGATGGTAGAGCGCGCCCCGCGTCACCTTTGCCTCGGCCACGATGTCGGTCGTGCCCGTGGCGTGGAAGCCGTCCGTGCCGAACAGGCGGCGGGCCGTGGTGAGCAGGGCCGCGCGGGTATCGTGCGCGCGCTGCTGCGCGGCCCGGCTGCGCCCCCGTGCGGGTGCCGGGGTTTCGGCGGCGGCGCTGTCCGGCAGGGCGGTCCTCGACGATGCTCTTGACGCGGGCGGGCTTATCGGTCATTCCTTAAACATACAGGGTGCACGCTTAGACGGCGGCAGCCTCGAACGATAGAATAATCAGGAGAGCGGGCATGGCGAAGTTCGACATGGTCATCAAGGGCGGCACCATCATCGATGGGCTGCAGACGCCGCGCTATCGCGGGGATATCGCTATCGCCGGTGGCAAGATCGTCCAGATCGGCAGCCGCATCGATGCGACGCAGGCGGACGTGGTGATCGAGGCGGCGGGCAAGATCGTCGCGCCCGGCGTGGTCGATCTCCACACCCATTACGACAGCCAGCTGTTCTGGGATCCGTGGTGCACCATGTCCGGCTGGCACGGCGTGACCAGCGTGGTGATCGGCAACTGCGGCTTCGGCTTCGCACCGGTGAAGCCGGAGGATCGCGAGCGCACGATGCTGAGCCTCGTGCGCAACGAGGCGGTGCCGCTGGAGACGATGCGACAGGGCATGCCGTGGGACTGGGTGAGCTTCCGCGAATATCTCGAAAGCGTCGAGCGCACGCCCAAGGGCGTCAACATCATGTCGTTCGTGCCGCTGGCGCCGCTCTACGGCTATGTCGTGGGCACCGACGAGGCCAAGGCCCGCGCGGCGACCGACGACGAGTTGCAGCAGATGTGCGACCTGCTCGTCGAGGGCATGGAAGCCGGTGGCTGCGGCATCAGCGCGCAGATCATGGGGGCCGGCAGCAACGTGCAGCTCGACCACGACGGTACGCCGATGGTGACCGACACGATGAGCCAGCGCGATCTGGCCGCGTTCTGCCGGGCGATGGGCAGCACCGGGCGCGGTGTGGCGCAGCTGACCGGCAGCATCGACCTGGCCGAGACCATCGCGCGCGAAAGTGGCCGTCCGGTCATCTGGAACGCGCTGCTCGCCGATGGCGCGCTCAACCAGCATGGCGGCCAGCAACTGCCCGCCAAGGCCGCGATCGAGCGCCTCGCCACGCTCAACGAGCAGGAAGGGCTGCGGGTGTTCGCGCAGGCGCTGACGACCAACTTCGCCTCGCAGTTCACCTTCGAGGACTATAATCTGGCCGACGGCATCCCCGCGTGGAAGGACGTCTGCATGGGGACGATCGACGAGAAGATCGCCAAGTTCAACGATCCCGAGCGCCGCCGCGCGCTCAGGGAAATCCACGAGCAGCGCGGCGGCCTGTTCGGATCGGGCTATGTGCTGGACGAGATCAAGGTGGGCTGGATCCCGCTCGACGTGCCGGACGGGCTGGCGTTGCAGGAGAAGTACGAGGGTTACACGATCGGCGAGATCGCCGCGCGCGAGGACAAGCATCCGATCGACGTGCTGCTCGACATCTCGGTATGGGGCGGCCTCAAGTCCGGGTTCGAGACGTCGATGATCGTCACGTCGGCCGCCGCGATGAAGGAGATCGCGACCGCCTCGGTCTCGCTGCCCGGCGTCAGCGACGGCGGCGCGCACACCAAGTTCGTCACCACCGGCCGCTATCCCACCGAACTGCTCGGCCACTGGGTGCGCGATCACGACATCATGTCGCTGGAGGAGGCGCACTGGCGCCTGTCCGCGCTGCCCGCGCGCGCGGCGGGGCTGAAGGGCCGGGGCTATATCGCCGAGGACATGCCTGCCGACATCATCGTGTACGATCTCGCCGAGCTGGACAGCCTGCCGGCCGAGCGCGTGTGGGATTATCCGGCCGGCGAGTGGCGTCTGATCCAGAAGGCCAAGGGTTACAACCACATCATCGTCAACGGCGTCGAGACGTTCCGCGACGGCGAATGCACGCAGGCGACCCCCGGCAAGCTGCTGCGCCACGGCGTCGCCTGACCGCAACGAGACAAACGAGGAGCATTCGATGGACAAGGACATCCGCGCCGACTTCGGCACCGTCTTCGATGCCGACAATCACTATTGGGAGGGCCACGACGCCTTTACCCGCTACCGCGCCGCCAAGTATCAGGACCGGGGGCTGCGCCTCGTGGAAGTGGACGGCGCGGTCCGCTACTTCATCGGCGATCGCGAGCATCCGATCCTGCCCGGCCCGGGGGACCTGCATGGCCGCCCGGTGCCCGGCTCGCTGTTCGACTATTTCGCCGGCAAGGCCAGCTTCGATCCGCTCATGCCCGAGCTGTGGTCGGAAAAGCCGGTGGACCATCCCGAATGGTTCAACCGTGACGCGCGCCTCGCCTGCATGGACGATCAGGGGATCGAGGCGGCGTGGATGTTCCCCTCGCACGGCGTGTGCATCGAGGGGCCGATGCAGCCGGACATCGAGGCGTCGCTGCATATCCTTGGGGCGTTCAACCGCTGGATCGACGACGAATGGGGCTTCGCCTACAAGAACCGTATCTTCGGCGTGCCGCTGCTCTCGCTCTCCAGCCTGGACGGTGCGCTGAAGGAGCTGGAGTGGGCGCTGTCGCGCGGCGCGCGGATCATCACCCTGCGCAACGGCCCGGCCTTCACGCCGGACGGCATGCGGTCGCCTGCCGATCCGCGCTTCGATCCGTTCTGGGCGCGGGTGGAGGAGGCGGGCATCACCGTCACCGTCCATGCCGGGTTCGAGGACGGCTACCGCCACGTCGACCGCTCTGTCGCATCGACCTGGGGCATCAATCTCGACGAGCAGAGCGGCGACCTCATCGGCCGCCACGACAAGGGCTATGACTCAAAGCTCGTCTACATGCTCCAGAAGCACCGGCTGGTGCGCGATTTCGCCGCCGTGCTCGTCTCCCACGGCCTGTTCGAGCGTTTCCCGCGCCTGAAGTTCGCCTATATCGAGAACGGCGGCACGTGGGTCGGGCCGATGCTGCACGATCTGCAGGTGATCCACACGCAGAACCCGGGCATGTTCGGGGAGAACCCGGTCGACCAGTTCCACCGCAACTGCTGGGTCGCCCCCTTCGTGGAGGACGATGTGGACGATCTGGCGCGTCACATGCCGGTCGAACGCATCCTGTTCGGGTCGGACTGGCCCCATGCCGAGGGTGTCGGCCACCCGCGCGAGTTCTTCAACAGCCTGCTCAACTTCTCCGGCGCGGACCAGCGGCGGATCATGCTCGACAACGCGCGCGAGCTGACCTTCGCCGCCTGAACGGCGGGGCTGCGTCGCCCTTGGCACGCAGCCCCGCCGCCGGATGATGGCGGGGCGCGATCTAGGGAACGACGGCACCGGCGTTTGCCGAAAAGCTGGCGCGCATCGCGTCCATCGTCTCGGCGACCGCGACGCCATCGTCGAAATCGGGAGCGATCTGCCGTCCGTCACGCAGCGCGGCGGCCACCCGCTCCAGCCATGGGACGAGCGAGCCGATGTGGGGATCGCCGTCCGGCGGCGTGAAATCGAACGACTCGTCCGGGCGATCGGGCATCCGCAGCGTGAGGCGGCGATCGTCCACCAGTTCGAGCACGCCGTCGCTGCCGAGCAGGGTCAGCCGCTGGGGCAGGGTGATCGGCGCCGAATAAGCGGTGTCGAACGCGACGGTGCATCCGTTCTCCATCCTCATCCACGATGAAAAGGCGTCCTCGGCGGTGGAGCGGCGCATCACGCCCTGCTTATCCGGCCGGGTAGTGATCTCGGTCCGCGCGACGGCGCTGCACTGCGCCACCTCGCTTCCGGTGAGGAAGCGCAGCGTGTCGATCGCGTGCGAGCCATAGGCGCCGAGCCAGCCGCCGGCCTGTTCCGCCTCGAACAGCCAGCGATGCTTCTGCCCGCGCAGGCCGCTGCCGATCACGCTCCAGCCGACATGCCGGAGCATCCCGATCCGCCCTTCGTCCAGCAACGCCTTCAGTCGGACGCGGGCGGGCTGCTGGCGGAACTCGAAGTTGAGGAAGTGCAGCACGCCGAGCGCCCTGGCGCGGTCGCGCATCGCACGCGCCTCGGGGGCGTCGCGGCCGAACGGCTTGTCGCACAGGACGGCGTGGCCATGGTCGAGCGCGGCCATCACATGCGCGTGATGCAGGAACGGGGGCGAGTGGACCGAGACGAGATCGACCCGTTCCGCGCAGGCCGCCCGCACAGCGGCATCGTCATGCGGGCTGACGACGGTGCAGGCGATGCCGAGGCTCTCGTAGGTCGGCGCGACGACACGCGCGCCGAAGCCGGTGCCGATGACGATGGCCCGCATTGTCTCTCTCCTCTTGGCGATCGCGGCGTTTCCGGTGCCATCGACCGTCCCGATTGAGTGGGCGATGGCAGGGGACGGGTCAAGCGGCGCCCCCGCACCGGATCGGGCCGTGCGGCGTCGATACCCGGACGAGTTCGACTCTATCGCCGGCAGGCCCGACCCTTGACTCCGGGAGCGAGATACAGTGTGTATGTGGCTGGACAATCCGGATCGATCCGGGCTTGTGGGAGCGGAACGTGTGGCGGATGTCGAACGGATAACCCGCGCCCTGCGCGATTTCCTGCCCGGCGGCGAAGGCATCACGCGCGTCGTGCCGCTGACGACCGGCTTCTCCAACGAAACCTATCTGATCGAGGGGCCGGACCTGATCCTGCGCCTGCCGCCGTCGGCCGGCGCGATGCTCGACGGGCACGACGTGATCGGTCAGGCCCGCATCTACCAGGAGCTCGGCGGCCGTGAGGATGCGCCGCGCGTGCCGGGCGTCGTCGCGGTGTGTGGGGATCGAGCGGTGCTGGGCGTGCCGTTCTTCGTGATGGAGCGTCTGGCCGGCGAGGCGATCGACGATCTCGACATGCAGCCGTGGTTCGCGGACGCCGGTGACGATCTGCGGGCGGACATCTGCCGCCAGTGGGTGTCGGTCTTCGCCGGCCTGTCGCGGGTGCGGCCGCTGGACGTGCTCGGGCCGGTGGTGGCGCCGGAGGACGATGCGCGGACCTGGCAGGCGTTCGCCCGCAAGGCCGACAGCCCGGTGCTGGCCGCGCTGTTCGATCGGCTGCTCGCCGTGCCGGCCCCGTGCAGCGGCCCGCCCGCGTTGATCCACGGCGACTCCAAACTGTCGAACATCATGTGGCTGGACGGGCGGGTGAACGCCGTGCTCGACTGGGAGATGGCGCTGAACGGGGAGCCGCTGGCCAACCTCGGCTACATGCTGCACGCGCTCGAAAGCGACTATCACGCCGCCACGCGCGCCTTCAAGCTGCCCGGTATGCTGACGCGCGGCGAGGTGATCGCCCTGTGGGAACAGGTCTCCGGCCGATCCGCCGACGGCGTGTTCTGGCATGAGATCGCGCAGATGGGGAAGCTGGCGGCGATCATCGCGGAAGGCGCCAACATGTTTTCCAGCGGCCGCAGCAGCGACCCCAAGCTCGCCATCTTCGCCCGCAGCGTCGATTATTATATCGGCGTCATGCAGGCCATGCTCGACAGCGGCGGATACTAGACCCGCCGTACCGCACGCGCCGGCGGATGCCCGATCCGCGGACCCGCCCGATCTTTCGCAAGGAACCCTGCAATGATCTCCTCCATCGCACCGCTGACGGCGGCGGACGAACTGTTCAACCACCAGATCGTCAACACCCATGCCGCCGTGGGCACCGGCGATCGTGCCTGGACCGAGAAGGCGTGGTTCACGCTGATGCGCAAGGATGCCACCCTGCAGGTCGGCCTGGGGCTGGGCAAATACACCAACCGCAACGTGATGGACGGCTTTGCCGGTATCCAGCGCGGCACGCAGCAGCGCACCGTGCGCGCCAGCCGCGTGCTCGCCCCCCGGTTCGACGACATGAGCGTGGGGCCGATCGCCTGCGAGGTGATCGAGCCGTTCAAGGCGCTGCGCATCACGCTGGCGGAAAACGATGCCCAGCCGATCCGGTTTGACCTCACCTTCCACGCCACGATGCCCGCCTTCTTCGAGAACCGCGACGTGGTGGTGCATGGCGGCCGCGTCGCATCCGATCTGATCCGCTTCCACCAGCCCGGCACGGTTTCCGGCTGGATCGAGATCGACGGCGAGCGGATCGAGGTGAACCCCGAGGAATGGTACGGCTTCCGCGACCGAAGCTGGGGCGTGCGCGAGCATGTCGGGCTGGATCCGGCCGATCTGGTGCCCGGCAGCGTCGGCGCGACGAGCGGGACCAAGACCGGCGGCTATCATTTCAACTGGCTGGTCTCCAAGATCGACCGGCCGGACGGCACGAGCTACGACCTGGCCTATTATTTCCGCGATTTCGGCGGGAACGGGCCGCCCGAGTTCTTCACCGGCCACATCAACGAGAGCGACGGCCGCCAGATCCCGATCCTGCACCTCTACCCCGAGATCGACTATCGCACGGCGGATCGCGGGGCGATGCGCGGCCGGGTGACGGCGCTGCTGGCGGGCTCGGGCAAGGAGATCGTCGAGCGCGTGTTCGACATCGAGGTCATCAATCCGGAGATGGGTTTCCGCCTGCTGCCGGGCATGTACGGCGAATGGAAGGGCCAGCGCCACGGCAGCTTCAAGGGCGAGGATTTCCTCGACGGCGAATGCATCGACGACGTCAACGCGCCCGGCAAGACGGCCGACAACTACCGCTGGCAGATCCGCGACCGCCCGGTCCGCATCCGCGAAGGCGCGAATGCCGGCTATGGCGACATGGAAAGCATCATCCTCGGCGAGTATCCGGGCGTGCGCATCGTCTGACGGGGCGGCCCCGGCGATGACCAGCCGATCGAGCCGGGGCGGAAGCCCGCAGAGCCAGCGCGCGCGGGCCACGGAAACGCGGGATGCGATCCTCTCCGTGGCCCGCCGGATGTTCACCGAAGCCGGCTATCACGCGGCGGGCACGACGGAGATCGCGGCGCGGGCGCAGTTGACGCGCGGCGCGCTCTATCACCATTTCGCCGACAAGGAGGCGCTGTTCCTGGCGGTGTTCCGGCTGCTCGCCGAGGAACTGGCGGAGCGGTCGCGTACCGCCGTGGCGGGGCTGTCGGGCGATCTGTGGACGCAGGTAGTTCAGGCTTTCCGCCATTACCTGCTGCTGATCGCGGCGCACCCCGATTACCGCCGCGTCCTGCTGATCGACGGGCCGGCCGTGCTCGGCTGGACGCGCTGGCGCGATCTCCAGTCGGACCATGTCGCCAGCCGGACGGCCGACGCGCTGCGGCTGCTGATGGAGGCGGGGCTGGTCGACCGGCAACCGGAGATGCCGCTGGCCTCGTTGATCCAGGCGGCGTTGCACGATGCGGCGCTGACGATGGCCAACGCACCGCACGCGCCGGAAGCGCGCGAGGCGGTGATGCAGGCCTTCCTCTTCGTCTTCGAGGGGATCAGGCGGCGGGGGTGAGGACCAGCCGCTGCTGCAGGTCGCCCGCCGCCACCCGGCGATGCGCCTCGGCCGCGCGATCGAGCGGCAGGGTTTCGGCAGGCGGCGGCACCAGCGTGCCCTGCGCGATCAGGTCGAGCAGATGGCCGGCATCCGCGCGATACTCGTCGGGCAGGCGGGGGCGTCGCTCGTTGATGTCGTAGAAGATCGTGCGCCGGTTGGTGCCGTCGGTGGCGCCGTCCTCGTTCCACGTCACGTTGAACCGCTGGATCGCCGCCAGCACCCCGCTCGACGGGCCGCCGGTCTCGAGGAAATCCTGCATGCCGTAACCGACGAGCGTGCCGCCCTCCGCCAGCGCGGCCCAGCTCGTTTCCCAGCTGGTGCCGCCGATCGCATCGAAGGCGGCGTCCACGCCCCGGCCGCCGCCGGCCGCGCGGATGGCCTCCGCCAGATCGTCGCGGCGATAGTCGATCGCGGTCGCACCCAGGCCCTCCACCAGCGGCAGCTTGGCGGCCGAGGCCGTACCGATGACCGTGAGGCCGAGATGCCGCCCGAGCGTGACGAGCAGCCGGCCGACCGCGCCGCTCGCCCCCACCACCAATATGGTGGCGCCGTGCGGCAGGGAGACGCAGCGCGTCAGCATCTGCCACGCGGTGACGCCCATCAGCGGCACCTCGACGGCGGCGACCGGATCGACGCCGGCCGGCACCGCGACCAGATCCCGCGCCGGGCTGAGGACATACTGGCTGTAGGCGCCGTGGACCGGCATGTCGGCGACGCGATCGCCGACCCGCAGCCCCTCGACACCGTCACCCAGCGCGTCGACCACGCCGACCATGTCGTAGCCCGGCGTCAGCGGCAGCCCGCCCTTGTAGAGGACGTATCGGCCACGGCGCAGGATCGTGTCGGTATAGCCGACGCCGGCCGCCTCGACCCGCACCCGCACCTCGCCGCCGCCGGGCTGGGGCAAGGCGGCGACATGCTCGACCACCAGCACCTCAGGCCCGCCGAAACTGTGCGCCACGATCCGGTCATAGCCCGCCATCGGTGTCTTCTCCATCATTGCCCGGTCGCCGGACTACAGGCCCTCGACCATCGTGACCTGATAATCTGCGCCCTTGAAGCGATGCTCGCGCACCTCGCGGTAGCCGGGGCCGTCGTACCAGCCGATCGCGGCGGCCTTGTCGGGGAAGGAGAGGATGACCATTCCCTCGTGCGGCTCGCCCTCGAGGATTTCCTGTGCGCCATAAGCGGCGAGCGGCGTCGCGGCATGGCCCTTGAACGTCGGCCCCACCGTGCGGGCATACTCGTCCATCTGCGACTGGTCCTTGGTCACGATGCGGGTGAATACCAGATACGTGGTCATTGCTTGTCTCCTTTACAGATGGTGGCGCCGGGCGGCGCCGGGATCATGCCTAGTCGAGCACCGAGGCCACGAAGCGCCGCAGTTCCCCGTCGATCTCGTCGCCTTCCGGGCTGCCCGGAAAGCCCGTGTGCGGCCCCGCCTCGGTGAGGTGCAGCGCGGCGGGCACGCCGGCGGCCCGCAGCTTGCGGTGCATTCGCACCGTGTTCGAGAGATACAGGTCGCGCGTCCCGCTGGTGAGCAGGGTCGGCGGAAAGCTGGTCAGGTCACCGAACAGCGGCGAGAGATAGGGATGGGCCAGATCGTGCCCGTCGGCATACAGGAGATTGACCGGCATCAGGCTGCGCAGGCCGGGATCCACGCCGTCGTTGGTGTGGAAGCTGTCACCCGATTCGGTGAGGTCGATCTCCGGCGTGTTCAGGATCAGCCCCGCCGGCAGCGGCAGCCCCTCGTCCCGCGCGCGCAACACCAGCGCGGCGGCCAGGTTGCCGCCGGCCGAACCGCCGCTGACCACGATCTCCGCCGGGGATCGTACATCCAGCAAGGCC
>NZ_VNIM01000101.1 GCF_007785815.1 Alterirhizorhabdus solaris | reverse complement strand
GTCTTCGGCATCGGTCTTCCCCGCCCCGCGCCGTTCGTTTCGCGAACGTATCCAGCGGGGAAGACCGATGCCGAAGACTGCCAAAGCCCGCCTAGAAGTGCGGCTTGCCGTACCCGCCGACGCCATCCGCATCATCGCGCTGGTGGACCGGGTGTACCCCGGCATGACGCACTACAGCCGCGGCATGATCCGCGGCCAGATCAACAACTTCCCCGACGGCCAGTTCGTCGCGGTCTACGACGGCAAGATCGTGGGCTATTGCGCCTCCTCGCGCATCGACGAGCCGATCGCGCTGGCGCCGCACGACTGGGAGCAGATCACCGGCAACGGCTTCGGCTCCCGCCACGATCCCACCGGCGACTGGCTCTACGGTTTCGAGATGTGCATCGACCCGGAGCAGCGCGGCCTGCGCATCGGCAAGCGATTGTACGAGGCGCGGCGCACGCTGGCCGAGCGGCTGGAGCTGAAGGGCATCGTGTTCGGCGGCCGGATGCCGAACTACGCCAAGGCGCGCCGCAAGGTGAAGACGCCGGAAGCCTATCTGGAAGCGGTGAAGGAGGGCAAGATCGAGGATCCGGTGATCGGCTTCCAGATCGCCAACGGGTTTGAGCCGGTCGGCGTGCTGCCGCGCTACCTGCCGGAGGACAAGGGGTCGGCCGGGTTCGCCGCGCTGATGATGTGGCGCAACCCCTATGTCGATCCGAACGAGGAAGCCAAGTTCCGCGTGCCGCGCGGCATCGAGAGCGTACGCCTGGCCACCGTGCAGTTGCAGGCGCGCGCGGTGAAGGACTTCGCCGAGTTCGTGAAGAACGTCGAATATTTCG
The DNA here is from genome assembly GCF_007785815.1 of Alterirhizorhabdus solaris. Classification (GTDB taxonomy): domain Bacteria; phylum Pseudomonadota; class Alphaproteobacteria; order Sphingomonadales; family Sphingomonadaceae; genus Alterirhizorhabdus; species Alterirhizorhabdus solaris. The sequence continues at coordinate 13,477 of NZ_VNIM01000101.1, read as the reverse complement.
TCGACGTTGCGGCGGATTATCGCGCCGATTTCGTCGTGTTTCCGGAGCTGTTCACGCTCTCCCTGCTGTCGTTCGAGGCCGAGCACCTGACGCCGATGGAGGCGATCGACCGGCTGACCGACCATCGCCAGCCGCTGGTGGACGAGCTGAGCCGGATGGCGCTGCGCTACAACATCAACATCATCGGCGGGTCGCACCCGACCCGTACCGACGACGGTGACATCCAGAACGTCGCTTACGTGTGTCTTCGCGACGGATCGATCCACGCGCAGGAGAAGATCCACCCGACGCCGAACGAACGCTACTGGTGGAAGATCAAGGGTGGCGACGCGGTAGAGGCGATCCAGACCGACTGCGGGCCGATCGGCGTGCTGATCTGCTACGATTCGGAGTTTCCGGAACTGGCCCGCCGGCTGGTGGACGAGGGCGCGCGCATCCTGTTCGTGCCGTTCTGCACGGACAGCCGGCAGGGCTATCTGCGGGTGCGCTACTGCTGCCAGGCCCGCGCGATCGAAAACCAGTGCTACGTCGTGATGTCGGGCAACGTCGGCAACCTGCCGAAGGTGGAGAACATGGACATCCAGTACGCCCAGAGCTGTATCCTGACGCCGTGCGACTTCCCCTTCGCCCGCGACGGCATCGCGGCGGAGGCGACCGAGAATGTCGAGACGCTGACGATCAGCGACGTCAACCTCGCCGACCTCACATGGGCGCGCGCCGAGGGCACCGTCCGCAATCTGGCCGACCGCCGGTTCGACCTCTACCAGATCGACTGGAACCACGGCCCGCACGGTGATGCCACCCCGCCCGTGGCGCAGCCGATGGGGCCGCGCACGCCGGGCGGTGGCTGATGGGCGGGGGCGGGGCGCTGGCGCCATGGCCAGCTGCCTGCTGTCGGACACCGTTTCCGACTGCCTGGTCCAGGCCCGTCCTACCTGCCCCTCTCTTGACGTGCGCCCTGCCCTTATTCCTCATCCTCGCGAACGCTGGGATGAGGGGGCGGGTGGATAGGGGGAGAATGAAGACGGCGGAGGCCGACGGTCCGGCTTCGATCAACCCTCGTCCCTCATTCCCGCCGCGTCCCCGTTCCGTCCCCACCTCTGCCTGCCGGCCTCTCAATTCCCGATCAGCGCCTGATCCACCATGCAGCGGGCGATTTCGCGCTCGCCGTTGATCGTCATGTTCGCGCCCAGTCCGATCAGGTGCTTCGACTCCGCCTCGCCATGGGCGCGGGCGACGATCCGCACGCCGGGGTTGATCCGCCGCGTCTGCTCGATGATCTGCCCCGCCTCGAAACTCTCGGGGATGGCGAGGAACAGCAGCCGCGCCTCGGCCACGCGGGCGCGGCCCAACACATCCGGGCTGGCGGCGTTGCCGACCACGAACGTCGCCTTGTCGTGGGCCGGGCGGGCCACGACGTCGTCATGCGTCTCCACGATCGTCACCCGCTCGCCGGCCTCCAGCAGTTCGGCCGACACGCGCGAGCCGACACGGCCATGGCCGATCAGCACGATGTGCCCGGTCTGCGGCGGGTGCGGCGCGTCGCCGATCGCATGATCGTCGGTCTCCGTCGCCAGCGCCTTGCCCGCCACCCGGTCGATCAGGGTGAACAGCAGCGGGTTGAGCAGGATCGAGATGATCGCGCCCGCCAGGATCAGGTCGCGTGCCTCGGCCGGGATCAGGTTCAGCGAGAAGCCGAGCGTGGCGAGGATGAACGAGAACTCGCCGATCTGCGCGAGGCTGGCCGAAATGGTCAGCGCCGTCTTGGTCGGCCGGCCGAACAGCCGCACGATCAGGAAGGCGGCGATCGACTTGCCGACCACGATGATCGCCACCGTGGCGGCCAGCGCGAGCGGCTGGTCCGTCACGACATGCGGGTTGAACAGCATGCCGACCGACACGAAGAACAGCACCGCGAACGCATCGCGCAGCGGCAGCGTCTCCTCGCCGGCGCGCTGGCTGAGGGGGGACTCCGCCAGGATCATGCCGGCGAAGAACGCACCGAGCGCGAACGACACGCCGAACAGCATCGCTGCGCCGAACGCCACGCCCAGCGCGATCGCCAGCACCGCCAGCCGGAACAGCTCGCGTGAGCCGCTGTGCGCGATGTTGTGCAGCAGCCACGGGATCGCGCGGCGACCGACGATCAGCATGAAGGCGACGAACGCGATCACCTTGCCGATCGTGATCGCCAGCGTGGCGAGCAGCCCCGCCCCGCCCTCGCCGCCGCCGTTGGCGATCGCCGGCAGCAGCACCAGCGCCAGCACCATCACCAGATCCTCGACGATCAGCCAGCCGACCGCGATCTTGCCACGCTCGGTATCGAGGATGCGGCGTTCCTGCAGCGCGCGCAGCAGCACCACCGTGCTGGCGACCGACAACGCGAGGCCGAAGACGATGCCCGCCATCAACGTCCAGCCGAGCAGCCAGCCCAGCCCCATGCCGAGCAGGATCGCCGCGCCGATCTGCACCAGCGCGCCCGGAATGGCGATGGTACGGACGGCGAGCAGATCCTTGATCGAGAAATGCAGGCCGACGCCGAACATCAGCAGGATCACGCCCAACTCCGCCAGTTCGTTGGCGAGATGCTGGTCCGCCACATAGCCCGGGGTGAACGGCCCGATCAGCACGCCCGCCACCAGATAGCCGATCAGCGGCGACAGGCGCAGCCGGAAGGCGATCGCACCGAAGATGAAGGCGAGGACGATACCGCCGACGATGGTGGCGATAAGCGGGGTGGCGTGGGGCATGGGGCGAGACGGCTCCTTTCCTCCTGCCAAGCGATCGCCCCCGGCTTTGTTCCGCCTCCGTTTGTAACGAAGTGGGGCTGGTGGCCGCCGCGCCACAGGGCGATGCACTTTTGTTGCGTATGGCGCTGGCCTTGCCGGCGGGGGTCCGCGACAAGGGAGGCAATGGCGCTTCCGATCCAATCCACCGCCTTCAGCGATTCGCTTGTCATCCTCGGCGCGGCCGGGCTCGTCATCCCGGCCTTCGCCCGCTTCCGGGTCAACCCGGTGATCGGCTTCATCCTCGTCGGTCTTCTGGTCGGGCCGTTCGGGCTGGGGTCGCTCGTCGATCGCGCGCCGTGGCTCTATCACGTCACCATCACCGACACCCACTCGATCGAACCGTTCGCCGAGATGGGCATTGTGCTGCTGCTGTTCTCGATCGGGCTGGAACTGTCGTTCAAGCGATTGTGGTCGATGCGGCGTGCGGTGTTCGGGCTGGGCGCGGCCGAGCTGATCGGATCGGCCCTGCTGATCGGCGTGGCGCTGCACCTGATCGGCCAGGGCTGGACGGGATCGGTGGGCATGGGGCTGGCACTGGCGCTGTCCTCCACCGCGCTGGTGCTGCCGATGGCGGGCATGGTCAGCCCGGTCGGCCGCACCGCCTTTGCAATGCTGCTGTTCGAGGATCTGGCGCTGGTGCCGATCGTGTTCGCGCTCGGCGCGCTGGCGCCCAACGCCGCCGATGCCGGGTGGGACGGGATCCTGCGGACGCTGTGGCAGGGCGGCCTCCCCATCGCGGTGATGCTGGTGCTGGGCCGGCTGCTACTGCCCCGCCTGTTCGGCCAGGCCGCGCGCACGAAAAGCCCGGAACTGTTCCTTGCCGCCAGCCTGCTGGTGGTGATCCTCTCCAGCATCGCCACCACCGCCGCCGGCCTGTCGCCGATCGTCGGCGCGTTGCTGGCTGGGCTGCTGATCGCCGAGACGGACTATCACACCGAGGTCGAGGTCATCACCGCGCCGTTCAAGGGGCTGGCGCTGGGCGTGTTCCTCATCACCGTGGGGATGGGACTGGATCTGAAGGTGATCGCTCAAAACTGGCAGTCACTGCTCACCGCCGTGGTGGGGGTGGTGCTGGCGAAGGCGATCGTGACGGCGGGGCTGCTGCGGCTGAGCGGCGCCAGCCCCGGCGTTTCGGCCGAGACGGGGCTGCTGATGTCCTCCCCGTCGGAAACCACGCTGATCGTGCTGGCGACGGCGGCCCAGGCGCAGCTCATCCTGCCCAGCACCGCCGCCTTCTGGCAGATCGTCACCGCCATCGGACTCACCATCACGCCGCTGCTGGCGCTGGCCGGGCGGGACATCGCCCGGCGGGTAGAGCTGAACCGCACCGGCGAGGAGGAAGAGGACGCATCGGTGGAGGAACGCACCGTGATCGTCGGCCTCGGCCGCGTCGGTCGGCTGGTGGCGCAGGTGCTGGATGCGCACAGCCGCCCCTATATCGCGATCGACGCCGATATCGACACGCTGCGCCACGCCCGCAAGCGCGGCTACAAGGTGATGTTCGGCGACATCACCCGCCCCGGCATGATCGAGCGGCTGGGGCTGGAAGCGGCGAGCGCGCTGGTGCTGACGATGGACGATCGCGTCCAGCTCGTCCGCACCACCGCTCAGGTGCGCGCGCTGCACCCCGATCTCACCATCGTCGCCCGTGCGCGCGATCCGAACCATGCCGCCGAGCTGTACCGCGCCGGCGCCAGCGATGCCGTGCCCGAGACGCTGGAGTCCTCGCTGCAACTGTCGGAGGCGGTGCTGGTGGATCTCGGCGTGCCGATGGGGCCGGTGATCGCCTCGATCCACGAGAAACGGGCGGAACTGCGTGCCAAGATCATGCAGATGGCCAACATCACCCACGAGCCGCCGATCCGCCGCCGCACGTTGCGCGACGCGGGCAAATAGCGCGGGTTGCGCCCGCGGCGGAAGCGGGCGCATGATCGGGGCATGGCGACGGCAACGACCCCCACCCTCGATCCGGCGACCGCCGCCGTGCTCGATCGCGCCGCCGCCGCGCCGATGCTGGCGCAGACCGAGGCGTGGGCCACGGTGAACAGCGGTAGCGGCAACCTGCCCGGCCTCGCCACGATGGCCGGGCTGCTCGCCGATGCCTTCGCTCTCCTGCCCGGCACGCTCTCATTGCGCGACGCGGCTCCGGGGGAGAACATCGCGCCGGACGGCCGCCGCGTCGCCGTGGAACATGGCCGCAACCTGCATCTCGTCGTGCGACCGGAGGCGCCGGTGCGGGTGCTGCTGACCGGCCACATGGATACGGTGTTCGCCGCCGATCACCCGTTCCAGACCGTCACCCGCCTCGATGCCGCCACGCTCGGCGGGCCGGGCGTGGCGGACATGAAGGGTGGCCTATCGATCATGCTTGCCGCCCTCACCGCGATCGAGACGTCGCCGCTGGCGGCGCGGCTGGGGTATGAGGTGGTCGTCAACAGCGACGAGGAGGTCGGCTCGCCCGGATCGGCCGCGCTGATCGCGGCCGCGGCACGGGGCAAGGCGGTGGCGCTCACCTACGAACCCTCGGCGCTGCCCGACGGCACGCTGGCCGGCGCGCGGCCCGGCAGCGGCAATTTCTCGATCATCTTCACCGGGCGCAGCGCGCATGCCGGGCGCAACCCGGAGGACGGCCGCAACGCCATCGTCGCCGCCGCCGATCTGGCGGTGCGGCTGCGCAAGAGCGCCACGCCACGCCTCTCGATCAACCCGGCACGGATCGACGGCGGCGGGCCGAACAACGTGGTGCCCGATCACGCCATCCTGCGCGTCAACATGCGCCCCGCCACGCCGGAGGACGAGCGACGCGCGCGCACCTTTCTCGAGTCAGCGGTGGCGATGGTGGCGGCCGAGCATGACGTGCGCGTCCACGTCCACGGCGGGTTCGGCCGTCCACCCAAGCCGCTCGATCCCGCCGCCGAACGGCTGTTCGCGATGGTGCGGGATTGCGGCGCCACGCTCGGCCAGACGATCGGCTGGCAACCGACCGGCGGCGTGTGCGACGGCAACAACATCGCCGCCTGCGGCGTACCGGTAGTGGATACGATGGGCGCGCGCGGCGGCGCGATCCATTCGGCGGACGAATATCTGCTGATCGACAGCCTCGCCGAACGCGCCCGCCTGTCCGCGCTGGTGCTGCTCCGGCTGGCCGAAGCGGGCCGACCATGATCGTGCCGACGACCGGCATCGTCCGCCCCTCGCGCCCCGACGATCTCGATGCGCTGTACGACATGGCCAAGCTGACCGGCGGCGGCTTCACCAACCTGCCGCCCGATCGCGGATCGCTGAAGGCGCGGCTGGCGCGATCGGCCGAGGCGTTCGCCAAGCCGGAGGACGTGCCCGGCGACGACCTCTACATGCTGGTGCTGGAGGATGCCGACAGCGGCCGGGTGATCGGCACCGGCCAGATCTTCGCGGCGGTCGGCGAAAGCTCGCCCTTCTACACCTACCGCCTCGGCACGCTGAGCCAGACCAGCCGCGAGCTGAACCGCACCTTCCGCGCCGAGATGCTGACGCTGACCACCGATTACGAGGGCGCGAGCGAGGTGGGCGGGCTGTTCCTCCACCCGCGCGAGCGGGCGAGCGGGCTGGGGCTGCTGCTCGCCCGCAGCCGCTATCTGTTCATCGCCCTGCACCGCGCCCGCTTCGCCGATCGGGTGATCGCCGAGCTGCGCGGGGTGATCGACGAGGCGGGCGGATCGCCGTTCTGGGACGGGCTGGCCGGGCGCTTCTTCGGCATGAATTTCCAGGATGCGGACGAATTCAACGCGATCCACGGTAACCAGTTCATCGCCGACCTGATGCCCAAGCATCCGATCTATCTTGCGATGCTGGCGGAGACGGCGCGCGCGGTGATCGGCCTGCCCCACCCCGGGGGCCGCGCGGCGATGCGGATGCTGGAGCATGAGGGTTTCCGCCACGAAGGCTATATCGACATCTTCGACGGCGGCCCGACGATGGCCGCGCGCACCGATGCGATCCGCACGATCCGCAAGGCGCAGGCGGCCACGGTAACGACGATCGACGGGGCGACCGGCGAAACGTCGATCGTGGCGACCGGCCGCCTCGCCGGCTTTCGCGCAGGGTTCGCACGGGTGGCGGCGGCGGGAGACGGCGTGGCGCTGGATGCCGGTGCGGCGGCGGCTCTCGGCCTGAGCGTGGGCGCTACGGTGCTGCATGTGCCACGCTGACGTCCCGACCCATCGGAGCCGTCTCTACGTCGTTCGACACGAGGCGCGGGGGGCCAGAGCAGACGCATCCCCGGCGCCGGTTGATGTGCTCACCTTGCATTTCCGGTCTGGCTTCGAGGCGGCACCGGCGCAGCATGCGACGCGGAGGACACCCGCCCTGGATGATGCGCTTCGAGGCGTCCGCGCCGGCATGAACAGTCCGTCCCGAGCGTCGTGCCCCATCGAACGGCAAGCAGCCCTCCCTTTCCCCGCACGAAGTCGACGGGCCGCGCCCGCCCCTGCCTCACCCATGTGGATGAGCGATCGCCCCCCACCGCGACTTCAGGCGACAGACGGAGCCGGCACCTCATGCCCCTGATCGAGATCAATTTCGACGGCATCGTCGGGCCGACGCATAACTATTCCGGCCTCAGCCTCGGCAACCTTGCCGCCACGCATAATGCCGGCGCCGCCTCGCGGCCGCGCGCCGCCGCCTTGCAGGGCATCGCCAAGATGCGCGGCAACGTCGCGCGCGGGCTGGCGCAGGGGGTGTTCATGCCGCACCGCCGGCCGGCGGCGGACTGGCTCGCCACGCTCGGTACCACGCCGGACGGGGCCGATGCGGTGCTGCTGGCCAATGCGATGTCCGCCTCGCCGATGTGGGCGGCGAACGCGGCCACCGTCTCCCCCTCGCCCGATACGGCGGACGGGCGCTGCCACCTGACCGTCGCCAACCTGATGACGATGCCACACCGCAGCCACGAATGGCGCGAAACGCTGGCGCAACTGCGCCTCGCCTTTGCCGACACGCGCGCCTTCGCCATCCACGGCCCGGTGCCGCCCCCGTTCGGCGACGAGGGCGCGGCCAATCACATGCGACTGACCGCCGACCCCGGCGCGCCGGGGGTGGAGGTGTTCGTGTATGGCACCGGCGGCGGCCCCTTCCCTGCCCGGCAGAGCCGGATGGCGGGCGAGGCGGTGGCGCGGCGGCATGGCCTCGATCCGTCGCGCACTTTGTTCGTGGCGCAGTCCGAGGCGGCGATCGCGGCCGGCGCGTTCCACAACGATGTCGTCGCGGTGGCGGACGGGCGCGTCCTGTTCGCGCACGAGCAGGCGTTCGCCGACCGCGCCGGTTTCTACGCGGATCTACGCCGGCTGATGCCCGGGGTGGAGATCGTCGAGGTGCCCGCCGATCGGGTGAGCCTTGCCGACGCGATCCGCAGCTATCTGTTCAACGCCCAGCTCGTCACGCTGCCGTCGGGCGAGAGCGGGCTGGTGCTGCCGGGCGATGCGCGCGAGGTGCCGTCGGTCCGCGGCTGGCTGGAGGCGATGGTGGCGGGGAACGGCCCGATCCGCCGGCTCGATTATGTCGACGTGCGCGAGTCGATGGCCAATGGCGGCGGCCCCGCCTGCCTGCGCCTGCGCGTGATGGCCGACCCCGCCACGATCGACCCGCGCTTTCTGGCGGACGATGCGACGCTGGCGCGGATCGCCGGGGTGGTGGAGGCACACTGGCCCGAGACGATCGATCCCGCCGCGATCGGTGATCCGGCGCTGTGGCGACAGGCGGAAAGCGCGCGGGCAGCGCTGCTGGACGAACTGGGGCTGGGCGCGGCTCTTTGAATCAGCCCGGAGCGCCGCCCGGTTCCGCGCCGACGTAGCGCATGGCCACGTCGCACCGGGCATAACGTGCGCCGTAACGGGCCATGATGTCGGCATCGTGCCGGAAACCCAGCTTTTCGTACAGATGCACCGCCGCCGCGCACCTTGCGTTGGTCAGCAGATAAAGCGGGTTGGCGCCCAGCGCCTGCGCGCGCCCGATCATCGCGGCCAGCAAAAACGCCCCCGCCTTCAGCCCGCGCGCCTCGGGCCTGACCCCCATCTTGGTCAGCTCGAAACTGGCCGGTCCGGTCTTCTGGAGCGCGCAGGTGCCGACGATGCCCAGCCCGCGCGCCTCGACGAACAATATCTCGCCGCCGCCATCGATGATGCTGGCCTGCGGATTTTCCAGCACGGCGCGGTCGGTGTCCTCCATGCGGAACATCGTCTCGATCCACTCCGCGTTGATGTCGTGGAAGTGGCCGGCGAGGTCGGGCGTGAAGTCGCGGATGGTGAGCACCTGCGGCCGGGCCTGCGCTGCCAGCACATCGAGCGGGGTGGCGGCCAGCGCGTTCTCCACCTCGGTGAGCCGGTCGAGAAACACCGCCGCGTCGCCGCCGCACAGCGTGGCGACCGCCTCCTCCACGCGCGGCCATACGTGGAGCCGGGCGCGTGCCATCGCGGCGACGCCGGCTTCGGTCAGCGAGATGGTGCGCTGGCGCTGGTCCCGCCCGGTGTCGGATCGGGCGAGGCCCAGTTCGATCAGCTGGCCGATCGCCCGCGTCACCCCAGGCTGGCTGACCCCGACTGCCTCGACGAGTTGCCCGATCGTGAGCGAACGACCGTCGATTGCGGCGATCAGCGGCATGTGCGCCGGTTGCAGCGGCAGCCCCGCCTCGGCGATCACGCGTGCCGCACCGGCCTGCATCCGCTCGCCGAGCCGTTTGAGCCGGCTGCCGAGAAACACCGGCCCCGCCTCGCGCAACACATCGCCGACCATCACAAACTCCATGCACAGATATATACCGTGCTATGGATCGGTGATGGTGGTGTCAAGCGTGACTGTCCGCCTTCAGAACAGCCCCGCCACCCAATAGGCCAGCGCACCGATCGCCGCCGCTGCCGGCAGCGTCACCACCCATGCCACGACGATGTTCGCCGCCACGTTCCACCGCACCGCCGACAACCGGCGGGAGGCGCCGACGCCCACGATCGCGCCGGTGATGGTGTGCGTGGTCGATACGGGAATGCCCAGCCACGTCGCGCCGAACAGGGTAATCGCGCCGCCCGTTTCCGCGCAGAAACCCTGCGCCGGGGTCAGCCGGGTGATCTTCGATCCCATCGTGTGGACGATCCGCCAGCCGCCGAACAGCGTGCCCAGCCCCATCGCCGCCTGGCACGACAGCACCACCCACAAGGGTACGTGAAACGCGCCGCCGAGCATCCCCTGCGAGTAGAGCAGCACCGCGATGATCCCCATCGTCTTCTGCGCATCGTTGCCGCCATGCCCCAGCGAATAGAGCGAGGCGGAGACGAGCTGCAGCTTGCGGAAGCGCCGGTCCGCCGCGATCGGCGTCGATCGCACGCAGGCCCACGAGACGACCAGCACGAGCATCAGCGCGAGGAACAGGCCGAACGCGGGCGACAGCACGATCGCCGCCGTCGTCTTCAGCACCCCGCCCCACACGATCGCCGACAGCCCGGCCTTGGCGGTGCCCGCGCCCAGCAGCCCGCCGATCAGCGCGTGGCTGCTGCTGCTGGGAATGCCGATCGCCCAAGTCACCAGATTCCACACGATCGCGCCGGTCAGCGCGCCGAAGATCACCTGCGGATCGATGACATGCGCCTCGATGATCCCCGTCCCCACCGTCTGCGCCACGTGCAGGCCGAAGAACAGGAAGGCGATGAAGTTGAAGAACGCCGCCCACAGCACCGCGAACTGCGGGCGCAGCACGCGGGTGGAGACGATGGTGGCGATCGAATTGGCTGCATCGTGCAGGCCGTTCAGAAAGTCGAACAGCAGCGCCACGCCGATCAGGCCGATCAGCAGCGGCAGCGAGAGCATCATGTCCACGGGCGGCGGCTCAGGCGTGGTCGATCACGAGACCCTGGATCTCGTTGGCGACATCCTCGAAGCGATCGACGATCTTTTCCAGATGGCCGTAGATCTCGCGGCCGACGATGAAGCCCATCGGGCTGCCCTGCCCGTCCTCCTGCTTCTGGGCCTTGAACAGCGCCTTCAGCCCGGCATCGTGGATCTCGTCGGCATGGCCCTCGATCCGCACGAGCCGCTCGGTCAGTTCGTGCAGGCGGCCGGCGTTGGTGCCCAGCGATCGCAGCAGCGGGATCGCCTCGGCGGTGATCCGCGCCGCCTCCACGATGATGCCGCCCATGTCGCGCATCTGCGGGCGGAACTCGGTCACCTCGTACAGGGTGATGGCCTTGGCGGTCTGGTTCATCTGGTCGATCGCGTCGTCCATCGACCCGATCAGGCCGGTGATGGCGCTGCGATCGAACGGGGTGATGAAGGTGCGGCGTACATCCTGCAGCACCTCGCGGGTGATGTCGTCGGCCTCCTGCTCGCGGGTGAAGATCTCGCGGCAATGCACCGCCATGGTGTCGCTGCCTTCCAGCAGCTGGGCCAGCGCATCGGCGCCGGCTACCAGCGTGGCGGCATGATCCTCGAACAGCTCGAAGAAGCGGCCCTGTTTGGGCATGAGGGCCTGGAACCAGCGCAGCATGGATGATTTCTCGCTCGACAGACGGCGGATGCGGGTCAGCAGCCGGGTGCCGATCCCCATCGAGATTTCCGGCGCGCGGAAGCCGGTGATGATGGCGCGCAGTTCCGGCTCGGCCACCGCCGCCGCCGCATCGGGCAGGGTGAACCAGCGAAAATCGCGCTCGTCCTGCTCGGGCCACTCGTCGGCCTGCGAGACGAAGGAGAGCGGGAACACGTCCACCCGCGCAATGCGGACACGGCCGTTCTTCAGTTGCTTGGCGTAGCGGAACCGGCCGATCGCGGTGGGGCAGGCGATGCCGCTGATCCCGGCCTCCTCATACGCCTCGTGCGCGGCGGCGCGGTGAGGATCGAGGCCCTTGATCGGGTTGCCTTTCGGCACCACCCAGCGCCCCGTCCCGCGCGAGGTGATGAGCATGACGCGGGCCGAACCGTCCGGCTCGATCCGATAGGGCAGCGCCGCGATCTGTCTGATGGCCACCTCCGAAGGGAGGGCGTGCCATGCCACGGAAACACATCGTCATCAAACGCGGCGGACGATTATTTCCCGGCTTTCTCCGCCGTTTGCGGATGGCGGCTGCGCCACAGGGCATCGAGCCGGGGCTGCATCGCCTTGCCTGGCACCGTGGCCACCACCGACATGCCACGCAGCACCACCGCCGTGCCGCGCAGGAACCGCCCGTCCAGCGTGTAGCCGATATCGTGGATCGCGCGAGCCGTGTGCGGCTTGCCGTCGGCCAGATAATGCGTGACGACGACCACCGGCAAGCGCTGGTCGCCCGGCGCATCCTCTTTTTCACCCGCCGCCTTGCGCGCGCGCTTCAATGCCTCGTCGAACCACGCCGCTTCGATCCGGGGATCGCCCGTCGTCTCCACCGGCGTCAGGCCGAGGGCGCCGGGAAACAGGATCGTCTGCGCCTGGATCGCCTGCGTGTCGTTCAGCGGCGTCAGCGTCAGCCGGTCGCCGTCACGCGAGGGGGCCGCGCGCAGCACCAGCGTCGCCGCCTCGCTGTCCTCGCGGGTCGCGCTGGCCTGCGCCTTCTGCTCGGCACGCACCCGTTCCTGATGCGAATCCCACAGCGTGAGCCCCGAGATGGCGACCGCCGCCACCGCCAGTATCTCGCCGAGCGTGACCCAACGCCGCCGGGTGGCCGCGCGGTCGCTCGCTTCCTTGTTTTCGGCCATGAGGGGGAATGCGCGTCCAGCTTATTTGAGGTGGGGGGAGATGAGCTTGTTCATCTCGAACATCGTCACCTTCGGCTTGCCGAACACCTTCTCCAGCTTCTCGTCGGCGAGGATCTCGCGCTTGTCCGCCGGGTTCTGCAGATCGTTCGCCTTGATGTGTTCCCACAGCTTGCTCACCACGTCGCTGCGCGAAAGCGGCGTGTCGCCGACCACCGCGGCCAGCTCGGGCGAGGGCTGAAGCGGACGGTGCAGCCCGTCCACCTTCGTGCCGTCCTTAGCCTTGGGGGCGGCCTTGGGCTTTGCAGCGGCCTTGGGCTTGGTATCCGATTTGGTGGGCATGAAACCTCCGCAACCTGTCTCCAGCCGCAAAGAATGAACCGGCGGGGGAAAATGTCCATCGCAATCGCATGGCAGATGCCGGTAGCGCGCTATCCGGCAACGACCGGACGCGCAAGAGCAACGGCTCGTCGCAGGATCGGCCTGCCTCGTCTGGCGGCGGGCTGGCGACGATGCGCTCCTTCCCCTGTCGATTCGGGGGGTGAGCAGGGGATCATGGGGGTGCGCACCGTTTTGCTGGCTGCCTGCGTCGTCGCCACGCTCGCCGCCCCGCTTCGCGCGGAAACGGTGGGCGAGTGCGTACCGTTCGCCCGCCGCATGTCCGGCATCGCGCTGTACGGCGATGCCTGGACGTGGTGGGATCAGGCGGACGGGCAATATGATCGTGGTCGCAAGCCGAAGGTCGGCGCGGTCCTCGTCTTCCGTCCCACGCCCGCGATGAAGCTCGGCCATGTCGCCGTCGTCAGCCGCGTCATCTCGCCGCGTATTCTGATGGTGACGCATGCCAACTGGTCGCGCATCGGCGGCCAGCGCGGGCAGGTTGAACGCGACGTGACGATGGTGGACGTGTCGTCCCGACACGACTGGAGCGCGGTGCGCGTGTGGTACGATACCAACGAGGCGCTGGGCGGCAGCACATACCCCACCTTCGGCTTCGTCTATGG
>NZ_VNIM01000100.1 GCF_007785815.1 Alterirhizorhabdus solaris | reverse complement strand
CACCGATTGTACAGCGTCTTGTACGGGCCGTACTCGCTGGGTGCATCTCGCCAGCGCAGCCCATTGCGGTTGACGAATACGATGCCACTCAGCACCCGCCGGTCGTCTACCCTCGGCCTCCCGTGGCTCTTGGGAAAGAACGGCCGCAGCCGCTCGATCTGCTCATCCGTCAGCCAAAACAGGTCACTCATCCCGGTCTCCTTGCGGAGACTGAATCAGATCGCGACGATCACATCAATGGGTCCTGACCCTAGGCACACCAGCTTTGGACGCAGGCGCAAGTAAAGCTCCAGTCCGCCTTGGGGCGCTTTCCATCACGCGGTCTTCTTGACCTGCGCACCGTCGTGGTCGGAACACCCGCCTATTCTCGAAACACAATCCGCCGGAGACATCCGGCGATTGGGAGCGTCATGTCCGCGTCAACCACCGCCTGCTCGGCGGCGGGCTGCTACCGTAGAAGTCCGAGGCAGCCGGCCGCGATATGTGCGGGCGCTGGCTTCGGCTACGTGATCGAACATGATGTGGCAGACGAGGTTGCCGACGGGCGCAGAGTGCAGGTGTTGGCAGATTGATGCCTACCTTATCCAGGGTGCCAGCTCTTTCATCTGATCGGCGAGTCAGACCCGCCTTGCGCGCGATGATCGTTACGCTGAAAGGGCGCTTGTGACCCATTGCACGAAGCCGCTACGCGGCAGTGGTGTTTTGCGGTGATGTAGCGCGTCTCGGCTGAGGTTTGGCCCTGCGACAACCTGCTCTCGAGTCCCACGCCTCTAGGCTGCTTGCGGCGTCGTTCAGGCCGGAGAACGGCGGCGGCCGGCAGCGCCTGCCCCGCACGTGCGCTGTGACCTCCCTGCCGGAACGCCTGCCCAGGCCAGATCGGTGCAGATCGTGTCGCGAACTATGGCATCATGCTCGCCGATACTGCCGGTGAAGACGATCATGTCCATGCCGCCGAACGACGCCATCATCGCCGCGATCTGCTCGGCGACCGAGCGGCAGAACATCACCATCGCCAGCGCGGCATCGGCGTCGGTTGCGTCGGCATGCAGAACACGCATTGGCGCACCGCATCGTCGATCTCCAGCGACTGCGCTTCGGGCTGATTGCCCGCCACGATCACGTTCATATAATGGCGGCTGCGCAGGCAATGATCGGCCACCAACGGCATACAGTTGCACCGGGCGGCAGATAGAGGCGCACCACATCGGCCCTTTTGCTCGTGACATGCATGGGTGAGCGAATAGCCAAATTCCCCGCCCTCATGGATCGACCCCGGCGGCTCGGGGGCGACGTGGCTGGGGATGCCGCCGGGCTAGGAGAATTGCCGGAACAGCCGTTCCATGCCGACACGGCTGCGCTCCACCGCCGGATAACGCTCTGTATAGGAACCCTCGAGATAGGTATTGGCGACCAGCCCCGGCCCGCCATGGCCGGGGCCGATGATCGCGATCATGTCGAGGTCCCGCTCCACGATCATCCGGTTGAGGTGGACGTAAAGCATGTTCAGCCCCGGCGTCGTCCCCCAATGGCCGAGCAGCCGCGTCTTCACATGCTCGATCGCCAGCGGTTCCTGAAGCAGCGGGTTGGCCCGCAGGTAGATCTGACCGACCGACAGATAATTCGCCGCCCGCCAATAGCCGTCCATCCGGCGCAGCATCTCGTCCGACAGCGGACGCCTCGCCGCCGATGGCGGCGCAGTGAGAGGGTCGGCCGGGCGGATGGCATCGTTCGTCATGGCGATAAACCTCCTCGATCGCGTCGCATGACGCCGATCCTGCCAGCGTTACCCCCGCCATAAGTCGGTATCTATCGCATCCGTCGGGTTATGGGGGCACTCCGCCGATTTGAGCGTGGGCCGCAATCGCTTATCGAAACAGGCGCGCACGTCGCATCGATCGGTGATGCCTTTCGCCTTTCATGCCGCACCACGCCTTCGCACCGCCCGAGTCCGGCCCCGTCCTGCGCCATCAACTATCGACACGCATTGCCGTGATTGCGCGGCTGCGGCATGATCGCCATCCGGACCGCCGGCAGCGGCCCGTTGCCCGGGTCAGGGGCGCGCAACGAGAGGGGCAAGGCTGATCGCTCGTATCCTGTTTTTCTGGTTCGGCGTCGTGATCGGTCTCATCGGAGCCTTCGCGCCCGCCGCGGCGCAGACCACGCCGGACGACTGGCGAACCCTTGGCCAGTGGCGTGCGACCGCGGCCAGAGCGGAAGCGCTCCTCGACCTGCCGCTCTCGCGGCGCGAGCATGTCACAGCTGATCAGTGGGAAGATCTGCGGCTGAACCTCACGGTCCAGCGCGAACTGGCGCTCGACCTGGGGCAGCGCGGAACATTGAAGGGCCGCATCGCGCAGGCCCAACTGGCACAGCTCGATGACGATACGACCAAGCCGCAGGAAGCGCTTGCCTGGGTGAAACAGAAGCGCATCGAACTGGGCCGATCCGTCGCGCAGGAACAGGCCCCCGCGATCGCCGCACGGGACGTCTATGCCCGGGATGGCGTGTTGATCCACGAGATCGACCTCGTCCTGCGCCAGAAACGGCGGCAAAAATTGTTCGCGCACGACCGCCCGATCCTCCTGCCGGCAACATGGGTTGCGGCGGCGGAGGACGTGCGGTCCAGCGAGATGCGCCCGGCCACGGCGGCCGCCACCCGCCAGCCTTATGCCGCGCTCGTCGGCGTTCCGCTGGCCTTTCGCATCGCGCTGGTGGTGGCGGCGGCGGCCGTCGCCGTCTGGGCAGGCGTGCGGTGGCGAAGATCGCTGCGCGCCGCGATCGACCGGCGCAGCATTCCGGCGCATTCGCCGCGCAGCCGGCTGGGGCTGGCGTTCGCGCGGGATCTGCTCGACATCCTCATTCCCGCAGCCGTCCTCATGCTGGTATTCGCGGGTGTCAGCCTGCTGACGGCGGACCTGCCGTTCCTCGTCGCGTCGAGCGGCCAGGTCATCCTCGCGGGCTTGGCGGTAATCTACGCGCGGTGGCTGGGACAGAGCCTGTTCGCCCCCGCCTTTCCCGCAGCCCAGCTCCTCCGGCTGCCCGACGACCTGACCGATCGCGCGATCCGGCTGATGACGGCGCTCGGCCTCGTCGTGGCGGCGGATCAGCTCGTCGACTATTTCGAGCGGCAACCGGGCAGTTCGGCCGCCGTCAGCGCGCTCCTGTCTTTCGCGGTGGTGGTGGTGACCAGTCTGCTGATCTGGCGGCTGGCGCGCATCCTGCGCAATGCTCGCGGCGCCAGGAGCGTGAAGGCGAGCACCGTCCATCCCGACGACGCCGGCCCGGACGACGCGGTGCGCACCGCCGCGCGCTTCATGACGATCGCGGCGGGGCTGGCGGGGGTGGCAGCGCTGGTGGGCTATGTCGCGCTCGCGCGATATCTGCTGACGTCCACGCTGATATCGCTGGCCACCGTCTGCACGACGCTCTTCCTCTACCGATCGATTACCGAGGCGAGCGAGCTTCTGTTCGGCCACCGCGAGAGAGCGCCGTCGCGCTATCTCCAGCTGCTGCCGCTTATCTTCGGCTTCGCCTTGTCGGTGCTGACGCTTCCCATCGTCGCGGTGGCGTGGGGGATCAGCCCGGAGCGGATCGTCGATGGCATCCTGGCGCTGAAGAACGGTGTCGCGATCGGCCAGATCCGTTTGTCCTTCGGCAGCGTGATGACCTTCGCCCTGGTCTTCCTGATCGGCTATGCGCTGACCCGCTGGCTGCAGCGCGTGCTGCACTACGCCGTGCTGGACCGGCTGCGGATCGAGGCGGGCGCGCGTGCGGCGGTCCTGACCGGTTTCGGCTATCTCGGCCTCACGCTCGCCGCGGTGGTGGCGTTCACGGCCGCCGGGCTCGACCTGTCGAGCCTCGCCTTCATCGCCGGTGCGCTTTCGGTCGGGGTGGGCTTCGGCCTGCAGCCCGTGGTCGCCAATTTCGTGAGCGGGATCATCCTGCTGATCGAACGGCCGATCAAGGTGGGCGACTGGATCGAGGTCGGCGCCTATTCGGGCCATGTCCGCCGCATCGCCTTCCGTTCGACGCATATCGAGACGTTCGACCGGCACGAGGTCATCATCCCGAACAGCGATCTGATTTCCGGCAGCGTCACCAACCTCACTTATGCCGGCAGCCTCGGCCGCATCACCCTGCCCGTCGGCATAGCCTATGACAGCGACCTCGAAGCGGCACGGACCCTTCTGCTCAAGGTGCTGACCGACCATGATCGCGTGCTGGACCGGCCGGAACCCAGCGTGGTGCTGGACAGCCTGGGGGACAGCGCGATCAACCTGAAGGCGATGTGCTTCGTCGAAAATGTGAACCAGCGCCTGTCGGTGCGATCCGATCTGTATTTCGCCATCCTGAAGGCGCTCGATCAGGCCGGCATCACGATCCCCCTGCCCCAGCGCGAACTATGGATCCGCACCGGTGATGGCGCGCGCGGCCAGCCCGGTTCGGTTCACGGGGCGATATCTGCAAACGATGGTGAGCATGAGCGTTGATAGATTGCTGATATTCGGGGCGGTCGCGATGCTGGCCGGCCTTTCCGCCCCTGCCGGTGCCCAGGGCGCGCGGACCAGTTCCCCCGCCGAATTCGCCCGTGCGGTCGATCGGCTGAAACCGGGCGAATGGGTCTGGGCGCCGAACATCGCGCCCACCGGCCCGCTGCTGGTCTATGTCGATCTGTCCCGCCAGATCGCCACGGTCTACCGTAACGGTGTCAGGATCGCCGTAGCCACCGTATCCTCGGGGAAGGCCGGCCACGAGACGCCGACCGGCGTCTTCACGATCCTGCAGAAGGATGCCAACCACCATTCCAGCCTGTACAACAGTGCCCCCATGCCGTTCCAGCAGCGGCTGACGTGGGATGGCGTGGCGCTGCATGCGGGCGGCCTGCCGGGCTATCCGGAAAGCCATGGCTGCGTGCACCTGCCGTTCGATTTCTCACGGGAACTGTTCGCCATCACGTCACTGGGCGCGACGGTCGTCATCGCGGGATCCGCGATCGACCATATCCGGACCAGCGACGCGAGCCTGCTGGCACCGATCGATCCGACCGGCCGCCCCGTCGCACCGGCCGTCTTGCGCGACGGCGATTTCGTCTGGAAACCCGAAAAGTCACCCACCGGGCCGCTGACGATCATCGTATCCAAGATCGACCAGAGGGTCGTCGTGCTGCGCAACGGGGTGGAGATCGGCCGCAGCGTCGCACAGGTAGAGGACGATGATCCCGGATCGCACGTGATCACGCTGACCGTGTCCCCACAAGGCGCCGCGCGGTGGGTGTATGTCGGCCTGCCCGGGCACGATGAGGACGCAGGCCGGATGCTCGACGAGGCGACGATCAACCGCCTGCGCCTGCCCCGGCGCTTCTACGAGCAGGTGAAAGGCGCGCTGAGGCCCGGAGACACCATCCTCATCACCAATTCAAGCGTGGGCGATGACGGGCGTGATCGCAGGATCACCGTGATGGACGCGGTCATTCCGCAGCCGTGACTGGAATGCAGCTTTCCCGCGCTCCAGATGTTGCAGAAAGCGGGTTGCGATAAGGAGAGGGCAATGAAGAGCACCACGGCGATCCCATCGGTTCTGTTCCTCGCGGCCTTGGCGGGCCCGGCACTGGCCCAGACGCCGCCGGGCCTCAACGACCTCGTCGGCGCGAGGGCGGCAGGCGCCGAGACGCAGATGCGATCGCGCGGCTACACCTTCATCCGGAATCAGCCGGGCGAGGATCGCAGCTATACCTATTGGTGGAACGCCGCCTCGCGCCAATGCGTCACCGTGGCGACGATGGACGGACGCTACGACTCCATCACGGGCACGCCGGCCCCCGACTGCGGCAAACGCGACGATCGCCGCGGCGACGACCGGGCGGACAACGGCTATCGTGATGACGACCGCGCCCGTAACCGCAACGACGGGGGCTACCGCAACGATGGCGGTTACCGGAACGACGGCTACCGGCCCCCGATCGGCTATGGCGGCAATGCATCCAGTCAGCGCCAGTCGCCGAGCTATGTGGAGCAGCGCGATCGCTACCAGGTGGACGGGCAATATGTCGATCTGGGCCTGATCTGCTTCGGCGACGGTCAGCGGCCGGGCTATGCCACCACCTATGGCTGGCAGTGGAACAGCCGGACGCACCGCTACGATTATGGCAACCGCACCGAGATGACCGGCCAGCAGTTCGACGCCTCGCTGACGATCCAGTTGTGGGCGGGCGGTGGCCGCATCCGCCTGCCGAAAAAGCTGGTTCCGCCGATCAACAGCCGTGGCGATGACGGGTGGTGGGATCTGTACGAGGTGCAGAACGGCCCGGATATCATCCGCGCGAAATATCGCCTGAACGGTCTCAACAAACCGCTCATCACGATGAACCGGCGCAGCGGCCAGATCAGTATCCAGGGGACCGGCGTCTACGCATTCCGTGGCACCTGCGACATTATCGACGGTCAGGAACATCGCCGCTTCTGACGTTGCGGCAGCCGGGCAAGGGCAGGCTGTACAAGGTGAAAGGCTGACAGCATGTGGAAGCGGATTTCTGTTCCGGTCATGGCAGTCATGGCGGCGGCCCCGGCGATCGCGCAGGCGCCGGTTCGTACGGAGCGGCTGCAACTCTCGCGCGGCGAGTCCTCCAAGACGGTAAGGGGGACTGTGCGGGGTTATGACTCGGTCGACTATCTGGTCGGCGTTCGGGCGGGACAGGCGATGTCGGTTTCGCTGCGGACGACGAACCGTTCGGCATATTTCAACGTTCTTCCGACCCGTGGCGACATGGCGATCTTCAACGGCTCGGTCTCGGGGAACCGGTTCGATCAGCGGATAAGGGATGGTGGCGATTATCGCGTCCGCGTCTATCTGACGCGCAATGCCGCACGCCGCGGAGAGGTCGCCGCGTTCAGCTTGACGGTCGGCTTGCTCGATCGGCCAAGTGCGGTTGGACCGGGTGCAGGCAATATTCCGATCGGATCGGGACCGCCGATCGCGGCGGGCGGCATGGCGGCCTTCTGCGGGGGCCAGGCGTCGGCGCAATATCGCGTGCGACCTGCGGACATCAAGGTGGGGCGCGTGGTGGCCGATCGGGGCGGCAGCGCGATCGACGACTCGGCCGATCAGGGCCGTGACGGGATCAAGCGCTTCCGCTGTCGCTTCGATCCGCGCAACCGGTTCGTCGACGTGATGGCCATGACGCGAGACGGATTCTGACCGTGGCGCAAACGGCGGCCGATCCCGCCGTTAGCCACCATGGTCCCTGACATGGCAGGTCACCGCCTTGGGTGCGCCAGCCCGCTTCAGCAACAGGCGGCGGTCCGGCCCGCCATAGGCGAGGAATGGCTGCCACGGACCGGCCTTCGACGGCAAGGCCACGGCCAGAATTGAGCCGACTGTGTCGAACAACATTCACACCCCTGCCGCCATCGCCGGGCAAATACGGGATAGTCCGCCACGCGCACAGTGGGATGGATATCGTCCGATAGGCGGATCGAGAACGGCGTCGGGCTGTTCGATTCGGATACGGTAGGCGGCAGCGGTGCATCCGCGATGATCCGGCCGGAAGGCGCACAGGCGGCTGTCGAAGCGCATCATGGTCGCCCCCCTTGCCAGATCCTCCGCTCACTTTGCCGGCGATGGGGCGGGCCGGACGAACGATCTCGTGCCCTCCTCCCTCATCTCCGCTTCGGCCGCGGTGCAAAATGCCGCCTTCTTCGGCGCGGCCTCATCGACCATCAGCCCGACCAGAGCGCCGAAGCCGACGAGCGTCCGATCGCGGAATGCGCTCCGATCCGCCTCGCTCTTCAAGTCCGGCAGCTGCTCGTTAATGACGGCTGTCAGCGCGCCCTTGATCGCTTCGTCATTCATGTTGATGCGCGGGCAGATGATCGCGGACGCCGTTGCATGGGCGACGATGTTGAGCACGCCGATCTGCTTCGGGCTGAGATCGGCCGAGAGCCGCTCGGCGATGATCTGCCTCGCGCTTTCGACTCCAGGCGCTTGGGCGGACGCCAGCACGGGCGGGGCAACTACGGCCGATGCCAGCATCGCGGCACAAATGGTCTTGGCAAGCATGACGCTACCCCCGTTCGATAATGTCAGAATTCGCGCCGGGTCCACTTCGCGGAGAAGTCACCGTACTTGTAGCAGGTGGACTCGCGACGATAGCAGGTGACACCGTCCGCGGGACTGTAGCTGTGTCGGCCGCGATTGCGATCATCGCCGAAGTCGTCGTCATGATCGCGGTGCTTGTCGCCCGAACTGCCCGCGATGATCGCACCGGCCAGAATTGCACCGATCGCGACTGCGGCCACGGCATTCCCGCTGCCGCCTTTGCCGCAGTCTTTCGCCTTGACCGACCGGATACTCTGGACCCGGCCGTCATCGACGTACACCAAGACGCAGCTGCTCTTCGCCTTGTTCCACCAGACCGGGGAACCGTCCTTGTTGCCCGACAGGGCATAGCCGCGGCTGCGCAGGTCAAGCTCGGCCGACGAGCCACGTGCGCCGACTAGGTCGCCGAGGCCGCCCGGCGTCTGCGCACCGGCAGGCGGCATCACGATCATCGCTGCGGTGATGACGAGCCCCGGCCCGCGAAGCATCGATCCATGGTTCGCCATCGCTTTCCCCTGCCATGCCTTCGGCGCGCCGCCGCGAGAACAATATGACCGCACTTTTCTCGTGCCGCCAGACAATTTGCTGTCGCAGCGGCGCCATTGCGCGGCGCGCGGGAACTTGCGAAGCCGCAGCAAGGACAGCAGACCGGTCCGTCCCGCAGGGACTGCAGGAGTATGAGCGATGCGGGTAAAGCCGGACTGGCGGGCAGCCATCGTTGTCTATCTGGTCTATAACGCCATCATCTTCGCTACATGGGGCGGCGTCGGCGCGCACTATGCGAACATGGTGTCGGCCGACGTCGCGCTGACGAGCCTCGATCTGCCGCTGGCGTTGGGCGCGCTGTTCTTGATTTCGGCGGTGAGCTGGCTAGGCTGGTGGCGTCCTTCGATACGCGAGGCCTGCCGCAGCGGCCGGGCGTGGGCGGCGGCGATCGTCCTGGTCGGCATGGTCGGAATGATTGCCGTGAACGCCGGGGGCACGCGCTGGGCAGCGCTCGCACCGGCGCATCTGGCCATGCTGGTGGCGTCGGGTATTCTTGTCGGCTTCAACGAGGAGCTGCTGGCGCGCGGGGTGCTTGTCACCGGCCTGCGCGGGTCGACCGGGAGGGAACTATGGGCCTGCCTGGGCTCCTCGTTGCTGTTCGGGGCGATGCATGTGCCCAATGCGATGTTCGGCATTCCGCTCGCCGCCTCGCTGTTGCAGGGGGTCGTCGCCTCGCTGATGGGCGCTGGTTTCTATGTGGTCAGGCGGGTGAGCGGCGTCATCTGGCTACCGATGCTGTTGCACGGCGGCTGGGACTTCACCTCGTTTACGGTCGAGGCCTCGGGTGGGCGTGCCCCACTGGCGCCGGTTTTCCAGCTTGGCACCTATCTGCTGGCAATAGTCGCCGTGACCGCAATGTTGCGAGATGACCGGCGCAACAAATGAGCAGACGGGAGGCCGGCCTTAGTCGAGATGGACGCCGCCGCGGGCGGCCAGGCGCGAGAGATGGGGAATGGTAACCTGGCCCCGCTGCGTCGAGGCGATGCCGTCGGCCCTCCATTTCGACAGCACCCTGCTCACGGTCGGCACCGTCGTGAAGGCGAGCTCCGCCAGATCATGCTGGCGAATGTCTATCACCACGGCAAGGTCATCGTCGTGCTGGCCGAAGTCTGCGCACAGGCGCAGCAACAGCCGGGCCAGCCGCGCCTCGACATCGAGGCCGGCGATATCGTCGAAGCGGTCCATCAGCTGTACCGCGCGCCGCGCGACCGCCTGGAGAAAGCTCTGCGCCAGCCCACTGTCCTGACGGACGGTCTCCCTGAATAGCTGGGCCGGCCAGCACACCGCTGTGACCCGGTCGAGCGCCGTCGCCGACGTCAGATGCGGTGCCCCCTGTGCGACCGAGACCGATCCCAGCAACTCGCCCTTGCCCAGCAGCAGCAGCGTACAGGGCGCGCCGCTTTCGTCGACACGCCACAACGTCACGCGGCCGGCGAGGATACCGAAGATCTCGGTCGCCGGATGCCCCTGGAGAAATAACTCCGTATGCGGATCGAAGCGTCGTTCCGTGGCGATGGCGCGCAGGCCTGGCGGCAGATCAAGCGGGAGCAGAGCAAGACGGTTCATGGTAGCCGGCATATTTTCTCCCAGCCTCGGATGGAAGCGACCGGAGCCGCTTTATCGCCGCAACTTGTCCGCCCGCAACGACGACGGCCAATGCCACAAGCATCAGCACGGCTTCGGAAGCCTGTGAAAGAGTGCCGTGCATATCCCAAAGTCCCTCGAATCCTTGTACATTGCCCAGGCCACGGCCGACATCCTGCGGCAGAATGACGAGCGCTTCTCGCTGGTGTTCGCGTCCCACCTCGTCGCCGCCCCTGCCGCCAGCGAGGCCCGGATCACCATCGACGATGCGAAGATCATCGGGCAGGCACTGGTGGAAGTGCTGCTGGCGACGATGACCCGGTTCCCCTTCCCACCGCTCGGCGATGTCGCGCCGCGCCTGCACGAAATGGCATCGGGGCTGGCACCCCGGGCTGCCATCGACCGGGCGTTCGTCGCCGCCTGTCAGGACATCTTTCCTGCTCCGGGGCGCGGCATGACGGTGAATGCTTGGCGCGAACTGCTCACCTGGTTTCTGACGGCCACGCCCCCTGCAGATCGCCGTGACGCGTGATCGGAACATTCCGGGGATGTCGGGATTATCGATCATGTTATGTCGTCCCGCGACACAGGAGTGTTTGCCGTGATGTACAGGACGCGCCTCGGGTTGATCCTCGCTCTCGCCACGGCACCGGGAGCGGTTCCCGCTCAGGCGCCCGGTGGCCTTCAGGAACTGGCCGGCGCGCGGCGTCCAGCGGCGTATCCGCGTTGAGATCACGTAGATACGGTTTCGTGAGGGCCGACGACGGTGACGGTGACGACGTACATACAAGCGCTTCTGCCGCCGCAACCAGTTCATCGACGTGATGGCGATGACGCGGGACCGCTTCTGACCGGTCTTTCCGCAAGGGCGCGCGCCTTGCTTGCGCTTACCGCGCTGGCGGGTCTGGCAGGCTGTATCGGCCTGCCTGCCTTTCGCTCGGCCTCCTGCGACAGCGCAGCATCGACCGCGATCACGACATCGCCGACCGGCGAGAGCACAACCACCCTCGATGTGCTGATCTACAATATCGAAGGGTTGCAATGGCCGGCGCGGAGTGGCCGGGCTGCGCGCCTGCGTGCGATCGGCGAGAGCTTGCGCCGGTTGCGCGAGCGGGGTGAAGCGCCGGACATCGTACTGTTCCAGGAAGCCTTCTCGCCCGCCGCCGTGCGCAGCGTGGTCGACACCGGCTACCCCTCCCTCGCCAGCGGGCCGTCCCGCACGCAGCGCAGCGCTTATCCCGCCCGGGACAGACTGCCGGGTCGGCCACGTCCGACCAAGGGCGAACTGGGGTTCAGGCTGATGACCTCGGGCCTCGTCATCGCCAGCCGCTATCCGATCACCGGAGTGGTGATCGATCCCTATTCGCGCCGGGCCTGCGCCGGCTTCGACTGCCTCTCCAACAAGGGCGTGATGCTGGCGACGGTGGAGGTACCGGGCGTGCCGCAGCTGATCGGGATCGCCAACACGCACATGAACGCGCGTAACGCTTCGCGGGTCGCGCCCGCGCGGAACCTGGCGGCACATCAGGCGCAGGCGCTGGAACTCGAGACGTTCCTCGCCGATCGCCACGATTTGTCACAGCCGCTCATCCTGGGCGGCGATTTCAACATGCGGCGTTCGCCAGAGCGATTTGCCGCGTTCCGTCAGGACAATCCGCTTGCGCTCGTCCACGAATACTGTCTGGACAACCCGGCTTGCGAGGTGCGCATGTCCTGGGATGGCGATGCCCCCTGGCTGGACACGCAGGACCTGCAGTTCTTCGCATCCGGATCGCAGGTCCGCGTAACCCCAATCCGGGTGGAGGCAATGTTCGACGGCTCGCCGACCAGCCCCAAATTGTCGGACCATGACGGGTTCCGCGTCATCTACCGATTGAGCTGGTCCGGGAAAGGGGCGGGACGCGCCACCTGCGCCTCCGCCGGCTAGAGATCCCGTCGCTCCAGCTCGCAGGATGCGATCGTGGTCCCGTCGAGGGACGAGATCCGTACTGTTTTCGATCGAGCCTGCCATGTCACGAACGGCTGCCATGGACCGCGTCCCGTCGGAAACGCGACCAGCGCAATCCGGCCGCTGCGATCCAGCAGTGATCTGCTGCCCAATTCGCCAGCGCCAGTGATGGTGACGGCAAGATCGGGCACACAGCGGACATGGTTTCCCGCGCCGGGTGGGGACGCAAGCGCACGCAACTCGACCAGCCGCATCTGATAAGCAGCCGCCACGCATCCCCGATGATCGGCAAGGAACGCGCACCGGCTCCGGCGATCGAACCAGGCTTTCTGCTCCTCGCGCCAGGGCGTCCCCGGTTCGACCGCCTGTCCGCGCACGGTGATCATTTCTGCCAGCTGGGTATCAAGCGCCAGAAGCGCGGCGTCGGTGCAGACGAGCTGGTCGGTGGCGTAGGTAGGTCGCGCGCAATCGGCGGTCTGCTGTGCGACCGGCGGAGCAATTGCCGACGGCGATCCACCTTCAGCCTGAGCCCCGACCGCTGTCGCGCAGGCAAGGCTGAGCCATATCATCGCCGACGGTCCGAATCGGCGATCCCAGCGCGTCGTCATCATCGGATAGTTCCCGTTAGGTCGTCGGGACGGTCTATCGTCCGGAGCCATTTGACAGACGCGATCCGCCAGCGCGGATCGTTTCGCTGAAGCAACCTCAGCACGCCGGGCAGATGCTTGGCACCGTAGGTGACGTAGATGCGCGGCCGTGGATCGTCGAGAAGCGCCCGCGCGAGCACCCGGTTTCGATAATCGAGGATCAGCTTTTCGCTCTGATCCTCGCTGTCGGCGCTCGCATCTTTTCGCATCACCAGCGTCATGAACCCCCGGCAGAGCACGCCGCCGATCTCGCGCTGCCCGTCCGTGCCTGATCGCATGAAGGCGACGATGCGCTCCAGGCCGTCCGGCTTCACGCTGCCAGCACCGGCTCGCGCGCGTTCCTTCTCGCGCATCGCATCTGCAAACACTGCGTCAGTCCGCATCAGCCGGTCATATTCCGCGTGGAGGTCCGCCGTGCTGACGTCGGCCACGACATGCGAGGCCGGATGAAGCCGCGCGTCACGCGCCAGCAGACCGAAATAGTCGTTCTGGAAGCGCAGGCCACATAGGCCGGCCAGGTCGCGGTACGTGGTGCCCAGATCCGCGCCGCCCGTCACCGTACGGTCGAACCAGGCGTCATCGGCTGGGTTCGCAGGGCGAACGCCCTCGTAGAATAGTGCGTAGTCATCTGAGAGCGCACTCTCGAGGTCATAGACCACGGACTTGTAAAACGGCTCGGTGCCAACGTGCTGCATGCCCTGGAAGACGATCGTTCGTACGCCGTTGGTCAAGGTGGCCTGCGGCACCATCGCGGGGGTCACCTGCGTGATCGTGGCGAAATAATAGACCGGGCTGGCCACCAGGATCGTGAGCGCGAAGGTCAGGCCCACGGCAGTCTTCGGCCATGCGGCGCGATCGGTCCCGGCACCGCGCACGAACCGCACCAGCCACACCGCGAACGCGGCGAGGCTGCAAGCGATCACGATGATGACGACCATGACCAGTGGAGAGGCTTGCAGGGCGATGGGCAGGCTCAGCAGAAAGGCCACGCCGCCCAAGAACCAGAGAATGGTCGTTATCCGGAGCAGCAGTGTCCGCCACCAAGACCGTTTTGCAGCCGCCGATTCCATTACAGCTCCCCTTGCACAGTCGAACTGCTATCACTGGATTATCCGAACGCCCATGAGCAGCCCCCACCGGGTGGTCCAGTTTGTTCGTTAGTGCATTGTCGTCTCCACCGCCATTGCCGGTCGGAGGTGGAGCGAAGCGGAACCGGAGGCAGGCAATGGCGGTGTCGCCGTTTCGGGAGCCGGCGGTCGGTAGCGCAGGCTGCTGTGCGGTCGGACGGTGTTGTAGTGCCGCCGCCATGCCTCGATCAGCACCTTTGCCTCGGCGAGGCTGTAGAAGATCTCGCCGTTAAGGAGTTCGTCCCGCAGCGAGCCGTTGAAGCTCTCGTTGTAGCCGTTCTCCCAGGGCGAGCCCGGCGCGATGTACAGCGTCTTCACTCCGACCTGCCCGAGCCACTTCTGGACCGCGGTAGCGATGAACTCGCTGCCGTAGCACATTGGGAAGAGCCGGTTCGGGAGGCTGCTATGGCCCACCCCTACGCCCGCCGGCGCCGTGCTGGTAGCCATCGACATGTCCAAGAACCGGCAGGAAGTCCTCATCGAGCGACCCGAAGGCGGCCGGCGCCGGCGGATGACCGTCATGGCAACCAAGAAGGAC